>JANYLN010000175.1 GCA_025357795.1 Planctomycetota bacterium
GTCGTGGCACGGGCATCTTGCCCGTGAGTAACACGGGCATCAGGAGCACGATTCTGTCGGCCCTTCAGGCCGCTACGGGCGGGACGCCTGGGATGTTCATGGCCAGCATGGCCATGCCACACGTACATGCGATTGCCCTGCTCTCCCGCTCAATCGCTACTATCTGCCCTGCAATACCCTGCGGTTCCCTGCTATAATGCTCTGCGCGGATCAGGGAGTACGGCCCCGGGACGTGCCCGGGCATTGAGTATTGGTTGGCATGACCAAGCATGACACACGCTGCGGCCCCGAGCCGGAGGCACCCGGTCACGGCCTGCGCAGTTGGCTACGCGCCTGGCGAGAGGTCGCCCGCGATCCGCACAAGGCAATTCCCAACCTCGATCTGCCCCCCGAAGGCGAGCCCCTGCCCGAGCAGCTGGCGCTCCGCTGTCCCGAGTGCGGCTACAACCTCACCGGCCTGCGCGAGTGGCGCTGCCCGGAGTGCGGCCAGCGATTCAACCCTCGCCGCGCGCACACCGTCCGCATGCTCCGCTCCCCCGAGTACGTCCTGCGCTACCGGCTCGATCCAGCGGTGATCCGCTCGGCGATTCTGGCGGCCCTGCTCTTCGTGATCGGCATCGCCCTGATCCTGGCCGGCGGCCCTATCGCCTTGCAGCACGGCGCGGTCATGCTTGCCAGCTTCGCCGGCGTCTGGGTCCTGCCCAACGTGATCATGACCCGCATGCAAAGCGGCTGGCCCTGGGCGCAATTCCTGCTGCTGGTGTCAATCCTGTGGTTGATCGCCTCGGCCGCCCTGCTGGCCGTAGTCACCTGGATGTGACCCGCCTACCCATCCCGCGCGCAAACAAAGGGGCGCCCTGGCGGACGCCCCTTTGTTTATGTCAATCGAACTACGATTTACGCAACTCGCCAGGCAAGCAGCGCTCATCCTGTCCTATTTCTTCTCCTCGAACTCTGCGTCAATGACGTCGTCGCCGGGCTTCTGGCTCCCGGCCGCACCCTGTTCAGTGGCGCCGTTGGTGGCAGAGCCGGCGGCTCCGGAACCGGCCGCACCCGTGCCTGCGCTCTTGTAGAGCGTCTCCCCCAGCTTCTGGGCGATCCGCTGCAGGTCGTCCATGCTCCGGCGAATCGCCGTCACATCGTCGCCCTTGGCCGCCTCACGAACCCGCCCGACCGCCGACTCGACTTCACTGCGGACCTCCGCGGGAACCTTATCGCCATAGTCGCGCAGCTGCTTATCCAGTTCGTGGGCCAGATGTTCGGCCTGGTTGCGGACCTCGACCATCTCGCGGCGAGCCTTGTCCTCTTCGGCGTGGACCTCGGCTTCCTTGACCATCCGGTCGATCTCGCTCCGCTCCAGGCCCGAGTGACCCTTGATCTGGATCTTCTGCTCCTTGCCGGTGGCTTTGTCCTTCGCCGAGACGTTCAGGATGCCGTTGGCGTCGATGTCGAAGGTGACCTCGATCTGCGGCACCCCGCGCTGCGCCGGCGGGATGCCATCCAGGCGGAATTCGCCCAGCAACCGATTGTCCCGCGCCATCGGCCGCTCGCCCTGGAAGACGCGGATGTCGACGGCGCTCTGCATGTCAGCCGCCGTGCTGAACGTCTCGGTCTTGCTGGTCGGGATCGTGCTGTTGCGCGGGATCAGCGGCGTCATCACACCGCCCTCGGTCTCCACGCCCAGACTCAGCGGCGTCACGTCCAGCAGGACCATCTCCTGGCCCATTTCGCCTTCCAGCACAGCCGCCTGGATCGCGGCACCGACCGCCACGACCTCGTCGGGATTAACGCTCTTATTGGGCTCCTTGCCGAACAGCTCCTTGACCAGCGCCTGCACCGCCGGCATGCGTGTCGCGCCGCCAACTAGAACGACCTCGTCGACGTCCTTGGGACTGAGCTTGGCATCCTTAAAGGCTTGGAGCACCGGACCACGGCACCGCTCGGTCAGGTTCCGAGCCAGATCCTCGAATTTCGCCCGCGTGATAGTCATCTGCAAATGCTTGGGCCCGCTGGCGTCCGCCGTGATGAACGGCAGGTTGATGGTCGTCTCCAACATCGTGGACAGCTCGATCTTGGCCTTCTCGGCCGCCTCTTTGAGCCGCTGCAGGGCCATCGGATCCTTCCGCAGGTCGATCCCCTGCTCCCGGCGGAACTGGTCGGCAATGTGGTCGATCAGCTTCTGGTCGTAGTTGTCCCCGCCCAGGTGCGTATCGCCGTTAGTGCTCAGGACCTCGTAGACGTTGTCGCCCACGTCCAGGATGCTGATGTCGAACGTGCCGCCGCCCAGGTCGAAGACCGCCACCTTCTGGGCCTTCTGCTTCTCCAGACCATACGCCAGCGCGGCCGCCGTCGGTTCGTTGATGATCCGCATGACCTCCAGGCCCGCGATCTGGCCGGCTTCCTTGGTCGCCGTCCGCTGGGCGTCGTTGAAGTAGGCCGGCACCGTGATGACAGCCTTCTTGACCTCCTGGCCCAGGTAGTCTTCGGCAACCTGCTTAAGCTCGCGCAGGATCATCGCGGAGACCTCCTGCGGCGTGTAGGTCTTGCCGCGAACCTCGACGCGGACCGGTTCGCTGGGGCTAGGCGAGGTGACCTTGTAAGGCACCATCGTCAGCTCTTCGCTGATTTCCGCCATCCGCCGGCCCATGAACCGCTTGATGGAAAAGACAGTGTTGGTCGGGTTGGTGATCTGCTGGTGTTTGGCCGGCTGGCCGACCAGGATCTCGCCCTTATCGGTAAAACCGACGACAGACGGGGTCAGCCGGTTGCCTTGGCGGTTGATCAGAACCTTCGGCTGGCCACCTTCGACGATGGCCACAACCGAGTTGGTGGTCCCCAAGTCTATGCCGATTGCCTTTGCCACAGTAATCTCCTTGCATTCTTTGTACCACGGTGCTGGACGACGAAACGGTCTTACGCGGCCAGCGTCGCCGGCGTATGAGACAAGCCTGTAAGCCATCTATACAAATGGCGTGCCAAAGGACGATCGCACCAACGAAGTGAATTTATAAGGTACTGCAGAACAAATACTTGCGTATTTATTTCCCACGTGAAATCCCTGCCGTTCTGCCATATTGGCAGGACGAAAACGGCAGTGACGACCCACACCGGCCGCAAGCTGGTCTTTGCCCCCATCTGCGAGATAGGCGTGCAGGTCCGGGGCCGCAGACAACAGCCCATGCCATATCATCAGGCCGGCTCCGCCTGAGCACCCTCCCCACAAATTCGTTGCCGTTTCCTGCCTGTCCCGCTATAGTTCGCCCCCATGAGTATCCAACAGCAGGCAAAGCGGACAGCCGTCTTCCAGAACATCGGCGGGATCATCTTCGACCTCGATGGCACCCTGGCCGACACACTCGATGACATCGCAGCCGGGGTCAACCACGCCTTGGCGTCAGAAGGCCTGCCGTTGGCAACTGCCGAGCAGATCATGGGTTGGGTCGGGGAAGGCTATGTCGTGCTGATGAAGCTGGCAGCCCCGGCAACCGACGAATCCCAACTCCAGCGGCTCATCAAGACCGGAGCCGGCTACTACCTCCAGCACGCCTTAGACCACACCCACCTCTACGCCGGCGCGATGGATGTCATCAAGGCTCTGCAAGCCAATAACTTCCGCGTTGCCGTGCTGTCGAACAAGCCCGAGCCGATCACCATCGACATTGTCCGCAGCCTCTGCCCGGACGTATCTTTTGATGCTGTCATAGGTTACCGCGACGAAACAACCAAGAAACCCAACCCCGCCCTGGCGCACGAAATCGCCAGCCGCATGGGCCTGCCCCCCAAGCAGGTTCTCCTCGTCGGCGACTCCGCTACCGATATCGCCACCGCCCGCAACGCCGGCATGAAGGTCGCCAGCGTGACTTGGGGCTTCCGCAGCCGCGAGCATCTCCAGGCTACCCAACCGGACGCCATCGTTGACCGGCCAGCAGAGCTGCTGGACCTGCTCGGCATCTACCATTGACCACTTCCTGGCGCCCATTCTCTCACCGGATAGTCAGGCTGCACGTATAATCTGGGCGTAGGGGCCGATGCCCGGTATGGCCCATCGCATGCGCCAACCTCAGCGAGAGGACACGGAACGCCCAGCATGACCATCGAGCCAACCGAAGCGCTTCAGAGCCAGGAAAGTTGGCAGCGCCTGCAGGAGCTGCGCCGCAATATCGAACAGATCTTCTACGGCAAACGGGATGCCGTCGACCAGAGGATCATCACCCTGCTGGCCCGCGGCCACGTACTGGTCGAAGACGTCCCCCGGCGTCGGCAAGACCGTCCTCGCCCGCGCCATGGCCCGCACTCGCCCTGGTCCAACTCCTGCGACACCTGCTGCGGCGGGCGCGGCAGTACCGGCACGAACGGATCACCCGCCGGGCCGGCGTGCGGGTCTACCAGCAGGTGGTCGCGGCGATGGGGCGGCGAGGCTACGTGCCCCGGCCGGCCGAGACCACGCGCGAGTTCGCCCTGCGCGTCGAGCAGGCCGCGCCGCAGGTGCAGGGACTCTTCGTGGAATTGATCGACCGTTACTACACCGCCCGCTTTGGCGGGGCCGCCCAGGCCCACGCCGGGAAGCAACTCAGCCAGCAGGTGCTGGCTCGATTGCGCAATGGACATGGCAACAGGACCTACACCCGTGAGACGACCGCGCGCCCACTCGCTTCCTGAATCCGACACGACCGTCCGGACCGCCAGCCCGCAGGACGCTTCGGCCCCGCTGGCCCGAAGCCAGGCCCGCGCCGCTGTGGCCGCGCTGC
This sequence comes from Planctomycetota bacterium, assembly GCA_025357795.1. Taxonomy (GTDB): domain Bacteria; phylum Planctomycetota; class Phycisphaerae; order UBA1845; family JANYLN01; genus JANYLN01. The sequence continues at coordinate 4,749 of JANYLN010000175.1, forward strand.
GCAAACATGGAGTCCGGCCGCCTGGACGCCTGCTGGACTTGTGCGCCGGCCTGGGACGTCAGGCACGGAGCCTGGCCGAGGCCGGCTACCGCCCGCTCGGTGTGGACATTCGACACGACGACGAGATCCGCGCCGCATGGACCGCGACATCGCGACGGCGATCGCAGCCGCACTTCCTTGCCGCCGATGCCCGTGCCCTGCCCCTACGCGGCCCGTTCGATGCCGTCCTGCTGCTGCACAACAGCCTGAGCCTGTTCCATACGAACGATGACGCCATGGCCGTGCTGCGCGAGATCCGCCGGGTGATCGCCCCACGAGGTGTTCTGCTGATCGACAACGTCTGCCGGCGACTCTGGCAGGAGATCGCGGCTGGACGCTACGCCGACGGCATCAGCGAGGATGGTCTCTGGCAGATGATCTGGCTGCCCGGCCGAAACGTCTTCGCGCTGCGCTATGCGGAAAACGTCCGCGCGGATCGCCCCCGGCCCGGCCGTGGCGAGGTCCTCTACCGGGCCTGGAGCCTGGACGAACTGGAATTGCTCTGCCGCCTGACAGGATGGAGCTTGCAGCCGCAGAGCCTGCGGCAAGGGTTGCTCGTGGCCCGCCCACAGGAATGAGGGTCCAGGCCCGGCGCGGCGCCCGGAGGTCCGCAACAACGGTAGCAGTCTGGCCGCGATAGGCTTGCGAACGGCGCAGGAGCCTGCCGCACACGGATCCGCTCCGCACGCGAAACGTAACAAATAGACGACGCTGTCCGGCCAAGACCGGCCGAAAGCGGACCCATTGCCTTTGAGGCCCAAGCAGCTCCGCTACCAGCAACGAAATTTTAGGACCTTCAGAAGGTTCTTTTGACCTGCTCCCACGATTTTTGTAAACTGATCTATAGTAGGGCTAAGCATGGGTGACCTGGTAAAATGTGGCCCAGGCGTGCTTGGACCGCAGGCTCGGTTGCAGGTTGTTGGCCACGCCCATGATGGTTGCAGAAACCAGCATAGGCGCCGCCATCTGCCTCACAGGCGAACAGGTACATATTGTGCAAAAGGAAAACCTCGCTCGGCGGATCACGGAAATTTCCGGTTACGAGTTCAAGAATCTGGACCTGCTCTGGTCCGCCTTCACGCACGCCTCGTGCGTGGATCACCGGCTCAATAGCAACGAACGCCTGGAATTCCTGGGCGATGCGATCCTGGCCATGGTCATCTGCGATGATATCTTTCAGCGCTACCCCCAATACCTCGAAGGCCAACTCACCAAGATCAAGTCCGCCGTCGTCAGCCGGCGAACCTGCGCCGAGATCGCCCGTCAGGTCGGCTTGATCGACCTGCTGCAGGTCGGCAAGGGCATGTGCGGGATGGAGGCCCTGCCCTCGAGCCTGGCGGCGGCAGTGCTCGAATCGATCATCGCCGCGATCTACATCGACAGCAACGATTTTGAGGTGGCCCGCCGATTCATCCTCGAGCAGTTCGGACCGCACATCGAGCGAGCAGCCGCCAGCGAACACCAGCGCAATTACAAGAGCCAGCTCCAACAGTACGCCCAGCAGTGCATGATGGCCACCCCGTTCTACGAGGTCCTCGACGAGAAGGGCCCGGACCACAGCAAGTGCTTCGAGGTCAGCGTGGTGATCAACGGCCGGCGATTCGCCGGCGCTTGGGGCCCCAGCAAGAAGGACGCTGAGCAGAAATCGGCGAAGATAGCCCTGGAAGAACTGGGCGTGCTCGAAGCCGAGCCGGCCGAAATCTCCTCCGACGCCGACACGCACTCGACAGTCTAAATTGCTATTATTTAACTATGGGTGGCGCGCGTTCGTTGCAGACGAACGTGGAACGGACGGCGGCGCGCCTGGCACACCGATCCCGCGGAGGACAGATGATTGCGGCACGATCAGCGACGCGGCGGTGTGGTGCTCGAGCCGATAGTCAGCACGGTGCCTACCCGCTCGATCAGCGGCTCGCCAGGGGTCTGGCCGGTCGCCTGCCGAGATAGCGACTGCATGGCCAGCCGGCCCATCTCCTCGAAGGCCGTCATACCGCTGGTCAGCACGAGATCGTCGACCACCAGCTGACCGCGCGATCCGATAATCCCGGCAATCGACACGTCACGCGGCGCGCGAATCCCCGCCTCGCACAAGCCGCGGTACAGATGGCCTGCGATATTGGTGTCATATGCCAGGATCGCCGTCGGCAGATCGCTCTCCTGCCGCAACTGCTGGATCACCTGCGGAATGGCATCCTCGGGGCGCACCCCGCTCGGCTCGTACACCCGTCGATGCTCCGCCAGCCCGTGCCGCTCCATGGCGGCCAGGTACGCCTCACGCCGCTCGATGGAATCCGACGAGTCCACCCACACCCCGCTGGAGGCCAACAGATCGGACGACTTCGTGCCGACGTAGGCGATACGGCGATGGCCCAGCGAGCACAAATGCTCCATCGCCTGCTCAACCGCCTGGATATTGTCCACGACAATCGAGGCCACGCGGGCCGCCTGCGGGCGGGCATCGACCAGCACCAGGGGGATCTCTTCGCGAACAAACTCGGCGATGTAGGACTCGTTGAGTACGCCCAGCAAAATAGCCCCGTCGATACGCACGGCGGTTTCGTGCGGCGGAACCGGTATGTGCCGCCCGGCCATCCAGAACGACAGGATCTGCAGGTCAATCTGCTGCTTGTCGCAGATGCCCACGATGCCGGCGAGAATCTCACTGAGATAACTGGTGCGGATCAGGTGCAGCCGGGACGCCGAGTAGATCAGCCCCACCTGGCGCAGCTGGCCGTCCGCCGCAGGCAGTTGCTTGACAAACGCCCCTTTGCCGTGCAGGAGATGGATGATGCCCTCGCGGGCCAGCTCCTTCATCACGCGCTCGACGGTGAACAGAGCAACCCCGAAGTGCTGAGCCAGTTCCCGGTAGGTTGGCAGCTTGTCCCCGACCTGGTAGTTCCGCGCCAGGATCATCCGCCTGATCGCATCGCGCGTATGGCCTCGCGGCGTATTGTCACTGGGTTGTCTGACGAATCGCACGACAGGCACCTCTCTGGCAGACCAATCGTCTTGATTGCTGGCGCCATGATACCGACACACCGTCCGCGTGAACAGCGGTACACAACAAACCAACGTGGAATGGTGGAGGGATAAACTCCCGTTTCGCCTGCTGAGACACGGGCCGCGACAGGCCCCGGACCCGGTCACAGCCCCCAGTTGACTGCCAGGGCCAGCAGGTCCACCACATCGATCGTGCCATCGCAGTTGAAGTCGGCCTCCGGATTGAAGCCGGGATCTCCCAAGGACTTGGTCCAGGTTTCGGCGAAAGTCAGCAGGTCCACCACATCGACATGCCCGTCGCCATTGAGGTCGCCCACCAGGTAAGCCGAGGAAGCCTGGGCATCGCCGGTCAGATCCAGGCCGATAAAGGCACCGCAGGTGCTCGTGCCATTTACCATCTCAGCCGGCCCCGTCTCGGCGCGAACCTGGACATAGGCAATGCCGCCCGCGCTGTACAGCAACGCAATAGCAGCGAGAGTCCCCGCGAGGATACGCCAGGTTTTCATATGCCCTCTCCCCTGATAGCCAATTCAGCGTCCGTTGGCAGCGATATGTTTCATTGTACCGATCGCAAACCGCCAAGGCCACGATTCTCCCCCCGGCGCTGCGGACCGATATACGAGATGCACTGGGGCAACCACCTGATGCGGAGCATGCTGACGGTCTGGGAGATCCGGTACTGGCGGCGGTAGGATTACCCGATCGAGGCGATCTTGCGGATGTTGCGGACCAGACTGTCGACCGTATAGGCCTTCTGCGGATCGAACGGCAGGAACACGCCGTGCGAGTGCTCGCTGGCCAGGATGATCACCCGGCTGCAGACCACGTCGTGCCCCATCTCCTGCTGGATATGCCCGTGGATAAAGATGTCCACGTCGAAGTCCTGCGCCAACTGCTCCAGCGGTTCGCACTTGCGCTGCCGGCCCCAGGTCAGAAGATAGACCGAACCGCCAGGCATCGCATCGCCGAGCTTCCACTTGCGGCGGATGATCTTCGGATCGAACAGGACCATCTGCGTCGCGTCCGGCAGGCTGTGCGACATGAACACGCGATTGGGCGTGCGGGCCGCCAGCGGCATCGACAAGATGAACTCGTTGACCGCCAGCAGCACGTCGTGGCCGCGGTCCTCGCCATAGTGGTTCAGCACGGTCTGCTGAAAGTTGGCGACCGAGTAAAGCCCGTCCTTGACGATATCGCGCTTCGTCAGCTGCGCGACCTCGTGGTTGCCCAGCAGGAAGTGGACCTGCTCGGGGAACTCGAGCTTGTACTGCGCCGCCTGGACCAGCAGCCAGAACGAGGGGTCCGCCTGGCCCGGTACCAACGTCGGCAGGTGCAGTAGCTCGTGCAGGATCACATGCCGTGCCGGGGTGCGCTCCAGGTTGGCGTAGGTCCGCAACTTGCCGTAGTTTTTCAGGTTGCCGTGCAGATCGCCGGTCATCACAACCTGGCCGTGATCGTCGAGGTTCAGCAGACTCCCCTGGCGGAACGGATCCTCGCGGTTGGCGCGAGCTGCCTCCATGAGCGAGTCGATTGCCTCGAACGGGGCAATGCTGGGCAGGTCGGCCGAACTCATGTGGGCTCCGTCCGCGACGCGGGATGCTGCGGTTGGGGCTGCCCCTGCGGCCAGGCCGCCGAACCCGTGGCGTCGATGTCGGGTTTGTGGGCCGAGTCGGGCTTGCGCGGCTGCCAGGCGTTGGCGCTCTTGGCGAGTAGCTGGCGGACCACGTCCAGCCGCACCAGCACCTGTTTCATATCCCCGGGACGGTCCTGCGGCCGCTCCTGAAGGCAGTCCATCACCAGCCGCGACAGCGCCGGCGGCACCTGCTCGTTCATCTCGTGCGGCGGCTTGGCGGCTATCTGCGACTGATGGTCGTGCGCCAGCCGCTGTCCCGGGAGCATCTGCTTGCCCTGGACCAGCGTGGGATACGGTTTGCCGGTCAGAATCGCGTACATCGTCGCGCCGAGGTTGAATACGTCCGTCCGCTGATCCAGCGGCAGGCGGCGAACCTGCTCGGGGGCGATGTAATCCGGCGTCCCCTGGATCCGCTTCTTGATCGCGCCAATCCGGCAACTCTGGCCGAAGTCGATGATCCGGACTTCCTGGCTCTCCGGATTGATCAGAATATTGTCGGGCTTGATGTCGGCATGCACGAAACCGAGCTGATGCAGCGACTGCAGACCGTCGGCAACCTTGGTGAAGATCGTCACCAACTGCGGCAGCGTCGTCGAGGCCACCACGTCTTCCAGCGTCCGGCCGGCGAAGTATTCCATCAGCAGCTGGACTTCCACCACCCGCAGCCAGCGGCGGATACGATGCAGCGTAAAGCTCTTACGCAAAACGGGATGCTCGAAGCCCCGACTGACCTCGTACTCGCCCTCGGTCTGCTCGATGAAGCGATGGTCGTTGCTCGTCCGCTTGAAGACACGCTTCAGCGCATACTTCAGCCCATCCCGCTCGTCCGTCACGAGCAAGATGTTCGAGCGGGCCCCCTGGCCCAGATAGTCCACGACCTTGTATCGATCCAACAACGTCTGCACGCAGCGGCTTCCCATCTGCTCGCTTATGACACTTGGGCTGGCACGCAGCCGCGCCGAGGCCGGAGCCCGAGAGTCTAGGGTATGGCCTTCACGACGTCAATCCATCAGGCCACGGTCATCATGACATCGATCTGCAAGATTCCTATGTTCAGTCCGCATCGGGTCTTAGCAAAACACACGAATGAGGATGTATCGACGCAACTGCGGGTCGCCTAAAGTACCGCCGACCACAAGTCCCTGTCATAAAAGGAGCTGCTGCGGGCGAGGTTGGAGGGGCGCCAGGGCCAGACGGTTCAGTACCTCCCGCATATCCGCTGGTCGATCCTTCGGCTGATCCTGGCAGCACTCTATCACCAGTAGTGACAAGGACTTGGACACGTTCGGATTCACTTCTTCCGGCGTCTTGGCAATCAGCCCAGTGCCATTTGTGGCACCACTTGACGGACTTTGGCCCGGTGTTGGGCTGGACGTGAGCCAATCGTCGGGCTTGAGCCGCTGACCCGGCCGCATCTGCTTGCCCGGCAAGCGGGTAGGCCAAGGCTTGCCCGTCAGCATCCAATACATCGTCGCTCCGAGATTGAACACGTCCGTCCGCTGGTCCAGCGGCAGGCAGTCAACCTGCTCGGGGGCAATGTAGCCCGGGGTCCCCTGCACACGCTCCTTGATCGCGCCGATGCGGCAGCTCTGGCCGAAGTCGATGATCCGCACCTCCTGGGTGTCCGGTTCGACCAGGATGTTATTGGGCTTGATATCGCCATGGACGTAGCCGAGCTGGTGCAGCGACTGCAACCCCTCGACGACCTTGGTGAAGATCGACACCAGCTGCGGTATCGGCATCGTGGTCTTGAACTCTTCGAGGTTGCGGCCCGGGAAGTACTCCATGAGCAGCTGCACCTCGACCAGCCGCAGCCAGCGGCGAATCCGGTGCAAACTGAAGCTCTTGCGCAGGACCGGATGCTGGAAGGAGCGGCTGACCTCGTACTCGTTTTCGGTCTGCTCGATGAAACGCTCGTCCCAGCTGGAGCGCTTCGGGACGCGCTTGAGGGCGTATTTCTGGCCGGTCTTCTCGTCGACGATCAACACGATCCTCGAGCGAGCCCCGTGGCCAAGGTCGTTCAGTTGCGTGTACTGACTCGTATGCACGCCAAGAAGTCCTGTTTTCGACGTTACGCGAAGTGCCTGTCCGGCCGGAACCTATAGCCGCCGAGCCAGGCACTCCCCTCGCGCCAAGAGTACGGGTCCACGGGGGGGATCGTCAACACGGATACCGCATAAGAACAGTACGTACAATATGTTAACCTTCATTAACCGGTGCAAGCGAAAACGATTGGACAGTTAGGCGTAGATTTACGACACAATATGCTCGCTTACGCGGAATAGAAAGACGCGTCCGGGGATTTGGCAGGCAGATTCGCGTATCGACCTTGCACCTCAATGACTTTGGAGCATGCCATTGATGCGGCGCTGGATCGCGCCCAGGACGCGAGACTGCGCGGCGTCCGCGGTGGCCTGCGGCAAGGTCTTGAGGCGGATGCCCTTGATGTCCGCGCCGAAGTGGCTGTTGGCATCGTCGCAGACCCGCAGCCAGGTGCGGAGCATCTCGTCGGTGGGCTGGCCCTGGTAGACCGCGCAGACCCGCAAGACATTGTTGGGCAACGGGTGGGCAGCGTCCCACAGGCCGGTCATCTCCACATGGCCGTCCAGGCGGACGATCACGTGCGCCTGCGGCAGATTGGCCGTCTTGCCGGACAGCTGGGGTACGAGCACCAGCTCCAGGCTCTGCCACGGCTGGCGCAGGGCCGACAGCATAGGCGGGAGCATGGACTCGGCGTGCGCCTGGCGAGGCCGCAGCGAAACCGTCCACGGTTCCACCAGGCTGAGAACCAACGTCACGGCCGTCATGGCCGAAACAAGATACGCCAGCGTCTTAACCGTCCGTGAAGAAGTCATGTCGTCTTTTTTCAAATCGATGCCTGCAAGCCGGGCGTCCTGGCCTACACGCGGTCCCCGTTATCAACCCTGACCATGCCAATGTTTAGGTCATCGGCCGGAACCACGCCGCTTGTTTGGTCAAATTTAGCATTTGTCCGCCGGAACGACAACACCAGCGGCCAGGTTCAAAGGCGGAGTTGCTACTATAAGACAATGACAAGACGACGGCAGCGGTGACAGGGGCGAGTTTATCGGATGCGCCAACTTCCAAGGAAAAATTCGGCGATAGCGCCAGTACTGGAAATTGCGCCGAGGATGGCCGTACAATAGCCCTGTTGCAGCGGGGGGACCACCGCGGAATCGCAGGACACCATGACCAAGACAGTACTCATTCTCGGCCCGGCCAGCATAGGCAAGACAACACTGATCCGGACGCTGGCGGGCGAACACCCCGACCACGCATGGCATCTCGTGCAGCTCGAGTCGCACGAGCAGGAGTCGCAGGTCACAGCACGGGACGGAAAGGCGGCCGGTTGGGCGAGCCAGTGGCACGTGCGTTATCGGCGGGAGGATGTCCTGGCGGCCCTGCCGGCACTGCTGGGACGGATCGAAGACGAGGCGAAGGGCCGACCGACGGTGATCGCCCTGACGGCGCCGCCCGACTCGCTGCTGCGCCAGGCCTACGCGTACGACCTGCGGGTGTTTGTCATGCCGCCGATCGACGACCCGGCCACGATGTTCCGCGATTCCGACGAGGCCCGCAAGGCGCTACAGCAGATCCTGCGGGACAGCTCGGCCTTCACTGCGGAGGTCCTGGACCTGACCGAGGGTATCGACGATGTGGACGCCGCCAGCCAGACCATCCTGCCGAGCCCCGGCGTCGCGGTCGAGATGAATCAGTCGCAGGTCGAGACGTTCCTGGGCCAGCCATTGGGTCTGGAACTGGCGATCCGGGTACATCTGCAGACGGACTTCAGCGCCGTCGCGGACGCGAACATCATCCTGCTGAATACCTCGGCCGGACCCTGCTGCGAAAACGACGCCGGCTGGCGGCGACTCTTGGCGCTGCTGGGCCGGCTGCACAAGGGGACGGGCCCGCTGACATACGCCTGCGACCTGTCGGACCCGGAGGACCCCTGCTTCGTGCGGGTCCGCCGGCGGATGGCGGAAGCGCTGTGCAAGGTATGAACGGCCGGAACCCCGCAGGGCAATCGCATGTACGTGTGGCATGGCCATCCTGGCCATGAACATCCCAGGCGTCCCGCCCGTAGCGGCCTCAAGGGCCGACAGAATCGTCCTCCTGATGCCCGTGTTACTCACGGGCAAGATGCCCGTGCCACGACATGCGATTACCCTAGGGAACTCCGGACAGAGCGGTTGCCTGCGGCGACAAGACAACGTCTAATACGCACCATCGCCTGGCGGCACGGGTCCAGGCAAATCGCTCGGAGGTCGCGGCATGGCGAGACGGCGTGGTGCGTGGCGTTGGGCCCTGGCGGGACTGGTATGCGCAGCGGCGGGCTGCGTGGCCCAGACGGAGTACGATTCGATCGCCCGGGCGAACCTGCACCTGCAGGACAAGCTGGCCGCCAGCCAGGCCGACCGCGTGAAGGCCCGCACCCAGATCGCGATGCTGCGCCAGGAAGTCGTCCAGGCCAAGCAGGCCCAGCAGGAGGCCAATGACCGCCTGCAAGCCGCGACGGTCGAGACCGAGACCCTTCGCTCGCAACTGGACCTGCAGGGCAAACGACCCGCCCGGCTCACGCCGCTGGTCCAACCAGCCGCCCAGTCCCAACCAGCGGCCAGGTCTCAGCCCGCAGTAAGGCCACTGCTGCCTCCGCAGTCCCAGCCTAAGGCCCAGTCTCAGCCAGCCGTGAGGTCCCAGACCGCTGCGCCGTCCCAACAAACGGTACGGTCCCTGCCACCTGCCACGCAGCCCCACCGCTGACAGACCAGACAGCCTGCCTCTCGCACTGACCTGCCGTCGCCCCACCCCCGGCATCTGGTTGTGTAAGCTCGACCAGCAGGGACACGCCTCAGCCCCTTTTCTGCTCCGGAAGACGACATCGAGGGCACACGACTGTTCTGGCTGGAAGGGTGTCAGATGATCCGTAGCCTATGCGGAGAAGCGGGCGCTCACCTGGACGTGCCTGCCCCGGCCGGCCCTGAAAAAACCCGCGGCCCGTGATGAAGCAGCTTTTGACCGCTCCACACGGGCCTCCCCGACCGAAAGTCCCAAGAGTCATAATGTCCAAGCTCAAGGCGCCGAGGCGACCTGAGTTCCTGATTGTAGCAACGCTCGAAGCGGACAACAATCTTTGGCGAACCCGATTCAGCTATTGGTAAGCGCATGACCTGGTTGACTATAGCCACGTCCTGCCGGACCTGCCAACAGCCTCTCGCTAGCCGTTGACCTTGATGGGGACCTTCAGCGACTTGGCGCCGCTGCGGATGGTCTTGCCATCGGGCCGGGTAAACTCCACGATCACGACGATCTCGCGCTCGATCAGGTCGATGTCATTGGGCCAGCGGAGCCGCAACTGGTAGCCCTCGCCGATGATGGTCCGACGGACCGCACGGTACGGCAGGGCCTGCGCGGGGTTGAACTGCCAGGTGTGCACCAGGCGGCGGGTCTCGCGGCGCTGCTCGTCGCGGTCGACGCGGAACATCTTCACGCTGATCGTGCCCTTGCCGAAGACGCCCTTGCCCGTCTTGCCGCTGACCAGGAACAAAGACGAGACCATGAAGCCCTGCGGCCGGGGATCCGACGGATCGTACTGCAGCCAGGGGAACAGGTTGTAGTGCGTATGGACCTCGACAATGTTCGGATCGAGCGGCATCCGCTCGACCTCCTCGACGGTCATGCGGTAAGGATCATTGCTGGGCGCGGTGTCGATGTTGCCATTGGATTGGCTCGGATGCGGCGTGCAACCGGCCAGCAGGACGGTAACAACCAGCAGCAACAACGCGGGACAGAGAGCTTGGTACCGGCTCACGGTGTGATCCTCTTAAGCGCCAGTGGCGACCAGCAAGTGGCGAGTAACGGCCACAACAACGATACGGCCACGACAACGGCAAAGGCCAGTGACCGGATGCCGGTTGCCAATAACAACAACGGCGGACGCCAAAGAGCCATCCGTCCTCAGCGACGCAGGCATTGTGCTCTCACAGGCCGCCTGCCGAATGCCAAGGATCTTCCGACCGGCGCGACTGGCTACCGGCGCAGTTCGAGGTAGTCCAGCCGGTCGGCGTAGCTCTGCGGCGCGCCCGCGCCGGGCATACGCCGATCGACCGAGATCGGGGCATCGGACGGCGCGGCCGACTCGATGCTGGCGCTGGGCGGCCGCGGGCCGTACATCACCGGGGCCGGACCATAGGTCGCCCGCTGGGTCGCCGGGGCCCGTTCCTCCACGCCGATCTGCTGCGGGGCCGACGGCACCGGCGGCGTGACCACCTGCAGGCCCTGCCAGAGCGGGCTGCGCTTGCTGTCGTACGGGATGTTCCCGCCGATGTCACGCTCCTGGACGCTGATCTGGTGCTCGTCCTCGATCGTGCGGATGATCCGCGGGGTCATGACGATCAGCAACTCGGTCTTGCTGTTGGTGTTGGTGGCCGACTTGAAGAACAAGCCCAGGATCGGTATGTCGCCCAGGACCGGCACCTTCGTTTCGGCGTTGGTCTTGGCATTGCGGATCAGACCGCCGATGACCACCGTCTCGCCGTTTTTCACCGTGATGGTCGTCTCCGCCGTGCGCTTGGTGAAGACCGGGGCGCGGAGATTTTCGCTGATCTGAACCGTCGAGTCGGACAGGGCCGAGATCTCCGGCTTGACCTCCATCCGCACGAAGTCGTCCGGCGTGATGTGCGGCGTGACGTCCAGGATGATACCGACGTCCTGGCGACCCACAACCGTCTGGGTCTGGCCCAGCTGATTGATCGTCACGTTCGAGACGTACGGCACGTTCTCGCCGACCTGGATTTTGGCCTTCTGATTGTCCAGGACCATGATCTGCGGGCGGCTGAGCACCTGGGCGCGGCTCTCGGTCTCGAGGGTCCGCAGCAGCATGCTCAAGTCCTCGCCGGTCAGCGTGAAGGTGAAGCCCGAGCCCGTACCGGCGGCGCCCATGCTGGTGCCGCCGACGGTGTCGAAGTCCTTGCCGGTCCGCGTGAAGTAAAGGTCCTGGGCGGCAAACTCGAAGCCCCACTCCAGGCGATTGTCGAGGGTGACTTCCGCCATCAGGACCTGGATCATCACCTGCGGCGGCTGCTGATCGAGTTCGCGGAGCATTTCCATGACCTGCGATTCCATCCGCGGGCTCACCGAGATCAGCAGCTTGTTGGCATCCTTTTCTGCTACGACGTTGACTTCCTGGTCCATCCGCCGCTGGGCGGGGATGTCCGTCTTGAGTTCGGCCATCCGCTGGGTTTCCGCCTGGAAGTAGCTCTTCAGGGCCGTCTCCAGGCTGGCCGCGTCGGTGTACTTGACGGCGTAGACGCGGTTCAGACGCGACGCCATCTCCTGGCTGTCCAGTTGGTCGATCAACTGGCGGACCAAGGCCAGGTAGTCCGGCGCGCCCTGGGCGATCACGCTGTTGGTCCGCGTGTCGACCGTGAACGCGAGGATGGGCCGTCCGCCTGCGACCATCGGGCCGCTGGCCCCCATCGCCCCCAGACCGCCGCCGAAACCGCCCGCACCGAATCCGCCCTGCAAGCCGCCGGCGCCCAGGCCACCCGGGGCCACGCCGCCTGGCAGCCCGCCGGCGCCTAGGCCCCCCTGCAGGCCGCCCGCACCGACCCCACCGGGAACGTAGCCGCCCCCGAAACCGCTCTGCTGGGCGATCATCAGGTTGCGCTGCTCTTCCGCGGTCCGGCCGGTCCCGGTGCCTTGGGCGCCCTTACCGACACCGAAGAGTTTTTCAAGCAAGTCGACCACTTCGGTGGCGTCCGCGTTCTGCAGCTGTAAGACCTCGATCTCGGCGGTGACCGGCGAGATGCCGTCCAACTGCCCGATCAGCTGAACCAGGACGTCCACGCTGTCCTGCGGGGCCATGACGATCAGCGTGTTGGTCCGCGTGTCAGCGGTAATGCGGATGTTCTGCCGCAGGAGGCGCTGGATGATCTGCTCGCCCTGCGGGTTGGTCTCCTTGAAGTTGATCAGGAACGACTGGCTGGCGGCGTTGCTGCCGCCCCCGCCGCCGCTGTACCCGCCGTAGCCGCCCCCGCTGGTCGCGCCGGTCTGCAGGAAATCATTGAGCAGCTTGGCCATGTCGGTGGCATCGGCCCGCTTGAGCTGGACCCAGCGCATCCCCATCTCGACCTGCGTCTCGCTGGTGTCGAGCTGGCGGATGAGGTCCTCGACGTTGCGCATGTCGGCCGGGGCCGCCCGCACGACCACGCTGTTGGAGCGATCATCGGCCGTGAAGGTGATGCCGCCCACGCTGCCCGAACGCACGCCGCCGGCGCCGGTGGCACCGGTGCTGGCGCCGCCCCCGGCCCCGCCGGTACTCCGCATCTGGAAGAGCGACTGCAGGACCTGCACGACCGTGCCCGCCTGGGCCTTCTCCAACGGGAAGATGCGGACTTGCTGGGCCGCCTGGTTCGGCACGTCCAGCAGGTCCAGCAGGTTGGCGACAAGCTGATGGTCCTCGCGACTGGCGCTGACGACCAGGCTGTTACTCGCGGAGTCGGCGTACACCGTCATCGGCGTCGCGGCCCGCGCACCCCCGGTGCCGCCGGCGGCCGGAGCGGCGGCCCCACCCCCCTGGCCACGCCGCTGGAACAGGTCGCTGATGACTTGCTCGAGGTGGTCGGCCGAGGCCTCCTTCAGCGGGTACACGCGGATCTCCGCGGTCGGCAGGCCGGTCGGCTGATCCAGCCGGGTCACCAAGCTCTGGACCCGCTGCACGCCCTGCGGCGTGGCCGAGATCAGCAGCGAGTTGGTCCGCGGATCCGGGATGATCACCGGCTGCGGGATCGCGGTCTTGCGGCCGCCGGCCTGCTCGGCCTTCTCCATCCGGTCCAGCAGGTCCTGCAGCACGCTGGCCATCCGGACGGCGTCGCTGTGCTCCAGTGGGATGATCGTAAAGGCCCCCGCCATCGTGAACGGCGCCTCCGGGCTGTCCATCCGACGGACCAGGTTCTCGATCAGCGGCCACCATTCCTGCTTGGCACTGATGATCAGCGTGTTGGAGCGAGGGTCGGTGGTGACGGTGAGCTTGGCGGCCTTGTCGGCCGGCGGGCCACCAATGCCACCCTGCTTGAAGACGCCCTGCGAGAAGAGGTTCTTCAGGGTCTCGGCCACCGTATTGGCGTCGGCGTTCTGCAGGGTGAAGGTCCGCACGAGGGCCTCGACCGGCACGACCGTATCGAGCCGCTGGACCATATCCATCAGGACCTTGAAGTTCTCCTCGCTCGCCGAGATCAACAGGGCGTTGGTCGCTATGTCCGCGATGACGACGACCTTCTCCGCCGCCCCCGTCTGCTGCCCGCCGGCACTACGCTGCTGGAAAAAGGTGTTCAGCGCCTGGGCGACGGCGGGGGCATCATTGTTGTCCAGCACGACGATCCGCGTGGTGCCGGCCATCGCCGTGGGCATCGTGTCCAGCTGAGTGACCAGCTTGTTGATCTCCTCGAACCGGTCCTCGGGGCTCGAGATGATCAGGGCGTTGGTCCGCGGCTCGGCCGCCACCAGGACCTTGCCGGTCTTGATGTTCGCCGCGGCCATGCGGTCGTTGAGCATCGTCTGGACAACCTGGGCGAGCTTGGTCGCGTCGGTGTTCTTCATGGGCACGACGTGAATCGGCCATTTCGCCAGCTGGCCCGGCTTGTCGATCTTGCCGATGATCTGCTCGGCCAGGGCGAGGCTCTGCTCGCGCCCGGCGACCAGCAGAGTGTTGGTGCGAGCGTCGGCCATGACCAGAGCGTTGAAGTTGAGGGCCTCGCCGGCCGGACTCTGCGGGATGCCCGGCGGGACGGGTGTCGCGGGGCTGGTGCCCTGCTGCGCGCTACGCAGACCGACGTTGCGGCCTTCCTGGAAGGTCGTCTTGAGCATCGTCGCCAACTCGGTGGCGTCGGCGTACTGCAGCGGGAAGATCCAGACCCGAACGCCCTCGGCCATCGCGTAGGTGTCGAGCAACTTGATGATGTCGCTCATCGCGCGCAGGTTGTCCGGCGTGGACGAAACGATCAGGCTGTTGGTGTTGGGCTCGGCAATCAGCTTGATCGGCTTTTCCAGGTTCAGTTCCGGCAGTTCCTTGCCGTCGGCGGTACGCAACTTCAAGCGGCGAATGGTCTCGCCGCCGCCTGCGCCACCGGCCGGACGAGCGGCGCCGGCCGCGGGCGCACCACCATGGCTGACCTGCGCCGAGATCATGTCGTTCAGGACCGTCACCATCTTGTCCGCCGGGACGTTGTGCAGCGAGTAGATCATCATCTCGGCCGATGCGAAGGCCGGCGGCACGTCGACCGCGCTGATGAGGTTCTCGATCTGGGGCAGTTCGGCCGTCGGCGCGGTGATCAGCAGGGCGTTGGTGCGGTCGTCGGCCTGGATGGTGATCGGGTCGCCGGTCACGCCACGGGCCTGCTGCAGCTTCTGCAGCAGCTTCTGCAGGACGTCCTGGGCCTCGCTGGCCAGGATGTGCTTGAGCAAATACGTCTTGATCTCGACCTGGCCGATCATCGGCTTGGTGTCGAGCTTCTCGATCAGGTCCTGGACCTGCAGCATCCGCTCGGGGGCGGCCGCCACGATCAGCGAATTGCTCCGGGCGTCCGCGACGATCGTCACCTTGTCCTCCGAACGCGCGGTCCGGCCCGGCACCTGCGAGATCTGCTGAAACAGCGCCGTCAGCTGCGGGGCGATCTTGTCGGCTTGGGCATTCTTCAACTGGAAGACGGCCGTGACCGGCGGCGGGGTGCCCTGGTCGATCTGGCGGATCAACTCTTCCAGGACGCGGATGTCCTCGTCGCTGCCCTGAATGGCAATCTCCCCGGAGCCCAGCGGCGTGTACTGGATGTTGCCGCGAAGCTGTTCGAGCCGACCCGGCTCCAGCGCCTGCGCGGGCTCGGGCGGCGCGACCGGGCCGGTGTCCGGGGCGTTGCGAATCGCGCGCGTCTCATTGTCAGCCGGCTCGGTTCCGGGACTTGTCGGCCCTTGCGGGGACGCCTCAGCATCAGGCGACTCCGCCGGGGTCGACGGCCCGGCATCCGGCCGGGCGGGCACCGAGAAGACTCGGAGCCCCCGCCCGGCCGGCGAGGCCGGAGGCGCGGGTTGCGCCTCCGGCACGGCCGGCACAGGTTGGGCTTGTACTTCAATGGGCGGCTCGGCGTCAACATCCGAGGACGGCTGCGTCGCCTGGGCCAGCACGACCACCGGCGGCTCGACGGCGTCCGGCTGGTTGGCTTGCGCAGGGGCGGCGGCGCTCTGGCCGAACAGGATCGCCGTCAACAACAGCGGGGCCAGCAGGGCGGGCCGCACACAGGCGACCCCCTCGGCGGGGACGCCTTCCTTGATCTCTTGCTGCTGCTGGCGCAGGGCATCGTCCGAGGCGTCCCCGCTGCGATTGGCAGCGGGCTGAGCCGGGGTGCCACCGCCCGGGCCGCCGCGACGACGTTGGAACTGTTGGGGCGGCGGCTGGGGCGCCGGCGCGGCCGACGGTTGGGGCTGCGCGGCTGGCGACGGCGACGAGCCCTGCCCGCGACCACGACCGCCCTGGCCGCTCGAACTCTTCTTGCCGAACACCTGGTCCAGCATCTTCTGCACCTCGGCACTGTCCCTGCTCACCTTGATGATCTTCATGGACGACGGGCCCGACGGCCTGATCTTCTCGAGCCGCTCGACGAGTTCTCGTGCCTCGGTGCACTGGGCGGGCGAACCGGCCACGATCAACGAGCCGGTGCGGTCGTCGATCCCGACGGTAATCTGCCCGGCCATGCCGCCGTTGAGCTTGGCGGCGTTCTGCGCCGCGCTGTTGACCACGCGCTCGACGGTCTGCGCGAGCATCGTCGGGTCGCTGTTGGTGGTCAGTGGGATCACGGACAGCCCGCCGTCGCTATCGGCGCCTCGATCATCGAAGTCGATAATGAACTTCTCGATCAGGCCCATGTCAGCGGTGCAGGCTCGCACGACAACGGCGTTCCCCGCCTCGTCGGCGGTGATCGCCGGCGCCGGCGTGGAGCCCTTGCCCCCCGCCTGGCCAAAGGCCGCCTGCAGCATCTTGACGACGTTGCCGGCCCGGACCTTCTTGAGCGCGAAGATCCGCGGGGCCATGCTCGGATCGGTCGTGGCCTTGTCCAGCGCCAGGATCATCGCATCGACCTGGCTCATCATCGACGGGCTCGCCGTCACCAGCACCGAATTGGTCCGCACGTCCGGCACCAGGCTGATCGGGCCGAGCTTCGTACCGCCCTTACCGGCCTGGGCCATCAGTTGCGTAATGACTATCTGGAACTTCTCGGCGACCTCGGTGGCCACCGCATTGCGCAGCACGTACGCCTTGACGGTCAGGTCCCCGCCGGCGACGTCCATGCTCTGGGCGGCCTGCTGGATCTGCTTGAAGATCTCGTCGGTCGCGCTGACCAGCAGCTTCTTGCTGGCCAGGTCGCCCACGATCTGAATCTTGCTGCGGGTCTTGCCCTTGCCCTGCTCGCCGACGAAGACCTGCGCCAGCTTGGTCGCCAGGGCCTCGGGATCGGCGTTGATCACCTGGATCTCGCGCGGGGCCGTCAGACTCTCGCCGTCCATCGTCTCGATCAGGCCCATGATGGTCTTCAGATCGTCCGTGCGGCAGCGGATCACCAGGCTGTTGGTGCGGTAGTCGGCCGCCATGCTGACCGGGCCGATGTCGCCCGGCATCGCACCGCCCTTGGCGCCCTCGGCGGAGGGCTTGCCGCCGCTCTTGCCGGCGCCGATCACGTCCTGCAGGGCCGCCACCACATCCTCGACGTCGGCATGCTTGAGCGCGACCGTCTGGATGACCATGGCGACGGACTTCTGCGAGTCAACCTTGGCCACGAAGCTCTCGATCAGGTCGAGGAAGCCCGCGGGACCCGAGACGTACAATGTGTTGCTGATGTCCTCGCTGGTGATGGTCACCACGTCAGCCGAACTGAGCGAGGCATTCACCCCGCCCTCGCCGCCGAGGTCCATCTCCAGGATCGCCTGGCGAAGCTCGGAGACGGCCTGACCTGGCACGCCTTGCGGGGCCGCCGCGTTCTTGCCGCCGCCGATACGCAGCAGGTCCTTGATGATCCGCTCGACCTCGCTGGCCTTGAGGTTCTTCAGCGGAATGATACGGATGTCCTGCTTGATTTCGGACTTGCGATCGATCACCGACAGGACGCGCATCACCTCGGGCATGTCCTGCGGAGCCGCCCGCACCAGCACCGCGTTGACCCGCAGGTCCGCGATCGCCCGGATCCGCTGGCGACCGCCGCCCGCCTGGGGCCGCGCCTGCTGCGCCTGGCTTGGCTGCGGCTGGCCACCGCGCGGCGACCGACCGTTGGCGGCGTCACCGCGATCGTGCTGAGGACTGGGGGGCTGGCCCGGCTGCGGCGGGGGCTGGCCCGGTTGCGGCTGCGGGGGCTGGCCCGGCGGCGGGGGCTGTGCGGGCTGTGGGGCGGCCACGGGCGCATCGTTGAACATCTGCTCGAGCACCTGGGCGGCGCTGGTGGCATTGATCTCCTGCAACTGGAACATCCGGATCGAGAAGATCTCTTCCTTGTCGCCGCTGTAGGCCTCCTCGATCATCTTCAGCAGCTCATCGATCTGATCCACCTGCACGCTGGTGCCCACGATGACCAGCTGCTGCGTCTCCGGGTCGATCTTGACGACTATGCCCGGCTCTTCGACGTCAGAGGCCCCGTCGTCAACCTCTGCCGAGGCCGCCGGGGTCGAGCCGGGCGACGCAACCGACATGCTGGCGTTGGCGGCCGTCTGGCCCAGCAGGATCGCCTGTAGCGCCTGCACGGCCGGGACCATCGAGACCGGCGCACCGGACTTCTTGCCTGTGCGGCCGGAGGTCGGCTGGCTGGCCGGCGCGGCCGAGTGGCCCTGCGCAGGGCTGGAGTGGCCCACCGGATGCAATTCGCGAATCAGGTCCTCGGGCTTGACGCTGTCACGCGGCGAAGTCGCCTGCTCGATCTTGACCGTGCCACGCAGGTACTGCGGCGCATAGTCCTGCAGCGCCTTGACCAACTGGTCGCTGGGCACCTTGATCCGCCGCACCGCGATCTTCTGCTTGATCGGCGGGGCGTCCTTCTCCAGCATCTGGATGACTTCGATCGCCTTGGCGAACTGGTCCTTCTTGCCCGTGATATACAGCGTGCCGCTGGACAGGTCCGACTCGATCAGCGGCGACTGCTTGCCGTACTTGGCGTCCAGCAACTTCTGGGCGCGGTCGGCGATGTCGTCCGGATCGCCCTTACGCACGCGGACCATCTGGATGTCGGTCTCGTTCGGACCGGCGCCGACCTCCTCGGTGTCCACGATCTTGAGGACCTTCTCGACCTCGCCGAACTTGCTGGCCGGGCCGGCCAGGAACAGCGTGTTGGTCCGCGTATCGGCCGAGGCCTTCAGGCCTTCCTTGCCCGCCGCGGCCGGGAACATCTTGTCCAGCGTCTTGGCAACGTCCGCGGCATCGGAGTTCTTCAGCGTGTAGCTGCGCATCGTGCTGGCGGACTCGGTCGCGACCTTCTCGATGTCCTGCACCAGGGCCATCGCCCGGGCAACGTCGTTCCGCGGCCCGGTCAGAATCAGAGCGTTGCCGGCCGCCGACGAACTGACGCGGACGCGGGTGAGCGCACCGCCCGCCTGCGCGCCCGGCCCCTTCGAGGCGATGCTCTCTTGCAGGATCTTGGCGGCATCGGCGGCCGGGGTCGTCCCCAGCGGCACGATCTGGGTGATGTTGCTGTCGTCGGCCGGAGCCTTGTCGATCTCGGAGAGGAGCTGCTCGGCCATCGCGTGCGTGGCATGCGGGGCCGCGACGATCAGCGAGTTGATCCGCGCATCGGAACTGACCTGCACCGGCGCGCCCGGGCGAGCCCCCGCGATGAGCATACTCTTCAGGACGCCTTCCATCACGGTGGCATCGGCGAGGTTGAGCTTGTAGGTCTTGACCTCGACGCCGCCCCCGGCGACGTCCAGCAACTTGATGGCCTCGGTGATGTCCGCCCGGAGCATCTCCGGCGCCTGCACGACGATGTTCTGGCCGTTGGCGGCAAATTGCGCCAGCGGACCCTTCGGGCCGCGGCTGTACATGACGTTCAGCGCCGCGACGAGCTGGTTGGGGTCGGCGTTCTGCACCTGCATGATCAGCGGCGGACCCGAGAACTGTCCCGGCACGTCCAGCTCGACCACCATCTTCTCGATCTTGACCATCACCTCGGCCGGGGCCTCCACCGAGACCGCTCCGGCGCTAGCGACCACCCGAACGTTGCCGCTGCCCGGGACCTTGCCCGGACCGGTGGCGAAGCGGCCGTTGATCGCGTTCATCAGCTCGGCCGCGTCAATGCTCTTGGGACGGAACGTGCGGGCGATCAGCGAGCCGGCCGCGGTGTCCATCTTGGCGATCAGGTCCCGCAGCTGCGCCAGGTCGGCCTTGGTCGCGTTGCGAATGATAACGCTGTTGGTCAGCGGCTCGGCGACCACCTGCACCGGCAGGCCGCCCGCGGCCGGCTTGCCCTGCATCGACTGCTGCAGGATCTGCGCGGTCTGCGCGGCGTCAGCGGTCTCCAGGGTGATCACCACGGTCGCGCCGTCGGCATCCTCCGTGTCGAGCTTGGCGATCAACTGCTCGATATCGTCGAAACTCTGGGCGTCCGCCTGCACCAGGACCGAGTTGGTCCGCGGGTCACCAAAGACTCGCGCCACCGCGATACCCGGCCGGCGCTGCGCGTTGGCGGCGACCGCCTGGTTCAAAATGCTCGCGACGTTGTTGGCGTCGGCGTGCGCGAGCTTGTAGCTCTTCATCTGCGGGCTCGTCTCTTCCGCCTGCTTGTCCAACAGCTTGATAATCGGCTCGATCCGCTCCCAGTCGCTCGGCGGGGCGACCACCACGACCGTCCCGGCCGTCTCGATCGGCAGGAACCGGACGCTGTTGTTGGGCCGGCCCGGGCTCTGGAAGACGCCCGTCAGGGCGTTGGAGACCTCGCTGGGTCGCGCCTGCTTGAGGGCAACCACGTGCTCGGTCGCCTGGTTGCTGCTGGCGGCGTCGAGCTGTTTGATGGCCTCGCCGACCTTGCTCAGCAGCTGCGGCTCGCCCGCGGCGACGACCACGTTGTTGACTGGGTCGGGAGTGATCGTCAGCGGCGGACCCTTCGGGCCGCTGGGCCGCATCTGCGCCATGAAGGCCTGCCGCAGCACCTCCGCGACCGTCTCGGCCCGAGCCTGCTGCAGCGGGACCCGCAGGATCGTGCCCGCCTGGTCCGCAACGTCGAACTTCGTGATCAGGATCTTGATCTCCGCCTGCGCCTCCTTGTCCGCCGTGACCATCAGGCTGTTGGTGCCCGGCTCGGCGACGATCTGGACCTGCACGGCCGCACCGCCGCCGCGACGCCACCACTGCCCCGA
>JANYLN010000200.1 GCA_025357795.1 Planctomycetota bacterium
GGAACAGATCCCAGGAGCACATCGCTCACCGGATCGCAAAGCTCCAAAAACACGGCCGGGAGCAGCCCACGGCGACACTACACCTCCCCAGGGCGGTTGCTCTGTAACGTTGCCACAGTCTCCTCACTAATGACTATTGAAGCTCTGACCCCTGTCCCTCCTGCATGGTCCTGCAACAGCACAGGACCAATGGCACCCAGCGCTCATGCCTGACGCTACACATAAACAGAATCCGATCTAGTCACGCGCCATGCCCGGCGCACCAAAAGAAGAGGTGCAGGGGATTGCTCACCTGCACCTCTTTGTTCTTGCGCTCTTTGCAGCAGATATGCACTACTCGGCCGGTTGCTCGTTGCGATCCTTCTTGTCCTCTTCGCCACGACGCTCCGCTGTGCGGGCGCGCTTGCGCCGCACGTCGTCTCGTTGCTCGTCGCTGCCACGAACGCGTGAGCCGGCGTCGCCAGAGACGGACTCATCCGGGCGAGCTGCAGGGGCGCGCCGGACGGTGCCGGGGCGTTCGCCGGAAGGCTGGCTGGGTTGCGGCTGCTCGGGTGCCGGGGTCGCCACCGTCGGCGGGGTATCGGTGCGAGGCCGCCGGGGGCCGGACCGCTCGACGTTCGCATCGCGGCCTTCGCGTGCGGCGGGGGTTTGGCGACTCACGTCCGATCGACGATTGGCCCCGGGGGTCGGCGAAGTCGGCGGCGGCACAGCGGGCACATCCGTTGCCGCCGGACCCTGCCGTACGGTGCCGGGGGCGCCGGCCGGACTGCGAGAGGCGCCACTGGGCACGACCGGCGGGGTCGCCTTGGCGGGCGCTTGCGGCTTGCGGGTGCGGTCCTGTCGACCCAGATCAGCCGGCTTGCGGGTCACATCGGCCGGGCGTTCCGCCGGGGCGGGCTGGGGATCCAGCCGGGGGTTCTTGCGCTCGATGGCGCCGCGGGTGTTGTCCGGGGTGACCGGGGCCTGCGGCTGTTGGATCTGGTCACGAATCGCTGCGCCTGTCCGACCAGGTGCCGGGTTGCGGGCGGGCTCGGACGGAGCCGGGCTGGCCGGCTTGACCTCAGTCGTACGGTCGACGCTGTTGCGGGTTGGGCCATTGTTCGTGCGGGCTGGCTGGCGCGTCACACCCGAACGGCTCGGCTGCGCGTTTCGACCTGCATCCGGCGGCTGAGCATTGCCGCGGCTTGGCGCGGGCGACTCGGTCCGCGCGTTATTGGTGCCGGGCCGCACCCGCGCGCGGGGCACGACCACTTCGTCGCCCTTGACGGTCATGCGCGCATCTCGATTGACTTCGGCATCCACCTCGCGGACGCGCATCGTGCGGACTGGCCGGCCGGTGGCGCGCTCGACATCGCGGATGGCCAAGCTGCGGTTGATGACGCGGCCGCTGATGACCGTCACGTGCGTGGACGGCCGGGTCACGTTGATAATCCAATCGCTCTTCTTGGAGATCACGATGTGGGTGTGCACCGACTCGAGGATGTGCTTTTCCTCGACGAAGATCCAGTGATGCGGGCGAATGTGGTTCACCACGTTGATATTGATGTTGATGTTGACTTCGGTGCTGCTCTCGACGATCGGCCCGGCGATCGCGGCCGGAGGCATGGGCGCCCAACCGACATAGCCACCACCGTTGCGCCAGACGACCCAGGCCGGGCCCCAGACCGTGCCGGGGATCCAGACCCAGCCGTGCGACTCGACGAAGGTCCAGCGGCCGTAGTGGTAGGTCGCCCAGCCGAACGGCTCGTCCGAGACCCACATCCAACCGTTGGC
This sequence comes from Planctomycetota bacterium, assembly GCA_025357795.1. Classification (GTDB taxonomy): domain Bacteria; phylum Planctomycetota; class Phycisphaerae; order UBA1845; family JANYLN01; genus JANYLN01. Next base: position 1,774 of record JANYLN010000200.1, read on the forward strand.
GTCGGTGAGGACCCAGTGGCCGAGCGTGTAGGGTTGCCAACCGGCTGCCACACCGACCGGCACCCAGACCTGCCCGTAGGAGGCCACGGTTATCCAGTGGCCATGATGGCCCAGGCTTTCATGGAAGAACGAGACGTTGATGGTCGATGCGGGCTGCACGACCACCGGTTCGACGACCACCAAGGCAGGGGCCATCACGACCGGCGCAGGGGCAGGCGCCAGGGCCGGAGGCAGGGCCTCCACCTCGGGCGCGAGTTCCAGGGGTGCCGGGGCCGGCACTTCCCTCACGACCACCTGCTCGCGGACGACTGTCCGCTCTGGCTGGACGACGGTTATGTGTGCCGTCTTCTCCTTGCAGCCGCTCATCGAAACCATTGCCAGGACTGCCATACTTCCGACTAACCCCGCCCAACGCATCATCTGTCGTCTCCTTTTTGCGAGCAAATCCGACGAGTCGCTGCGAACAACACAGAGACATACCATCGGTTCTGGGGCCATCCAACCATTGGTCCGCTGCGCTTGCCTCGCCAGCCTACCAGCGAGTCCTGCCGCGAGCCACCGCGGCCGCTGGTATTTTCGGACCACCGCCGCATCTACCACACCAGAGACCAATAAGCCGACATATTTCACATCAGCTTACTTCTCGCATGTATTGACGATCTGTACCTGCCCTCTATTTTGCAGCGGCCGTGGATTGTCTGTCAGGACGCGGCGGACAGGGTCCTGCATACCGGCCGAGGCCGTATCGCCGATACCTGGCATCGAAGTCGTCTCGCCATGACGGACGACCACTAGTTCCGCAGTGGCTGAGTGGCCCATGCGATTACAGCTCTTCGCTCAAAAAGGCGTACATCGCCAGGGCGACCGCCTTGGCGTTGGCGACCAGATCGTCGATCTGGACGTACTCGCAGCTGGTATGAGCCGTGGCCATCACGCCGGCGCCCATGCCTACGGTGTGGATGCCCGCGTAGATCGAAATATGGGCCCCGTCGAACCAGGCGCCCATCGGGGCGGGCTGCTTCTCGCGAACACCGGCGGCCCTGTAGCCCAGCTGAGCGGCCTTGACAATCGGTTCGTCGAGGCTCGTCTGGAACGGGTAGAGGTCCTTGATCCAGCTGACCGTGGGGGGGTGCTCGGCCATCCATGGATCGACCTTGGCGATGGATTGGACGATCGACTCGAACTCCTGGCGGACCAGCATGGCCGACCAGCCCAGGCCGGCGTCCTTGGCGGCTTGGGCCTCCGTGAGGGCGTAGCTGATGTTGTATTCCAGCCTCGCGTGGTCCGGAACGATCGCCGGGAGGGTGCCACTCCTGAAGATCCCGAGGTTCATGTTCTGGGGCGGGGTTATTGCGCGACGCCGCTCAACCATCTTGTCCAAGGCGAGTTTGACCATGACGGCCTTGTCGATGGCATTGACGGCACCGCTGGCGGCATGGCCGGCCTTGCCATAGACGTCCACCGCGGCCGTCACCACACCATTGCTGCCGATGCATGGATATAAGTCCGTTCCGTCCAAACAAATACACCCATTCGCCTGGATGCCGGCCAAGCGGTTGGCCAGGGTGCCACCGCCGCTGCCGTTACATTCCTCATCGACGACGGACTCAAGGATCAGGTCGGCGTCCAGGGGCAGGCCTGCATGACGCAAGGCCTCGATGGCGACCAGGCCGACCACGAGGTTGCCCTTGCTGTCGGTGCTGCCCCGGCCCCAGATGCGGCCGTCAAGTACTTCGCCGCTGAACGGGGCGCCTTGGTAGCCGGCCGTGCCGACCGTGTCCATGTGGCAGTTCAGCAGGACCGAGCGGCCTCCTTTCCCCAGCGTCCAGCGACCCACCACGTTGTAGCGGTTCGTGTAATCGCGCGGGGCCGGGCCGACGACTTGGCTGCGGACGAAGACATCGTCCGGCACCTGAACGGTTTCGACCTTGGCGCCCATCTGTTCGAGTTGGCGGGCCATACGCTGCTGACCTGGGGTTTCGCGGCGGGCGGAGGCATCACCCGAGTACGGGTTGACCGTCGGGATTCGCACCAGTTCGGCGGTGAAATCTACCAGGAACTCGCGATAGGACTCGACCTGCTTGCTGATCGCCTCGACTGCCTGCCGCGAAAGGGCCATTGACCGGATCTCCGATATATCTGTTATGCCTTTTCATTTGCCGCGGTTGACATGCTGCCTGCCTGCCAGTTAACTGCGCACAACTGGTTATTTTGCAGTATAATACGCGGCCCGCGGGTCATGCTAGTGCTGCAAGTGGCCGGCTACAGAGATTGCCGTATAATACGCAGCCGGATATTCGCGTAAAACCCTTGTTGGGGAGACTAGCGTGAGCCGTCAAAACCTGGGCGCGTTGATCGTGACTGTGGCTGTGGTCCTGGGCCTGATCGTGGCTGTCTTCATCGTCCCGATGATCCAGCCCCGTAGCCTGGAAGCAGCGTCTGACCTGGACCAGGCGGCCGAACGGGCCGCCCGGCGGCTGGGCGTCATGCAGCGCATGGCCAATCAGGCTGTCGCTGCCGATCGCCAGGCACTGACCTTGCCCGAGAGCATCCGCAAGCCCGACACCGAAGCCCTGCAGCGGGCGATGGCCAACAAGTCCGATCTGATCGACAAGTCCGCCGGCGAGGCCTCCAGTAATTTCCGCCGCCTGTTGGCCAAGAACGACAAGCGCTATGAGGCGATGACCGGCCGCAAGCCCTCCGACGGCGAGTACGGCGAGAAGATCCAGGTGCCGGTCGGTGAGGCTGCCCAGATCAACTGGGTCCAGCAATCGCTGGCTAAGGGCGAGGATCCTTCCGCCCGGATGCTCAAGGATATGGACACGGCTATCAGTGACCTGCAGCAGAGCATTTCGGCGATCTCGCTGGAGAAATACCGCGGGGCGGACCATTTCCGAGCCAACTGGCTGCTGGGCAGTCTGCAGCACCAGAAGGCGATGTACCTGACGAGTCTGGCCGCCAATCGGCGGGCCAAGGTTGAGGCCATCTGCACGCAGATGAAGGACGAGTACCGCTGGCACGCCAGCGCCGACGCCCAGGCCAAGGGCATTGCGGCGCGGCTGCAGGAAGTGTCGGTGGTCAAGGCCGCCGCCCCGGTAGCGGCCCCGGCGAAGGTCACTCCGCCACCCAGCGCAATGGAGGCGGCCGTCGATGCTGCCGGACCGGCCCCGGTCGCACCCGATGCCTCGGCGACCAGCGAACAACCCGCGGGCGAGCAGCCGAGCGGGTTGCTGGCGCGGGTCGGTTCGCTGCTCAAGGGTACCTCCAAGAAGCCGGAGGCCGCCCCGGTTGCCCCGGCCGCGGAGAATACCGCGCAGGCCGCCCCGGCCGCGGAGAGTCCTGCGCTGACGGGCCTGCCGGCGACGGAAGATCCGTCGGTGCTGGCAGCCAAATATGAGCAGGAGATCGAGACGCAGGTCGCCGCGACGGAAAAGAAGATCGTCGAGCTGCAACAGGAGATGGCCAGCCCGCAGCAGCAGCTGCTGCAGACTAACGAGCAGCTCGAGCAGTTGCAGCAAAAGCTCACGCAGCTCGAGCAGGCGGGCTACGACGTAACCAGCATCGAATCATTCGAGGCCTACAAGAAGAGCTACTCGGATCTCAAGGCGCAGCTGCGCACGCTCGAGGCGAAGGCCCAGGCGCTGCAGGAAGGGACGCTTGCCGGCGCCGAGATCAACCCGGACGGCAGCGACGACCTGACCAAGGCCACCTACAAGGGCGGCGAGCCGCAAGTGGGTCTGACGACGCTGGGTCGACGGCTGGAAGGCCAGCAGAAGACCCTGGCCCTGCTGAAGGAGGCCCGCCAGGAGATGCAGGGGCTGCTGGCCAGCCTGCAGCAGCAAAAGCTGGGCCAGGAAAAGGCCCTCCAGGTAGCCCAGGGCCGTGCCAAGGACCTGTCCGAGCAGATGGCAAAAACCTACGCCGAGATGGATGACATGCTCGCCAGGGCGGCCGCCGAAGAAAGCAAGGCGCTGAATGTCTGCAAGTCAGCCATCCAGACGTTCCAGACGGCGCAGCAGGCCGCCAAGAAGCAGACGGGCGACGCGTCGAACGACCTGGCCCAGGCGAACCCCTCCCCTGAGAAGCGCAACGAGCGCCTCGAGCAGCTGCGGGATTACACCCAGCCGGAAGCCGCGTGCGAACAGAGCCTGTTCAACGCCTACATGCTCACGGCGCAGATCCAGCTGCAGCGAGCACTGGGCCTGCAGAGCTGCCGCACGCTGCTGGCCTCGGTCCAGGCGACCGGCGTGGAGACCAAAGTGGCCGAGCTCGACAAGACCATTGAAGAGTCGCTGGATGCCGCGATCGCCGCGGCGGATGCGACCGACAGTGAAAGCGACGCTGTACATCACGCCGAGGCCTACGGCCGGCTGCTGACCGCCAGCAAGGACAAGGAGCGGTGCACGTGGCTGGGTCCAGCGCTGCAGGGCCTGGCATACAACCTGCTCTCGCAGGCGCAGGCCGCCAAGGGCCAGCCACAGCAGGCAACCGAGGCTCGCACCAAGGCCGTCGAGGCCCTGTCCGAGGCAACCAAGGGTAACGAGACCAGCGAGTTGCTCCAGCCGTACACGCACCTGCTGGCATCGCTACGCAAGGGGAGCGGCCAGTAGGATCCGCTGGCCAGAACGATCCGGCGCAGACACAAAGAGACGAATTCCGAGGGCGGCCCCAACAGGCCGCCCTTCTTGTTTGCGCTGTATGCGTTCATGTCACGCTTGCACCTGCCGCGTGACAATGATACATATAACTGCAATTCCACATTTGCCTGGGCAACGGCCGCACGGGATCGAACTTGCGCTCAGCGGATTCTGCCGCGTTGTCAGGAGTACGGTATGACCTCCAGGGAACGCTACATCGCCTGCTTGCAGGGCCGCCCAGTCGACCACGGACCGCACCTGTTCGGTTGGCCCCGGGCCAGCACTTTCGCCGCTTGGCGCAAACAGGGCCTCTCACAAGGTCAGCAAGACGGGTTTCACGATTTCATCGGGGCAGATCCCGTCACCGGCATCGGCAAGTTGAACTTCGGGCCGGTGCCGAGGTTCCCGATCGAAATTCTCAAGGTCAAAGACGGCAAGGCGATCTGGATCGACGAGTGGGGCGTCAAGCGGCTGGACGCCATCTCGCAGGCCACGCCGGGCTTCGCCACGCGGACGTACCTGGAGTTCCCCATCAAGACGAGCGCCGATTTCCACGCAATGATGCCGCGGTACAGCCCGGTCTCGCTCAAGCGTTTCGAGCCGCAACCGGAGGACAACCGCACCGCCACGCTCAACCCGGACTGGTATCGCATCGGGCAGGCAACGGTCAGCTGGCGCGACAGGAAGACCTTGTGCAATGCGGGCGAGGCGTTGGTGGCCCTTGGAGTGCCCGGACTTTACTGGACCGCGCGAGACTGGTGCGGCTTTGAAGGGCTCAGCGAGATGTTCTACGACAATCCCCGGCTGGTCCACGAAATGATGGACTTCTGGACGGACTTCCTGCTGGAGATGCTCGACGAGCCGCTCAGCCAGATCAAGGTCGACAAGGTCACGCTCAACGAGGACATGGCCTACAAGACCGCGGCGATGCTTTCCCCGGCGATGATGCGGGAGTTCATGCTGCCGCGGTACAAGCGGATCTACAGTTTCTTGAAGTCCAAGGGTGTCGATGTCGTCCTGATGGATAGCGACGGGCACAACAGTCAGATCCTGGACGTGTTCTACCCGATCGCGATCGACGGCATCGAGCCGATGGAAATTGCCGCATGCAACGACCCGGCCGAGTACCTGGGCAAGCACAACGGCATCGCGATCGAGGGCGGCATCGACAAGCGGGAGCTACGATTTGATAAGGCCCGCGCCCGCCAGGAGGTCGTGAAGCGCTACGCCGCCGCGCGACAGTTCGGACGGTACATCCCGACGGTCGATCATGGCGTGCCGCCGGACGTGCCGTTGCGGACGTACTTGCACATGGTGGAACTGCTCAAGGGGCTGGCCCGCGGAGAGGACCTGAATACGTACGAGCCGCCGTGCGAGCTGGAATGCCAGTTGGGTCCGACCCAGGAAATGTTCGACCCGATCAAGACGCTGGCCGAGCATAACGAGGAAGAGGCCCCGTTACCACCGGAACTGCTGGCGGCCATGCGTGGCAATAGAGGCCAATAACAGCGACGGCACGCGCTCGGCTGACATCTCTGGCTCGTTGGGGTCCGGTTGCCTGTGTCTGCCTCAGCACGAACAGCTCGCGCAAGAACAGAGGCCCCCGCCACCTTGGAGGGCGGCGGGGGCTTGAGGGTCACTGCCGGTCCAGCGGCACCGTTCAATGCGTCGCCCGCGTGCTCGCGGATCTACAGGGGAGTGGAGGTACGGACGCCGCCCGAGCCAGCACTCCGCCAGAACCAGCAGATCCACTACATCCACGGCGCCGTCCTGGGTGAAGTCCGCCTGGTAGTCATAGCCCGGCTTACCCGTGGATTTCGTTCCGTGTGTTATCCGCATCAGCAGGCCGGGAACCTTCTCGCTGCCATCGTTGGCCTACCTGCCTGCCACCCGAAGTATTCGTGTTCCCAAGTGTCTACAGCAAGGGGGTGCGCCGTTTTTATTGTTTGGCCGGGAATCTGCCAGGACCGGTACCGCCGGCGAGGATTGATTGTCGCCCGATGGTTGCCGCGCCATGCGGCAGAATCTACAATCGACCCATTCGCGCAGGCTATGCGGCGCGCACGCAGCGTACAATAAGCATTCGAACAGGAGACGACAGCATGCAGGTTACGTTGGAGAAATACCGTAAGGCGATCCAGGCGGACCAGATCAACCCCATCGTCCACTGGGACGGCCAGACCAGCGGATTGCTCTTTGACCCGACGGACCCCAAGGTGCCCCTGGAGATCCTGGCTTTTGGCGGTTACCTGCTGGAGAAGGGTCCGTTCACCCTGGAAACCCGTGACCGCGAGGTCGTGCTTGTCCCGGTGACGGCCAAGTTCGAGGTCAAGGTCGGCTCGAGCATTTTCCGCGGCGATCGCTCGCCGGGACCGTTCGCCGAACTGCCCGGTCCGAGCAACGCCTGCGCGGTCTACCTCCCGCGGGACGCGAAGTTCACCATGAACGGCACGGGCGAGATGATCCTGTTCAGTGCCCCGGCCCGCGGCGACAAGCCGCCGGTGTACGTGCCCCCCCACAGCCGCAAGAACCTCCGCCGGGGCACGGGCGTCTGGCACCGCGACGTGATCACGACCTTTACGCCCGACGACGTAACCACCAACCTGGTTGGCGGCGAGACGTACAGCCCCCCGGGGCTGTGGTCGGGTACGCCGCTGCACGTGCACGATCGGGACGATCTGGCGAAGGGCCAGAGCGATCACGAGGAGGTTTACTACCACCTGGCGCGAGTGACCGAGGGCGATTGGGGCCCCTACGGCGTGCAGATGCTATTCGACAACCAAGGTCTGGACAAAAGCTACACGATCCACAACCGCTCAGCGGTGGCCATTCCCGGCGCAGCGCACCCGGTTGTAGCCGGCCCGGCCACGGACATGCTGTACATCTGGGCGCTGGCGGGTACGAGCGAGAAGCTGGCGATGCTGGACATCCCCGAGTTCGCCTACCTCAAGAAGGTCGGCGAGGTGATCGACGAACTGGAAGCCAATCGCGGCACGCAGACTCTCAGCGCCAAGGAGTTCGACGCCCTCTGCCGCAAACACGACCTCGCAGGCGAGCAGGTGACCATCTGCAAGCTGCACATCGAGGAGCGAGGGTTCCGCGTCAGCTAGGTGTATGAGACGGTATCGGGCAGGGCGGCTACGAACCGCCCTGCCCCTTTTTCTGCACCGGCGTTGGAGCGGGTTCGCCTTCAGCAGGGAGTGATGCCATGGCCCGGCGCAATTTCTCGATGATCGAGTACTTCAACCACCGCTGCAGCGAGGTACGGCCACGATTCGCCTTTCGCGGCAACAGCAGACAGGACTGGCAGACGTGGCGTGCGCAACTGCTGCCGGAACTCCAGACGCTGCTGGGCGAGTTCCCCCAGCCCGTGCCGCTCGCGGCCGAGGTCGTCTGGGAGGCGGTCGAGGACGGCATCCGCAAACAGCGGGTGATCTTCGACACCGAAGAGCACATGTCCGTACCAGCCCTGCTCTACATCCCGGCAGATCGGCAGACGGATCAGAAACTGCCGGCGATCCTATGCTGTCACGGCCACGGATCGTATGGCAAGGATTCTGTCATGGGCCTGCACCTGGGCGAGCCGGCCCGTCAGCGGGAAATCCTGCAGTATAGCTACGACTACGGCCTGCAGATGGCCAAGCGTGGTTACATCACGATGGCCATCGATTGGCGCGGCTTCGGCGAGCGACGCGACGGGGCGAACCCCTACCCTGGCCGGGACGCCTGCAATGTCCACTTCATCCGCGGCAGCCTGCTGGGCCTGAACCTGCTGACACTCAACATCTGGGACGGCCTCAAGGCGATTGATTACCTGCAGGGCCGCCCGGAGGTCGATCCCAAGCGTATCGGCTGCATGGGCCTGTCCTTCGGCGGGACAATGACCACCTGGATCAGCCTGCTGGACGAGCGGATCAAGGCGGCCGACGTGATCTGCTACAGCGACACGTTCCCGCGCTTCGCGATCGCGCGAGCGAACTTCTGCGGCAACCAATTTCTTCCGGGACTCTACCGCCTATGCGACGTGGGCGACCTGCAGGGCCTGATCGCCCCGCGGCCGCTGCTGCTGGAGATCGGCCTGCACGACACGTGCTTCCTGTACAAGGACGCCAGCGTCGCCCGGGATCAGGCCCGCCGGATCTACCAGGCCGCCGGGGCAATCGAGACGTTTGACGTGGACGAGTTCCCCGGCGAACATGGCTTCGGCGGGCGAGAGGCCTTCGCGTTCTTTGACCGGCACTTGAAAGCCGGCACCTGACCCGGACAAGGGGGCATGACATGATCCGAGCGCACGTTCAGCAGCGTAAGTACAGATCGCGGCTTGCAGCGGCCCTGCTGTGCGTGGTCTTGGCGGTCCCCGGCTGCGGCCGGTCACGCGAACAGGACGACCCCGAGGCCCCTACCAAGATCGTGACTCGCCTGCGCGACCTGCACCGCCAGCACAGTTATAGGAACATGGAGCCGCTGGTCGATCCGCCGCGCTGCCGCATGCTCATAGATACATTGATGGCGGTGGACCGGTTGCTGCTGACAGCGTCGCAGTTGCAGCAGACCGCTGAGCAGCGGCTGGGCCCGACGGCCGCGGTAGTTTGCGACATCAGCAGCTTGGGCGACTACCTCGGGCCGTTCAGCCGAAAAGTGCAGATCATCTCGACGCGTCTGCAAGCGGATACGGCCTTCGTCGCGTACCAGGTGGGCGAGCGAGTGCCGATCGAGCGGGCCGAGGTGCGTCATGTATCGGGCCAGTGGCGGTTCATGCCCGATGAGCCAGACCCCCAGTTGCCCGACCTGCTCAGGCACCTGACCGAGCGGATGGATGCGTTGCGGACCGCAGCCCAGGCCGGCACCTACAGCGAACAAGCCTTCATCGAGGAGTACGCCGCACAGGTCGTCACGCCACTGATGGCTCACCTGCGGGAAGTCGACCGCCAGCGGCGGGAACGAGCCAAAGCCGCGACCGCCACGCAACCATCATGAGGCTTGACCTTCCGGCTTCCCGGGCTAGCTTCCGCTTTCCACTTTCCGCTCTCTCGCCGGCTCCGCCGGCACGACCAGCGCCGGTACGAGCGACGTCCGCTCCCGCGCCGGCTCGGGCCCATTGAACCACAGACGCCGCTGGACGAACTGGACCTGCTGCACCTGCGGTGCGGCCTGACCATCCCGCGAAAACGCCATCCGCAGCGCCCACAGCCCGGTGGGCGAGTCTGTTGGCCAGCTGAAGCGCATGTCCTCCAGGACCAGCGCATTGGGATCCTTGAGGTCAATGTGCGGCCGGATCAGGTCCCCGGCAAAGGCGCGAAAGACCCTGGCGCGCGGCGTCTCCAGCAGCGGCCGCAGGGATGCGTCGATATCCGCCGGCAGCGCCTGTTCGCCGCTGAGCTGGCCCGTGAGAGAATTGTATCGGGCCAGCCAGAACGTGTTGTCATTTGTGTATAGCAGCCGCCACAGGAAAATCGTGCCAAGCTGCGGGCTGGCATCCGCGGCGATCGGCCGGCCGAGAGACGCGGTCTGCTGACCGATCACCCCCATCGCCCGTGCGTGCTGCCAGGCGCCTAGGCCCATGTACCCGGCTGCCACCAGCAACCCCGCCAAGGCCACGTGCGCCGCCGTCGCAGGGTTCTGGCTGTGAATCCACCAGGCCGCGACCCCGCCAGCCAGCAGCGCCGCCGTCAC
>JANYLN010000266.1 GCA_025357795.1 Planctomycetota bacterium
GATAGCAACTGCTTGCTGTCCGCGCCGATCGTGCCGGCATGCTGGTACGTAAACCGTTCCGGCGGAGGCGGCGCTTCGCGATCGGCGTCGGTGGGACTGGCTGCCTCCTTGCGCAACTGATTGCTGTAGGTCTGGCGGGCCTTGTCGAGATTCTCGTCGGTGTACGACGGCTTGAGCAGATCGAGCTTCTCCCGCCAGACGAAGGTCTCGCGGCCCGTCTCGATGGTGACCTGCAGGCCGCCCGGCCGGCTCGTGTCGATCGCGGGCAGGTCGATCGTCGTCGTACGGCCTGGCCAGAGCGAGACGTTCGTACGGTACAGTTGCCTGGATGCCGCCTCGTCCGATTGCTGCTGGACGGTGACGATGGCTGCGTCGATCTGGCGCGTGGATGTAAGGTGCAGCGCGGCTCCGTCCTTGTCCGCCGCCAGGCGCAATGCGACGTCCTGGTTGCCGCCATCGATACCCTGCAGGTTGCGTACGGGGTACCATGTCTCCTGCCAGGAGAGAGTCTCGCCGGGGCCGAGATAGCGTCGCTCGTCCTGCGTGATCTCCGAGCCGCCGAACATCTCGCCGACGGGATCCGAACCCCAATCGATGCCGGGCATCCAGTACTTCACGCCGCCGGCAACCTTGGGCGGAAAGACGCGCATCACGCCGGCCTGCCGAGCGTGGTTGTAGAAGCCGCTGTAGCCGGCCTGGAGGTCCGCCGGAAAGACCCCCTGCGAGCCGTCCCAGTTGCGCAGGAAGCGCAGATCCGCCTTGCCGAGCCTGGGCCACGGGAAGAACATCTGGCGCATCAGGTTCCAGGACCGCTGGTGGGTGATGCCCTCGCTGGCCGGCATGGCGAACTCGGTGTGGCGGTTGGCGGGCACGTGCGAGTCGATCCAGTAATCGAAGCCCTGCCGTTCGTTTCGCGGGTTGCGGCACGCGAACGTGAAGTCCACGCGGGCGGCGTCCTTGGGCAGCACCGCCCGGACCGTGCCGACGATCCCCGTGTCCAGGCAGGTGTAGGTGCCTTCCGCCCAGGCGTTGCCCGACTCATCCATGCCGTGCGTAACGGTCCAGGGCATGTGGTCGCTGGTGGTGTGGCCGTAGTACGGGAAGCCCCACTTCATCGAGCCGAAGAACAGGAAATAGCCCGGCCCCTCCCAGCGCCAGAGGTTGTGGTACTCGATCTCATCGACCCGGCGGAAAGGCTGGCACTTCAGCGAATCGTCGTTCCAGGTCAGATCGTACAGGCGAAAACCGATCTGCGGTACGAACCGGGCCGTCAGCCAGGCGTTGGTCAATTCAACGGTCCCGAACGTGCTGGTCGAGGTGGCCGGTTCGCCGCCCAACCCGTCCCGTAGATTCGGCCAGGCCATCGAACCGGGCTGCCAGAGAACCAAACTCGGCTCGGCCGGGTACTGCCCCCGTGTCGTAATCGTGCCCTCGCGCGCACAAGGCTGTGAGGCCGGCCCCCCGCTGTCGCGAGATGCCCGCTCCGCAGCCAGTCCATCGCCCACCAGGATGCAAAGAGACAGACAGAACCAGTAAGCAGCCACACCACGACACCGAACATTCCCTGCGGACACTGTGACCTCCTCGGCCGATGCAGATCCGAATGCGGAGCGTACGACCCAAGAAAACAACCAAGCGTAGATTCTACGGGAAGCCCCGCAAACAGAAAAGCGCCGCCCGAGCCGCCCTGGCGTCAACCTAAGGAATTGCCCTGACCGACATCAACCATTTAGCCGACTGGCTGGCCAGCCGTGTGTTGTCGCCGTGGCTGTTGCTGTTATCCGTGTTCATCTGTACTGCTATTCCGCGATTTCTTCTCAACCGGCGAAGAATTCCCCAGCCGACAGATTCTTCGAGTCGTTTCCTGTTGTGTGCCGATTCAACCCGGGGGGCGTTGCTGTTGTTATCCGTGTTCATCTGTGGCGTTGTTACTGTCGTTGCCGTTTCAATCTGCGTAATCTGCGGATTCAGTTGTTGTTGTCCTCGTTCCGTTGCGGGCAAACCCCGCCCTGTGTTCATCTGTGGCTGTCGTTGCCGTGATTGTTGTTCTTGCCCCCCAAGCCCCCTACGGCCTGCCCAGCGTTCCCGTCGAACTCACATTCAACGAAATCCCCAGCCCCCCAACCACCAACGGCGTCGTTTCGCTCCAGGACAGTTGTTCCCCAGGCTGCAGCGCAACTGCCCAATGGTACGTGCCCGTGAGTGATCCGTTCGTCCCTCCGCTGTAGGCGATCAGCACGTTCATGTCGATACTGAACGCCGTCGCACTCCGCGAGATCGCCGTCACCGTGAAGGTAATCGTCGATGTGTTGGGCGATCCCGGATAGACAGTAATCTTCTGGTCGCCCACGTTACGCAACCCGTCAGCCGCCATCACGAACACCTGCCTGCTCTGGCCGAAGAAGATCGCCAGCGTCTGCGGCTGGTAGTCCGCCGAGAACGTCATGGTGGTTGGATGCACAAACGAACTTGTCGGGTAAGGCGGCGTCCCCAGCGCCAGGGCCTGTGAGTAAGTGATATCCCCCGTCCACTCCCCAGCCAGCGTCCCCGGCTGCCCACTGACAACGCTGATCGTCGCCGACGCGCTCCCCGTCTTGCCGCCATCGTCCGCAGCCGTGAAGGCAACCGTCTTGGACCCGCTCGACGCGGGTGTCACGTCGCCTGCCCACGTCCAATGATCCGTCTCGAACGCCAACGGCTGGGCATTGGACCCGCCCAAGGCCGACAGATCCGCCGTCACCAACTGGATCGTCCCATCCGTATCGTTTGCCGTGCAGCTCACCGTGACCGTTCCGCTCTGCCCCTGCGTCAGGTTGCCCGTGGCGCTCGCACTGCTGATGGAAGGCGCCTGGTTGCTGGTCACCGTAACCGTCGTCGACGCAGTCGCGCTGCCCCCCTGCTGGTCGTAGGCCGTAAACGGGATCGTCTTGCTGCCGCTGGAACTCGCCGTCACCTCGCCCGCCCACGACCAGTAGCTGCCGTAGCCGCTCAGCGCTTGCGCTGCCGGTCCTCCGACGGACCGCAGGTCCACCACCACCGACTGCACCTGGCGGTCTCCTGCGGTAACGTTGCATCCAACCGTCAGACCGCTCGCCTTCCCCTGCACGAGCGCCCCGCCAGTCGCGATGTTCGAGATCGTCGGCCCCTGCCCACTGCCGGTCTTGGTGAATGTCGCAAACGCGATCGGGCTTGGTTCAAATCCGTCCGCGATGGCAATCGCCCGCAGTTGGGTCGTTTCCGTCAGTGTGATCGGACCATCGCACAACGTGCCAGATTCGGCTGATGGTGTGCTGCCGTCAGTTGAAAACCGTAAAGTGGCGCCGGAAGTGGCGATTTTGAGGGTCACTTGGACCGAGCCGCTGAACGTGCCCCCGTTCGGCTCGAACTCCGGTGCCGCCGCCGCCTTCAGCAGGACCACGGGGGGCAGCAGATCGCTCAACGGGTCATCCGACGGGCAGCCGCCCATCGACAGCATCGCGCTTCCCAGCACCAGCACCAACCCGATAACCCGGATCCCCTGCTGGCCTATCTGACTGCCTAGCCAAGCGTTGCGAATTCCCCGCTGCATAGTCTCGCCTCCACTCCCCGCGCACGGCGTTCATCAGCAACCAGCATAATGAGCCCGTACATCTGTTAATGTGGGTAATAAAGCGAAAATAGGCAAACAAAATCCCGAGTTACAGGGAGTGGAGTACCAGAAGTCTATGTGCAGCCGATCGTTGCCAGACTGACCGGTGACTGGCCTCTACCTGGTTACGGGTAGACCTTCCCCAAGAGTCGCGGGAACGGAATCGTCTCGCGGATATGTTTGAGTCCGCAAATCCACGCAACAGTACGCTCAATACCCAATCCAAACCCGCCATGCGGCACCGAACCATACTTCCGCAGGTCCAAATACCAGGCGTAGTGCTCAGGGTCCATGCCCATTTCTTTGATCCGGGAAACGAGCGTCTCCAAGTCGTCTTCACGCATCGAGCCGCCGATAATCTCGCCATAGCCCTCGGGAGCCAACAGGTCGAAGTTGCGAACGGTCTTGCCCTGATCCTCCGACTCCACCTTCATGTAAAACGCCTTCGCCTCGCGCGGATAGTGGTGCACGAAGACAGGCCGATCATGTGTCCGGCTGATGACCGTCTCGTCCGCCCCGCCCAAGTCGTCGCCCCAACGGAAGTTCCGCACGATCTCCATGTGCTCGGGAATGTGCTGCAGCTGTTCCTGCACATCGCCAAGTTCGTCACGGACCTCCTGGATCTGCCGAGCGAGCATGTCCTGCTGGGCGGGCTTGCGGGCGCCAGCCAGGTCGGCCTCCATCTTGGTAATATTCCCCTGCATCTCGTTAATGCGGGTCTGCAGCCGCTCCATCTCCCCCTTGAGGAAGTCCTGGGCGATCGGACCACGAAGGATATCGACCGCCTGGCTGTACGAAAGCCTGGCAAAAGGCCGCTTTAGTGACTCCAGCGGGGCAATATCGCGCTCCAGGGTCTTGAGTTCTTCCTGACGATCCGAGAGCACAGCCTCGACGATCGACGAGACGAAGTCCTCGGCCAGACCCATCAGCTCATCCAGCGTGATGAACGCCACCTCGGGCTCGACCATCCAGAACTCCGTCAGGTGCCGGCGAGTCTTACTCTTTTCGGCGCGGAAGGTTGGGCCAAAGCAGTAAACCTTGCGATGCGCCATCGCCGCCGATTCCAGGTACAACTGCCCTGTCTGGGCGAGATAGACCGGTTCGCCGAAGTAATCGACCTCGAAAAGCGTACTGGCCCCTTCGCCTGCCGACGGTGTCAGGATAGGCGTATCGATCAGGATGAACCCCCGGCTGTCGAAAAACCGCCGGACCGCATCGATGATCGTGTGGCGAATCCGCATGAGCGCCCAAGGCCTCTTGGACCGCAGGTGCAGGTGCCTGTTTCGCATCAAAAAGTCGATGCCGTGTGGTTTGGGCGTAATCGGATAGTCCACGCTCGGGGCGATCGGCTGGACGTTCACAGCGTGGATTTCGTAGCCACCCGGGGCGCGGGGCTCTTCCCGCACCAGCCCTTCGACGCGGACGGAGGCCTCCTGGGTGAGCGACTTGGCCCGCTCGAAGACCTCCTCGGCAACGGAGGACTTCTCGACGATGCACTGGCACTGGCCCGTGCCGTCCCGGACGATCAGGAAGGCGATCTTGCCGCTGGATCGACTGTTGTACAGCCAGCCCGTAAGCGCAACCTGCTGGCCCGCATGTTGCGACAGATGATCGATTGTGGTTAATATTTTCATGGCGCAGTCGTTATAGGAGGCGTTGCCGGAAAAGGCAAGGTGCGGCTGGCCTGAACATGTCTCGTACACTGCGAAAGGAATGGCCATGACTCGGCCGGAAGAAAAGCGAGAGTCTCGTGGACTGCGGGTGGCGGTGGCAGGGATGCGTTTCGGGGCGGCCTTTGTTCCGATCTACCTGCACCATCCGGATGTGGCGGAAGTGGGCATCATCGATCCCAACCGTGAGGCACTGGTGGATGTGGCTGGCAAGTACGACATTCGACGGACGCACACCAGCCTGGATGAAGCACTGAAGGTTAGTGACTATGACGCAGTCCATCTGATCACGCCAATTCCGTGGCACGCGGAACAGGCCGTGGCGGTGCTGCAGGCCGGGAAGCACTGCGCCTGCACGGTGCCGATGGCGACCACTCTGGCGGATCTTCAGCGGATCATCGATACGCAGCGAGCCAGCGGCAAGAACTACATGATGATGGAGACGGCGGTCTATACGCGGCAGTTCCTGCTGGCGCGAGAGATCGTGGCAAGCGGCAGAATGGGACGGATCCAGTTCCTGCGGGGTGCACACTATCAGGACATGGAGAACTGGCCGAGCTACTGGATGGGCCTTCCGCCGATGCACTATGCCACGCACGCGATCTCGCCGTGCCTGGCGATCGCGGAGGCACGGGCGGTGAAGGTGTACTGCTTCGGTTCGGGCGTGATGCGGCAGGAACTGCACAAGCAGTACGGCAACCCCTTCCCGGTGGAAAGCGCGATCTTCCAACTGGATAAGCCGGATCTGTGCATGGAGGTCACGCGGTCGCTGTTTCACTGCGCGCGAGGCTACACAGAGAGTTTCAATGTCTACGGCGAGAACCTTGCCTTCGAATGGCCCCAGATCGAAGGCGAAGATGACCCTGTGATATTCGCACAACACCTCCAACCTCTTGAGAAGGGCCGGCGAGGCCTGCCCGGAACCGTGGAACGCCTACACGCCCCGGATCGCCAGGACCTGCTTCCCAAGTCGATCGCGAGATTCACCGCACGCGGAAAGTATGACGACACGAACCCGCAGAAGTCGTTTGAGACGGGCGGCGGTCATCATGGCTCGCATCCGCACATGGTCCACGAGTTCGTGCGGAGCATCGTGGAACAGCGCAAACCCTGGATCGACGAGGTTCGGGCGGCGGAATGGACTGCTGCGGGTATCTGCGCTCACCAATCGGCGATGCAAGGCGGCCAAGCCATTGAGATCCCGCGCTTCTGTTGACTTGCATCGGACACGAAAAGTCGGATAATGAGGAGCTTTCCGGGGCGGTCCGCAGTCGATAAGCCCCGCAGGAAAGTGCGTTTGCGGAAAGTTCGGGGCCATTTGTGTGAAAGTTCGCACGATCCAGGAATTCCCGCCAGGATCTCTACGAAAACACCCGGCACGGCGACTCATAACCGTTTATAGTCAAGTAAGTTACGGAAGATGTGCAAGATCGTTCCATCTGGCACGATGCTTGCTGTAGTCCCGAGTGAAGGCCATGTGTGGCCTGCCAATAGCGTCTTTGGAGCAGACTATGTCATCCATAAAGGCACTGGAGAGCACCATTTCCCGGCTAGGCCACCAGGTCGGGCCCGGCGAGAAGGTCATGTTCGACCAGCTGGAGATTGCGATCGGATATTACAACCGCTCGCCCGAAGCCCTCATTCAGATCCTGCACCGCGCACAGGAACTGTTCGGGTACCTGCGGCCGGACGTGGTGGACTTCGTCGCCCAGACGCTGACCCTGCCGGTCAGCCAAGTCTACGGGGTGATCTCGTTCTACTCGTTCTTCAGCACGATCCCGCGGGGCAAGTACACCATTATGGCCTGCATGGGCACGGCCTGCTACGTCCGCGGGGCCGAACCGGTCGTCCAGGCCTTCGAGAAGGAACTGGGCATCCAACGCGGCCAGACAACCACGGATGGGCTGTTCAGCCTCAAGTGCGTCCGTTGCCTTGGGGCCTGCGGTATGGCACCGGTCGTCATGATCGGTGAGGACGTCCACAGCAAACTCAAGCCCGCCGGGGTCAAGAAGATAGTCAGGCAATACACATGACACCAAGCGAACTGGAACTATTGCAGAAAAAGACGGCCGAGACCTTCGCGCTCCGGCTGGAGAAGCGGGCGGTCAAGGGCAACGGAAAGCCGGCCAAGCGGGTTCTGATGATCTGCGCGGGTGGTGCGTGCATCAGTTGCGGCGAGGTCACGGTCTGGGGCGCCCTCGAGAAGGAACTGATCCGCAACAACCTGCAGGACACGGTCCAGATGGTGCAGACGGGCTGCATGAGCGCCTGCGACATGGGCCCGATCGTGATCGTCCGCCCGGACAACGTGCTCTACCAGCACGTCAAGCCCGAGGACGCCGCCAAGATCGTCCAGCAGCACCTGCTGCGCGATGAGCCGGTCAAGGAACTGATGTGGCGGCCCGCCCCGGACGCCGAGCCCGTGCCCAGCCCCGACAACATTCCGTTCTTCGCCAAGCAGGTCAAGATCGTCCTGGAGACCTGCGGCATCATCGACCCCGAGAACATCGAAGAGTACATCGCCGTCGAGGGCTACCAGGCCCTGGCCAAGGCCCTCACTTCAATGACCCCCCAGCAGGTGATCGACGAGGTCAAGACCTCGGGCATCCGCGGCCGCGGCGGCGCGGGCTTCCCCACCGGCACCAAGTGGCAGATGCTCCGCAACGCCAAGGGCGATGAGAAGTACATCATCTGCAACGCCGACGAAGGCGACCCCGGCGCGTTCATGGACCGCTCGGTCCTCGAAGGCGACCCCCACCGCGTGCTCGAGGCGATGGCCCTGGCGGCCTATGCGGGCGGAGCGAGCAAGGGCTTCGTCTACGTCCGAGCGGAGTACCCGCTGGCGATCCGCCGGCTGCAGATCGCCCTGGAGCAGGCTCGCCGCTACGGCCTGCTCGGTCGGCGCATCCTCGGCACGGACTTCTCCTTTGGTATCGAGATCCGCGTGGGTGCGGGCGCATTCGTCTGCGGCGAAGAGACGGCCCTGATGGCCAGCGTCCAGGGCAAGCGCGGCATGCCGCGGCCCCGCCCGCCGTTCCCCACCGACGCCGGCATCAACGACAAGCCGACCTCCATCAACAACGTCGAAACCTTCGCCAGCATCCCGGCCATCGTCCGCCGGGGCGGCGCGTGGTACGCCAAGATCGGCACCCCCAAGAGCACCGGCACGAAGGTCTTCGCCTTGGCCGGCAAGGTCAACAACACCGGCCTGGTCGAAGTGCCCATGGGCACGACGCTCCGCGAACTGGTCTTCGAGATTGGCGGCGGCATCCCCGACGGCAAGGCCTTCAAAGCAGCCCAGACGGGTGGCCCGTCCGGCGGCTGCATCCCGGCGGCGCACCTGGACCTACCGCTGGACTTCGACAGCCTCCAGCAGATCGGCTCGATCGTCGGCTCCGGTGGCCTCGTGGTCATGGACGAGGACAGCTGCATGGTCGACGTGGCCCGCTTCTTCCTCGAGTTCGTGCAGGAAGAATCGTGCGGCAAGTGCCCCCCCTGCCGCGTCGGAACCAAGCGCATGCTCGAGATCGTCACTCGCATCTGCGAAGGCAAGGGCGAGCAAGGCGACATCGAGAAGCTCGAGGAGCTGGGAAGAGTCATCAAGGAGACTTCCCTTTGCGGTCTCGGCCAAAGCGCCCCCAATCCGGTCCTGTCGACCATCCGTCAC
>JANYLN010000275.1 GCA_025357795.1 Planctomycetota bacterium
TCGTTCCCCGCGGCCACCTCGCCCGTCCCGCCGACATCCGTCGCAACTACCGCAAGCTGGCCTTGAAGTTTCACCCCGACAACTACCAGGGCGAAAAGGCCGAGGCCGAGACCAAGTTCCGCGAGATCTCCGAGGCGTACGAGGTGCTCTCCGAGCCGGATAAGCGGCAGGTGTACGACCGCTACGGCCACGCCGGCCTGCGCGGCCAGGGCATGCACGACTTCTCCTCGATGGGCTTCGGCGACATCTTCAGCATGTTCCAGGACATCTTCGGCGGAGCGGGCCCGGGCGGGGCTCAGCGGGGCGGCCGCGGCTACGACCTGGAGACCGAGATCGAATTGACCCTGCACGAGGTCGAGGCCGGCACCGAAAAGACGCTGGAGTTCGACCGTCAGGACTTCTGCGAGGAATGCGCCGGCAGCGGGGCCAAGAAGGGCTCGACACCCAAGCGATGCGCCACCTGCCACGGCTACGGCCAGGTGGAAACCTCCGGCGGGGGGGGCTTCTTCCGCATGGTCCGCACTTGCCCGCATTGCCGGGGCAAGGGCAGCGTCGTCACCGACCCCTGCCCCAAGTGCAGCGGCAGCGGGCGAGTGCGAAAGAAGCGTGTGCTTACCGTTCGCGTGCCGCCGGGCGTCATGGACGGCCAGGTGGTGCAGGTGCAGGGCGAGGGCGAACCCGCCGACGACGGCATGTCGCGCGGCCACCTTCACTGCTACATCCGCGTGCAGGAACATACCTTCCTCAAGCGCCACGGCAACGACCTGGTCTGCCAGATTCCCATCAGCTATCCCCAGGCCGCGCTGGGGGCCAATATCGAGGTTCCCACGCTGGCGGGCAAGCAGGACGTGAAGGTGCCGCCGGGCGCGCAGCATGGCGACTTGGTCCGCATGCGCGGCAAGGGCCTGCCGGACATGCGCAGCGGACGCAAGGGCGACCAGATCGTGCAACTACTCATCGAGGTGCCCCGGAAGCTCAGCAAGAAGCAGCAGGAATTGCTGCGGGCCCTGGCGGCCGAAGAGGAACTCGACGTGTTGCCGGCCCGCAAGAGCTTCTTGGACAAACTAAAGGACCAGTTCGGCTGAGACGGCGGGGGCCATAGCCGCCGGTGCGGCCGCGGAGAACAATACCCATGAGTCATCATCACAATAAGAAGCCCAGCCCCGACCAGACCGATCCGCTGGGCCAAGCAGGCCAGGGCAATGGCGAGGCCGCCCCCGAGGCCGAAGTGACCCAGGCCGGCGAGGGCGTTGCCGCCGAGCTGGACGGCCTGCGGGCCGAGCACGATAAGCTCAACGACCGCTTCCTGCGCCTGGCGGCCGACTACCAGAACTACCAGCGTCGCATCCAGCGCGAGATGGACGATGTGCGCGGGTACGGCGCCAGTTCGCTCATCAAGGACTTGCTGGGCGTGCTGGACGACTTGGACCGGGCCTTGCAGGCCGGTCTGGCCGCGCACGGCCCCGACGATGCCATGGTCAAAGGCGTGGAGATGGTCGTCGCCAAGGCCTTGGAGACGCTCAAGCGGCACGGCGTGGAGGTCATCGAGTCCTCCGGCAAGCCCTTCGACCCCGAGCAACACCACGCCCTCGCCCAGACGCCCTCCGACGATGTGCAAATGCCCATGGTCTTGCAGGAATTGCAGCGCGGCTACACGCTCCGCGGGCGGGTGCTCCGTCCGGCCGGTGTGGTCGTCGCGATGCCCAAAGAGAGCCAGTAACCCGGCCACCCTCGGCTGGGGCGAATGTAGCCCCGCCGCCCCGGCTGGGAAGCAGTAAGAGGTTTTCAATGCCGACGTATGAGTACGAGTGCAAGGCCTGCGGTCACAAGTTCGAGGCCTTCGAGTCCATCATGGCCGAGCCGCAGAAGAAGTGCCCCGCCTGCGCCAAGCGAAAGCTCCAGCGGTTGTTCGGCACTGGCGGGGGAATCATCTTCAAGGGCAGCGGGTTCTACTCGACCGACTACCGCAGCGATTCTTACAACAAGTCCGCCGCCAGCGACAAGTCGGCCGCCACGGCGGGCTCGACTCCGGCT
>JANYLN010000298.1 GCA_025357795.1 Planctomycetota bacterium
CCTTGTGGTCGGGGAACCACTTCATGGCCGTGGCGACGGGGCAGTAGTACCCACAGGCGATGCCCAGTCCGCCCAGGCAGCCGATCCCCAGCCAGAGGAACAGGAAGTGGTCGCCCGCTACCGAGGCAAGTAGATACCCCGAGCCCAGCAGCAGCCCGGCCGTTACTGACAGGACGCGCGGGCCGTAGCGGTCGAGGATGCGGCCTGCGAAGACGCCCGCGACGCTGAAGACTAAGAAGCTGGTGCCGAAGACGATCTGGGTCTGCCAGGCCTTGTAGCCGAAGTTCTGCTGGAGCTTGGGCACGAAGGTGCTCCAGGCGTAGATCGGGCCCAGGCACATTTGCATCACGATGGCGGCGGTCAGAATGAGGTAGCGCTTCATAGGGGCATTAGTATGCACCGGTTGGGGCGGCGTGTCATCCGTGTGGCGGATCCGGGTGGGCGACTGTCCCTGGCTGGCATAGCTGGTAATAATGGGTGGGAATGGTGGTTCAACGCGGCCAAGGAATTGCGGAGCGTATATGAGCGATCGGAAAGAGCTGGCACGGTATCGGGCGAACCTGCAGGCGGAGCGCGACGGGGCGGCGCTGTATCGGACGCTGGTGGAGGTAGAGAAGCAGCCGCAGTTGGCGGAGGTCTACCGCCGGATGGCCGACAGTGAGGACAAGCACGCGAAGTTCTGGGAGCAAAGGATCGCCGAGGCCGGCGGCAGGGTGCTGCCCGCGCGGATCAGCCTGCGGGCCCGGACGCTGGCCTGGATGGCCAGGCGGTTCGGGATCCACTTCGTGCTGCCTACGATCGTCGGGCAGGAGACGGCGGACAGTGCCAAGTACGATGGCCAGGCGGATGCCCGCGGTCAGAACATGCAGGCGGATGAGCACTCGCACGCCAAACTGCTGAACGCCGTCAGCGGCGGCGGGATGGAGGGGAGTGTCGTTGCCAGGCTCGAGGGGCGGCATCGGGCGGTCGGCGGCAATGCCTTGCGGGCGGCGGTGCTGGGGTCGAACGACGGGCTGGTTTCGAATATGAGCCTGGTCATGGGCGTGGCGGGGGCGGAGGCGGGGGCGAATCTCGGCGGCCATGCGATCCTGATTACCGGCCTGGCGGGTCTGCTGGCCGGGGCGTGCTCGATGGCGATGGGCGAGTGGCTCAGCGTGCAGAGCAGCCGGGAACTCTACGAACGGCAGATTGCCATCGAGAAGGAAGAGCTGGCGGCCTCACCCGAGGAGGAGGCGGAGGAGCTGTCGCTCATCTACCAGGCCAAGGGGCTGCCCGAGGCGCAAGCGAAGACGATGGCGGCGGCGATCGTCCGGGATCCAGCGAAGGCCCTGGACACGCTGGCGCGGGAAGAGCTGGGGATCGATCCGAAGGAACTGGGCGGGTCGGCCCTGGAGGCGGCGGTGACATCGTTCGCGCTGTTCGCCTGCGGGGCGATCATCCCGGTGGTCCCGTTCATGTTCCTGGCGGGCGCCGGGGCGGTGGTCACCAGCCTGATCGTCAGCACGATCGGCCTGTTCGGCATCGGGGCAGCGATCACTCTCATGACGGGCCGGAGCGTACTGTACACAGGCCTGCGGCAGCTGATGTTCGGGTACGGGGCGGCGGGGGTCACGTATGGGATCGGCCGGCTGATCGGCGCATCGTTGGCGGGGTGATGATTCTGGTGTGCCACATGTGTATGCTATCTGTACACAGTTTGTGTTAACCTTTGTACAATAAAGGGTTGACTCACCTTTGCTCTTTTTCCACAATGGACTCAGGCGGGGTCCCCATCGTCTGTCTTGGCGACTGCCCCGTCTTTGGTTCCAGGAGGAAGGAAAGTGGCCTGCCAGACCCGTCTGTGCTTGGTGGCCGCTGCATTGGTGTGCCTGTCCGGTGGTGCTGCCCGGGCGGCGTTTCCCGTCGATCTGGCTGTGCAGAACTCTAACACCGTTGATTGGAATGGTTTGCCGGTGACCAGCGGTGTGCCGCTGTCGCGGGGGCAGGTGGCTGACGTGTCGCAGCTGGCGCTGGTCGATGCGAGCGGGAACCCGGTGGCGGCGCAGTTCCAGGCGCTGATGAGCTACAACGACGGCAGCCCGCGGTGGGTGCTGGTCGATTTCCAGCCTACTGTGCCGGTCGGCCAGACCAAGACATACCGTATTGTAAATGGTGCGGCTCTGCCACCAACGGCGCCACTAAACATTTCTGAGACGGAATCGGCGTTGACGGTAAATACGGGGCCGGCGGTATTCGTGATCAACAAGAGCGGGTTCAACCTCTTCGACAGCGTGACGGTTGGCGGCGTGCCGGTGGTGAGCCCTTCAGCGGCCAGCGGACTCCATGTCACAAAGGCGAGTGACTCGAGTTCGTGGCGGGGCAACTTCGGCGTGACCAGCGTCACGGTGGAGGATCGCGGGCCGATGCACTCGGTGGTCAAGATCGTGGGCGACCATCGGAAGGCGGCGGGAGACCTGACGCATCTGCTGGAGTACACGGTGCGGATCCACTTCTATGCGGGGCAGTCTTTTGTCCGCGTGTTCCACACGTTGGAGAACGCCAGGCGGGCGACCCACTCGGGCAACCGCTGGGATGCGGGGCAGGGCGGCTACGAGGACTTCAAGGACGCCAGCCTGCAGCTGCGGACGAACCTGGGTTCGAGCGTGACGTACACGGCCCGGGGCGACTCGGGCACAGCGCTGCTTGCGGGCGCGGTGAACGGCCCGATGTACCTGCTGCAGTTCTCCAGCGGCGGGACGAACTGGAACCACGATCACCACATGGACCGCAACTACGTGCGGTACCACCAGTATGCCGGCGCGTTCAAGGGGTGGCGGCTCTACAACAACGGGGTGCAGGCGAGCAGCGGCAATCGGGCAGTCGGCTGGATGGCCTTTGGCGACGGGCAGTGCGGCGTGGCGGCGGGGATGCGGCACTTCTGGCAGAATTGCCCCAAAGCCATCGAACTGGATGGGCAGGACCTCTATATCCGGCCCTTCCCGAAGCAGTGGACGGGCGATCACGGCTTCGAGTTCGAGGGCGGGATGCACAAGACGACCGAGTGCTTCCTGTACTTCTACACGGGGGCGGGCAGCAGCCAGCCGATCATGACGTCTTTGAATAGCCCGTTGTTCGCGAGGTGCACGCCGGTGTACTACGCGGACACGTTCGCCTTCGAGTACTTGGGTCAGTACAACCCGACGAGCTACCCGAACCTGGAGGGCTATATCGCCAGGCAGGTGACCACCGCCAGCAGCCAGGCGCCGCTGAGTCGCTGGGAGCAGTTCGACGAGTACGGCTGGGAGGACTACGGCGACATCGTGGCGGACCACGAGATGGGCGTGCTGGCGGCGCCGTGGA
>JANYLN010000020.1 GCA_025357795.1 Planctomycetota bacterium
CCAAGACGATTCGCATCACCAACAAGAACGGTAACCCCAGCGCCTGGTTCACGATCCGCGGCGCGCCGACGGGCACGCCGCACATCCTGGCGACCGGTATGAACAACATGGTCGAGATCAAGAATTCCAGCTACTGGCGGATGGAGAACCTGGAACTCGACGGCCGGAACAGCGGCGGCGCGTGGACGGGCAGCGACGGCATCAAGGCGGCGGTCAGCACGGGGACGCCGGACAACGACTACTATCACCACTTCGTCTTCGAAAACCTGTACATCCACCACTTCTATAACAACTGCTTCAGTTCGCACGTGACCGGCTGGGACATCACGATCCGCAATTGCCACTTTTCCGACGCCCAGGAGGTCGGCCTGTACATGGGCAACTCCGACGGCTACAAGCCGATCATGAACTTCATCTTCGAGCGCAACCTCGTGGAGAGGACTGGCAACTACAACATGGAACTCAAGGCGCAATATACACGCATCGGCGTGGCGACCGGCACGCTGCCTGGCCTCGAGTTCGACACCTGGGGCTGGCTGATCAAGGACAATGTCTGGATGCGCGACAATGCCACCGCCGACGCCTCCCGCCCCAACTTCCTGATCGACGCGGCGCCGATGAGCGGCGTGGGCAACGATGACATGGCCACCATCGAAGGCAACGTCGTGCTCGCCAATTGCACCAATAGCTTGATCGAGGCGGGCTTCCAACTGTCCGGCAACCTCATCGTTCGCAACAACATCATCATGCAGATCGAGGGCTCCGGCTACTCGAGCATCCGCATCGGACAGCACCAGACCATCTACCCGCGTTATCTCGAACTGGTGAACAACACGGTCTTCACGCTCGGCGGCTCGACGGACTCCCGCTGCCTGAGCCTCTTCGACCTGCAGAGCGGTTACACACAGATCATCGCCAACAACGCCTTCATCCGCGGCAACACCGCCGCCACCGCCGTCAACGCCAATCTCCTGGCCGACACGATCGTGACCAACAACATCGTCCGAGGCAGCGGGGCCACCCGCGGCATGACGACGATCAACAGCACGCCGCTCTCGCAGATCTTCACCAACCCAGTCGAGACGCCGGGGTTGGCGAACCTGTACCCGGCGGCCGGCTCGCCGCTAATCGATGCCGGCAGCAACACGTATGCGGCGGCGGTCGACTTCAGCGGGGTCGGCCGGCCACAAGGCCTGGCAGCGGACGTCGGCGCGTACGAGCGGTACGGCTCGAACAACCCGGGCTGGCAGTTGGACATCGGCCTGAAGGATCTTACGATCACCGGCGACCTGGACGGGGACGGTCACGTGGACGTGATCGATCTGCTGATCTTCGCGGACAGTTGGGGCACCGTCAGCGGGGAGCCCACATACAGTCTGGCCTGCGATTTCAACAGGGACGGCAGCGTGGACGTGGTGGACCTGTTGACCTTCGCGGATAGTTGGGGACTGTAGGACGGCGGCCTGAAAACGAATTCGTAGACAAACAGCAGCGGGCGGTGCAATCGAAGGATCACACCGCCCGCGGTTCATTTGCGATGGGACATCGTCTGCCCCATCCTGCCAGAAGGCGGGGACAGGCTGCCTACTTCACCGGTTGCGTGGTTGGCTGGCTGGCCGGGGTCTTGCCGCTGCTGACCTCCAGGATCTTGGCGGCGACCTTCTCGCGCAGGTCGTCCATCACGCCGACCTGCCGGGCCTGGTCCCAGAAGTCGGTGACGGTGTCCTCGCCGCCCTTGCCCCGGCTGGCCCGCGCGGCGCGGCCGATCTCGTCGAGGAACTTCTCGACGTCGACGCCCTGATCCTTGCCGACCTTGCGGAGCGTCTCGATGTAGCGGCGGTCGTCCCAGCCTTCGCGCAGGCCCTCGTAGTACGGGGCGGGGATCACGTCGGTCGGGCTGTACCAGGCGTAGCCCCAGTAGTCGCCCTGGGAGTTGTCGAAGCGGTCGTTGAACCAGTTGTACGCCCAGCAGAGCGAGCCGCGGCTGTTGAATGAATGGAAGTAGAAGCCGAACGTGTAGCGGGACCGGTCGGCGGAGCTGGCAGCGCTGGTGCCGCTATACTGCCAGAAGGTCTTGCCGGCCTTGCGGACCTTGTCGCCGAGCAGTGGGTCCTCGCCCACGGCGTTGGTGCAGAAGATGTCGATCACCGGCAGGAACAGGACGGCGGGGGCGTGGTGCATCGAGCCGTAGACCCGTGTGGCGGGCCAGGCCTCATGGATCAGCTTGGAGCACTGCTCGAACTGCGGGCGGATCCACTTGCCGGTACCCTCGCGGCTCTGGCGCCACTTGTCGGGCTCGTCGAAGGGGGTCAGGATCTGCTCGGGCCAGTTCTGCTCTTTGGCGTGCTGCTGGACCTTGGCGACCCACTTCTTGTAGAGCGGGGCGAGCCGCTCGGGGAAGTTGTGCGGGTCGGCCAGCATCAGTTCCTTGTACTGGTCCATCGTCATGCCGAGCACCTGGCGGGCGAGTTCGCGCGGCAGCGTCTGGGTGCTGGGGAAGCCGTAGGGGTTGCCGCCGAGGAACCAGACGTTGGACTGAATGCCGGCCTTGCGGGCCTGCTCGAACTGGTCGTCCAGAACGGTGAAGTCGAGGTCGAAGTCGCCGCCGGGCTTGACGATGAACTTCGGCTGGACACCGCTGAACCAGTACTGCACCTGGTTGTGGTTGTAGCGGAGCATGTTCTCCATATCGTGCCGGCTGACCATGCCGGTGATGCAACCACCCATGCGCAGATCGGTGTCGTTCATGTCGAGCAGTTGGATCGGCAGGACGCGGACCTTGATATCGAGCGTCGCCTGGCCCTGGTCGGCGGAGATGATGACCGTGCCGTGGTACAAGCCCGGGGCCGTCGTCCTGGGGTCGCTGTGAAGGGTGACCCAGAACCAGCCGCTCTGGCCCTTCTTGATCGTGGCAGGGAACATCGGCCAGAGCCGCAGCGGGAACGTCCCGAGCCCATTGCTGCCATTCCGCGCCAGCGAGTACTCGGCCGTGCGGACCTCGGCGCTTAGGACGGCCTTGGCGTCCGAGGCATGCTGCAGCGGCTCGACCTTGACTGTCACGTTGGTCAGGTCGGCTTTGGGGGCGAACACGCCGAAGGCGGCCGGTTCGTACTCGTTCCGCGCCATCTGGACCTTGAGGGGTTCGCCGGTCTCGCCCTCCTGCGGGGCACTGTAGGGGTAGACCGCGCTCATGTAGCCGCGTACGAAAGGGACGACGGCGGTGTCGGCCTTGAGGGCGGCTTCGGCGGGCTTTTGCGGCTTGTCGAATTCCTTGCGATCCTTACCCTCGTACTGTTTCTGGACCTGCTGGACCCAGTCGCGGGTCTGGGCATTCCAGCGGGCGGCGGCCGCGGCGAGGTCCTTGGTCGCCAGCGGCACGACCCGGATCGAGGCGACGGGCACATCCCCTTCGCGGCTCTCGATGGAGAACTCGACCAGCCGGGTGCGCGGCCGCACCATGACCATGTCCCAGCCAAGCGGGATCTGGACGGTCTTCCACTGGCCGTCATTGAGGCCGCCGAAGCGGTGCAGTTCGCTGCGGGATTCGTTGCCCCCGATCCCGGCCCAGACGTTGAAGCGGATGGGCATGGTCGCGGTGTCCTTGTAGAGGATCTCCACCAACCAGTACTGCCCTTCCGCCGGGCGCAACCCCTCCTTCCACCAGGCCGGCGCCTGCAGGGAGGCGTCCTTGCCGGCCCGGGCGACGCGGCAGAAGTGCTCGTCGATTTTGGCCGGCTCGCTCCAGGCGTCGGGGCCGAGTTGTTCGGCCATCCGCTTGGCCACGTCGACTGTCAGCACCTCGCCGGCGGCGCGGGCCGAGCCCGCTGTTGCCAGCACCGCGGCCGAAACCACCAGCCCCGCAAGAACCCTGCCGATCCATCTCGATGCGCGCATCTTGTGTCTCCTGCCTGTGGACTGACTACATAATAGTAATAATGACGGGCGCAGCGCCCGTCTGACCTGGTCGGATCAGGCGTCGAGCTTCAGCAGCCGGACGGCATTCCCGCTGGCGACTTTCCGGAAGATGTTCTCGGGCAGCCTGCCCTCGGCGCGTTGCTTGAGCAAGTAGTCGCGCAGCGGGCCGGGGGTCGTCGGGCTGGTGATGTCGGTGCCGAAGAAGAGCCGGTCCTGGAACTCGTCGAAGAACTCCAACCCAAATATCTCGTCCCGGCTGACGGCGTTGAAGCCACTGCCGGCCGAGAGGTCGCCCATGAGGTTCGGGTACTTGCGCATCAGTTCGACCACGCGGCCGGGCCGGCGGATGGGGCCCTTGGGATAACCCCATCGATCCTTCACGTTATCCAGCGGGCCGATCTCGCACCAGAAAGCCTGCGAATGGCCCAGGAACGTCAGGTTCGGGAACTTCCGCAGGGCCCCTTCCAGCAGGGGCAAACCCGGCTCGTCATACAGACCATAGTTGCGGCCGATCTCGGGGGAGATGTGGAACGTCAGCGGCAGGTGCGCGGCCTGGACGTGCTGGAAGAGGTTCTCGACGAACGAGTCGTTGAAGGGCAGGTTGGCGGTCACTTCGCCGATGCCCTTGCAGCCTTTGCTCTTATAGAAATCCAGCAGTTCATTGAGCGGCGCGTCGGGGGCGTTTCCGACCATGCGCGGATCGACGTTGCAGAACGGGATGAAGCGGTTGGGGTACTGCCGGCAGATATCGAGGATCTCATCGGTGCTCTGGATGCCCCGGCGGGCCTCGGGGCTGACCAGCGGCAGCAGGATGGCCTTGTCGACGGCGGTGGCGTCGAAGCGCTCGATCAACTGCTCGGGCGTGGCGAACTCGTTGCTGCCCCACTGCTGGGTGCCGGGAAACCGCGTCGCGTGCATGTGAATGTCGATGAACACTCGGAGTTTTCCCATTCCAGACGGAGAGGCCAAGCAGCCGGATGGCATTTTGCCTGGCCGGCTTCTGAAAGCACGTTTCGGTGATTTTCCTACGGGCCCCCCTCGTTTACCTGGCGGCCTGGACCGGGGCCGGCTTGTCCGCCGTCGCCGGCTGTCCCCCCATCAGCCAGGGATTGGGCAGGCTGACCAGGGTGTCATTGGGCCCGACCTTCGGCTCGACACTGTTCTCGGGCAGGGGCAGGGCCTTTTGCCCGGCGGCCAGGACCTCGCGGCGCAGGAGCATCATCCGCGGGTAGGCGGGGTGCTTGCCGTTGGGCGTGGGCACGTCGATCTCGAAGGTCGCGGGCAGGTCCTTGGCGGTGAAGGTCTTCTGCACGACGGTCGGCGTATCCGACCAAATGGCGCCCGCCGCGGAGCCGACGCGGCCACCCTTGGCGGCGATCTCCTCGAAGCTCTTGTCGTGATAGCCGGTGCGATAGGCGTATGTCACGACCAGGCGATTCTCGCCGAGCGCCTTGGCATCGGCCGCGGTGACGGTGATCTTGTTCTTGCCCGGGGCCAGGTACGGCAGGGCGCTGCGGTTGTGCTGGACGATCGCTTCGAGCTGGAGGGCCTTGAGGGGCTTGTCGAAGGTCAGTTTGACCAGGGCCTGGTAGTGCCCCTTCACCGTCTCGCTGAAATCGGCCAGATCGACATCATTGAAGGTTTTGCCGCCATCGAAACTGAGCTGCGCCTTGGCGCCTTGGGCCTGGCCCTTCGCCTGGACCATGACGTAGGGCGACTGCAGTTCGACGGTGATGGAGGCGGGCTTGCCTGCCTCGGCGGGCAGGAGTTGGCCGTCGGCGACCTTGACGTTCTGCCTGGCGGCCAGGCCGGCCAGGAACGCGTTATTCGCCAGGCTCGGGGCGAACAGCAGGGTGCCGTTGGCATAGCTGCGCCGCTGGCCACCGCTCTTGATATATGGCTCGAGGATCGGGCCGACCGACGGCGTGTTGCGGTAGTCCTTGTCGCCCGCGCCGCAGGTATGGCCCGGGGCGACCTCGCTGATCTTGCCTTCGGTCCGCCAGAAGAACGCGCCGGGGATCGCATCCCAGGTCAGCGAGAGCGAATAGCCGGGCGCCAGGTTCACGTCCGTCGAGTAGTTCGGGTCATCGAAGCGGATGCTCGCCCACTCCGTCGGGCTGCCGACCATGTTTCTGGCCTTGCAGCCGGCGACGACCCCCTTGGCCTCGTCGCCGCAGACGAGCATCGGCTGGGCGGTCCAGTTAAGCTTGTCGCCGACCTTCTGGAGGTTGTCGAATTTCGAGAACATGACGCTGCGGTCCTTGTCCTCGGCCAGGTCGGCCAGGACCAGGTCCGGGTTCTTGGCGATGTCCTCCTGGCTGGCAATGGTCATGCCATGAGGCGCCTTGGGGTCGGGCTTCCAGGCGTAGTACTTCAGGAAAATGTCAATGTAGTGCCACTGGCCGTCGTAGAAGGCCTCGACGGTGGTGTGGCCCGGCCAGCCGAGGTAGCGCCACTTCCAGCCGGCCTCGCGCCACAGGGCGGATTGCTCGGTGTGCAGGCCGCCGCAGAGGCTCCAGCCGTAGACGTTGAACTCCTTCAGCGCGCTGACCAGGCCGGGCTCTTCGGGGTAGGCGCGGTGATAATTGAGCAGCTGGTTGACGTTGTAGATGGCGACGGCCTTCTCGTCGTTGGTCTTGCAGTCGCGGGTGACGCTCTGGACGATGGACTTGAGGCTGGAGGTATCGGGGGCCTGGCTGGAGACCACCTTGACCTGGCGGACCAGGCTCGGCGCTTGCGAGACCGCTTTGACCGGGAGCGTTTGCTGCTCGGCACGAACGAGACTCGTTCCGCACAATCCAACGAGCGCGCCGCACAGGACCAGACTCGACGTGTACATCCGCATGAGATCGACCCGCCTTTCCGTGTTTGTGGCGATTTTCGGGCTCCGGCCAATCCGCCGATTGCCCTTCGGCTAGATCACTTTAGATGTGTTATGTGTCGCAAGCAATGGCCGCATCAAATCGATGTGTGCGAATCGCGACTATTGCGATTTCGGCAATGGCAAAGATGAATTTCCGTGGCGGCTGGTCGAAGGTCCTGGTGTTTCCTTACCCGACCGTCCTCGGCTTGACCGCCCGGACGACCGAGTCCATCCACTCACCTTGGCGCCACAGACCGACCTCGGCGAAGCCGGAGGCTTGCAGGTCCTCGCGGATCTCCTCGAAGGTGTACGTGCCCCCGGCCTGCGTGCCGGTGAGCATGTTGATCGCAAAGAGGGCCCCGCCGAGCGGCCTGGTCCGGGCAGGGTCCATCACGATGTCGCGAATGGCAATCACCCCGCCGGGCTCCAGCGCGGCGAAGACCTTTTTGTACAGGTCGCGGTTCTGCTGGCGATCGTTCTGGTGGATGATCGCGCTGACCCAGGCGAAGTCCACCCCGGCGGGCAGGTCATCGGCGTAGAAGTCGCCCTCGACGAAGGTCACGCGGTCGGCGAGGCCCGCGTCGGCGATGCGGGCCTTGGCGAAGGGGATCACGGTGGGCAGATCGAAGATCGTGGCGGCCGCATGAGGGGCCGCCCGCAGCAGGGCGATCGTCCAGGTACCGCTGGCCCCGCCGATGTCCAGGGCGTGCTTGCATTCGAGCGGTTGCAGGTCGGCGACCAGGGGCCCGGCCATCGGGGCGGAGATGTTGTCCATGGCTTCGATGAAGGCGGCCTGGTCGGCCTCGGCGCCGCGGATGCTGGGCTCGCGCTCGGCGGGCCGGCCCGTTTTGACCACCCTGGCCAGCTGCGCCCAGCGCCGCAGGCAGTTGGCCTGGTGCTGGACCATGGCCAGTTTGCTGAGCGAGCCGCCCTCGACCATGATGTCGGCCACGTCGTGCGGAACGCTGTACTTGTTGTCCTTCTTGCTCAGCAGCTCCAGGGCCGCCAGGGCGTCCAGCAGCACGGCGATGCCTCGCGGGCTGGCCTGCAGTTCCTTGGCGATCGTGCCAGCCGGCAGTTGACGACCCTGCAGCAGCGTGAACAGGTCCAGGTCCGCCGCCGCCGCCAGCACGCAGGCGGGCTGGTAGGAACTGGCGAGTTTGAGCACATCATCGGGGCTCCACTGCCTGGCCATCTTGAGGGTCCTCCTTCGGGTCTTCGGGCCGGTACTAATCACCGTATCCACCGAAAGCCCGTTCGGCAAGGCACCCGCCAAGGTACAGAACCCTCATGAGGCTCAAAATATTACGTTGCGCAGGCCGCCTGTTACGGTACGGCCAGGACGATTGCGTCGGTGGAGAACTCCAGGCCCGCGGAGACCGCCGGGCCCAGCAGGGCCTCGGCCAGGGTGTCACCCTGCAGGCGGTAGACGTGCCCCGGCTGGAGTTGGCCGCTCAGGGACGTGCCGAACCCCTCGTACAGCGTGGTGTCGGCCAGCACCTGCCCGTCCGTCTCGTCATAGAGGTACAGGTGGCTGCTGCCGCCGTTGGCCCACATGTTCACGACGAAGGTCACGACCTCCTGGCCGATCTGCAAGCGCCAGGACAACTCCGTGTGAGCCCGACCGCGGCCGCGCTCGCGCAGGCCGGCCGGCTCGACCGTCGCGTAGAGGCCCGGGTTGCCCTTCTCGCCCAGGGTCATGATCCGCCCGGTGGCGGTCATCTCGTCGGGCTCACCCCACTGGTCGAGCACCAGGTCGTTGGAGACCTGGCACATTCCCTGCCAGGCCAAACCCTGCTTTGATTTCGCGACGCCTTGGGTGTCTGGCGTGAACCAGACGGAAGTCGTAGCCTGCCCCCAATCTTCCGTTAGCTGGATGACCGGCTCGGCACGAGCCGCGGATGCGATGAAAAGAACAGCCCCCAACGCCAGACCGACTGCGGATGAACAGGTGCGGGACATATAACTCCCATCCCACGATACGGCAACAACAGAAACCATTACTTCCGCCAAGCGGGCGGCTGGATTGTACCCGCGACGCCGCGACCGGGCAATGTTTTACCCGCGCGGCCCGGGGTTTGCCGGCATCCCGCAGCCGCTGCGCATGCATACCCGCGTCGGCCGGCAAAGGGTGCCATTCGCTTGGACCACCGGATGCGGGAGGTCGGGTTCCACGAAGAAGGTTTGTCCGGCGGAGGGATGCGCGTATCAGGGAAGTGTAATGGTCAACGGGGCGTCAGGTGTGGGCCCGTTCACTGGCGCCGCTGGAGTACAACCGCCTGGAGCGATTTGCATCCATGTGTAGCGTCTGGTCTTGCGCCATGGCTCGGCCAAGCGACCGGGCCGCAGCGCTGCTTGCTCAGATTGTCCTATTGTCAGCCGTTCCCCGCCGCCGTCCGGCGAGCCGGCCTGCCATCAGCCCCACCGCCAACACCAGGGCCGTCGCCGGCTCGGGCACCGGGACGATCGCCAGCATCGTCGCATCGCTGCGGAACTCCAGCCCCGCCGATGGGTCTCCGCCCCGGGTGGCGTCTGCCAGGGCAAAGCCGCTCAGTTGGTAGGTGTGGCCCGCCAGCAGGTACCCACCCAGCGAGGTGCCAAAGCCTTCGTAGAGCCCCGTATCCGCTAGCGTGGCACCGGCGGTCTCGTCATACACATGCAGACCGCTGGCTCCCCCGCTGGCCCACAGATCGACGTGATAGTTCACCGCCTCCTGGCCAACCGCCAGGCGCCAGGCGAATTCCGTTCGCGCCGCCCCGCGGGCCTGCTCGCCGGACCCGGCCGGCTCGACAAGGGCGTAGAGCCCCAGGTCGGCCTGACCGTCCAGCGGGGTGATCCGGCCCGAGGCCGCGACCTCCCCGACCAGGCCCCATTCGCTTACGAACCGGGCAGCCGCCTGCGCGTCCAGGCCGCCGCGCGCCGGACCTTGCTGCCCGTACCACTGGTGATCCGCGCTGTCGGCCGGGTCGAACCAGGCCTCCGCGCTGACCTGCCCCCAATCCTCGACCAGGCGAACCGTCGGGCCGGCCGCCGCAGGCGATACCAGGAAAATCCCCGTCAAACCAACGAACAGCGAAGTGTAGATCGTATTGATGCGGGACATGATGCTCCCATCCCACTAAAGTGGCACAACCTTCAAACGTAGCCCTCGCGAACGGATGCCCGATACTAGGCGCCCCACCACGCACAGACAATCCGGGGCGCCCGCTCGACAGCGTCGCCGCTCGATGCGGATATTGCGGATCAGAATACCCGACCCACCGGCCGGCAAGGCCGACACGCGCTTGTACCAACAGATGCAACGTGTCGGATTGTCGCGGGATTTTTTTCGGGGAATGGCGGATTCCGTGTAATGACACGCAATTATAGTGGTTCCAGGGTGTGCCGCCTCCGGTCTTGTACCACGGTCAGGCCAGCAGACCGGTCCGGGCCGCTGTCGCGCGGGGGTACGTTGTCAGCTGTTTCTGGCCGGGCCGGTCGTCTCGCGCAGGCTCCACTGGCGATCGCACCATTTGATGCTCGTGCCGCCGAGGCTTATGGGAAGGTGCGCACAGCGCTGGAGCGTCAAGGCATTCCCCATCGGCTCCCTCGACACGTTGATCGCCGCCCATGCCCTCTCGCTCCCCAGCACCCTGGTGACATGCAATGAGCGAGAGTTCCGCCGCATCGAAGGCTTGACCGTTGAGAACTGGCTGCTGACAGACTGCGGTCGCCGCTGGCACATCGGCCCTGAAAGGTGCAACCCTGCAGACGAACTGCTGATTCAGACAGCCCGGCGCTGAGAGCATTGCTCCTACTCGGCCTTGCGCGGCTGGCGCAACGGAGCCACGAGGGTCACAAGCGTCCCTTCGCCGGGCGTACTCATGATTTCCAACCGGCCGCCCCCCGCTCCACCTGCGACTTGCACGCCCCAGCTGGCCTAAGATATGAATAGAGATGTGCCGATTGCCGTATCGCAAACCCATGCCGCCCTGAGCATAAGGCATGTATGCAGGTCGCCGGTCGCCCGGGCTTGCGCCGTTAGCGGAGCAGTGATTTATGCAAGATACCGAACGCTCGCCCAACGATCTGAGTTTGCCGTTCGTCGAGGACCTCTACAGTGACTACCTGCGAGACCCCGTCTCGGTCCCGCCGGACTGGCGTCGCTACTTCGACGACCTACCCAAGACCAATGGCGCCGCCCAGCCGACCGCCCGCCTGGGCCCGAGTTTCGCCCCGACCAGCATCTTCAGCCCCCCCGGCAAGGGATGCCCCCACTGCCCCAACCTCCGCGAGGATGCCGAACTCGCCTCCATCCAGCACCGCGTTGACCAGCTGATCCGCAACTACCGCGTCCGCGGCCACATCATCGCCCGCGTCGATCCGCTGGGCATGGAACGCCCCGAGCCGCCCGAACTCCAGCCCGAACTCTACGGCTTCACCGAGGCCATGCTCGATCGCCCCTTCGCCGGCAAGTCCTTCAACGGCCAGGCCCTCGTCACCCTCCGCCAGGTCATCGAGCACATGCGCAATACCTACTGCCGCTCGATCGGCGTGCAATTCATGCACATCGACGATCTCGCTGTCCGCACCTGGCTCCAGGAGCGCATGGAGTCCACTGAAAACCGCCTCCAGCTCTCCCGCGACGAGCAGATCCGCATCCTCACCCGCCTGACCGATGCCGTCATCTTCGAGGAGTTCATCCAGCGAAAGTACATCGGCGCGAAGACCTTCTCCCTCGAAGGCGGCGAGAGCCTGATCCCCCTGCTCGACCTGGCGATCGAAAAGGCGGGCCAGCAGGGCATCGATGAGGTCGTCCTGGGCATGGCCCACCGCGGCCGGCTCAACGTCCTCGCCAACATCCTGCACAAGAGCCCCCAGATGATCTTCCGCGAGTTCGAGGATCTCGAACACAACATCAACTGGGGCCGCGGCGACGTCAAATATCACCTCGGCTACAGCGGCGACTGGTACACCGCCGATGGCCGCAAGATCCACCTCTCGCTGACCTTCAACCCCAGCCACCTCGAGTTCGTCAACCCCGTCGCCATGGGCCGCACCCGCGCCAAGCAGGACCGCACCGGCGACCAGAACCGCCAGAAGATCATGAACCTCCTGATCCACGGCGACGCCGCCTTCGCCGGCGAGGGCATCGTCCAGGAGAGCCTCAACCTCAGCGAACTCGACGGCTACAGCGTCGGCGGCACGTTTCACGTCATCGTCAACAACCAGATCGGCTTTACCACCCCGCCCCACCAGGGCCGCTCCAGCACCTACGCCACCGACGTCGCCAAGATGCTCCAGAGCCCCATCTTCCATATCAACGGCGAGGACCCCGAGGCCGTCGCCCAGGTCGTCCGCCTGGCGATGGACTTCCGCGAGACCTTCTGCCGCGACGTCTTTATCGACATGTACTGCTATCGAAGGCGCGGCCACAACGAGGGCGACGAGCCCGCCTATACCCAGCCGCTGCTCTACCAGACCATCGAGAACCGCAAGAGCGTCCGCGAGGGCTATCTCGAACACCTCCTCGAACTGGGCGAGGTCACCCGCGAGGAGGCCGACGAAATCGTCCGCCAACGGACCGAGCGGCTCGAAAAGGAACTCTCCGAGGCCCGCCACGACAGCCGCGCCCTCCAGCCCCAGACCCTGGGCGGCGTATGGCAGGGCTACCTCGGCGGACCTGTCAGCAACGCCGATAGTGGCGCCGTTGGTGGCATACCGAACCTATCGGAATTGCTCGAAATCCAGACGAAACTCCCTCCCGATTTCCACCCGCACCGCAAGATCGAAAAGATCCTGGAGCAGCGTCGAGAGATGGCCCAGGGCAAGCGCCCCCTCGACTGGGCCATCGCCGAGGTCGCCGCCCTGGCCAGCCTCGCCGTCGAGGGCTACCGCATCCGTATGTCGGGCCAGGACGTAGAGCGCGGCACCTTCAGCCACCGCCACGCCGTCCTGCACGACACGCACGATGGCCACACCTACACCCCCCTGCAGCATGTGTCCGATAACCAGGCCCCCGTCGAACTGCACAACAGCCCGCTCTCCGAAGCCGGCGCGCTGGGTTTCGAATATGGCTACAGCCTCGAAAGTCCTGGCTGGCTCGTGATTTGGGAGGCCCAGTTCGGCGACTTCTCCAACGCCGCCCAGGTCATAATAGACCAGTTCATCGCCAGCGCCGAAGACAAGTGGCGCCGCCTCTGCGGCCTGGTCCTGCTCCTGCCGCACGGCTTCGAAGGCCAGGGCCCCGAGCACTCCAGCGCCCGGCTGGAACGGTACTTAATGCTCGCCGCCGAGGACAATATCCAGGTCGCCTACCCCTCCACGCCCGCCCAGTACTTCCACCTGCTCCGCCGCCAGATGCTCCGTCGCTGGCGAAAGCCCCTCGTGCTGATGACCCCCAAGAGCCTCCTGCGCCACCCCCAGGCCGTCAGCAGTCTCGACGACCTGGCTGGCGGCACATTCCACGATGTTTTGCCGGACGAATACCCTCGCCGGCCCGAGCAGATCGACCGGGTCCTGCTCTGTTCCGGCAAGATCTACTACGAACTCGCCCAGCGTCGCCGGGACCTCAACCGCGAGGACGTCGCAATCCTCCGGCTGGAACAGATTTACCCGCTCCCCCTGGCCGCCCTTCGCGCCGCCCTGGCCGGCTATAGAGACGGCATTCCCGTCTACTGGGTCCAGGAAGAGCCCGAGAATATGGGCGCCTGGCGGTACCTGCTGGTCCAGTTCGGCCGCCGGCTGTTCAATCGCCTGCCGTTTTCGGGCATCAGCCGCCCCACGGCCGCCAGCCCGGCCACCGGTTCGGCCAGCCGCCACAAGCTCGAGCAGGAAACCCTTCTCACCGAAGCCTTTGGGGGCGGGAATATTGCCGGCTAAGCGGCTACAATAGTCTCACGAAGGACTTGCGCGATCGATTACAGTTTCCGGCAAACACATTACCCAATAGCCCGACCCCTGCTGGAGCGGCTTAGTAGAACGCTTTGAGGACCGTATGGCCATCGAACTGAAGGTACCCGCGGTAGGCGAGTCCATTACAGAGGTGCTGCTGGTCCGCTGGTTCAAGAACGAGGGGGATCACGCCGGGAAAGACGAGCCCCTCGTCGAGATCGAGACCGACAAGGCCACCTTCGAACTGCCTGCCCCCGCCGCCGGCATCCTCTCCCAAATCGTCAAAAAGGCCGGCGAAGCAGCCGTGGTCGGCGACATTATCGGGTACCTCGAAACCAGCGAGACGGCCCCGCCCCCGCCGCCGTCCGCACAGCCCGAGGCCGGCGAGCCCAAGACGGCGGAGCTGCCCCGCATCATGCCGGCGGCGCGTCGGGAATTGGAGCAGCGCGGCGTAAAGCCCGAGCAGGTCCAGCCGACCGGACCCGGTGGACGGATCACCAAGGAGGACGTCCTGCGCCAAGTTCCGGCCGGGCAGAAACCAGCCGAACCGTCCCAGCCCGCGGAGCGCAAGCCGTCGGAGAAGCCCGCGACCGAGAGGCGCCCGGACACCGCCGCCGCCGAGGCCGAAGCCGGCGTCAGGACCCGCGCCACCGTCCGGGCCGAACCCGAGTTGCAGACCGCCCCCGGCGCGGCCGCACCGGTCAATCGCGAAGAGGACATCGTGCCGATGAGCCCGATGCGCAAGCGCATCGCCGAGCGGCTCGTCCAGGCGCAACAGAACGCCGCCCTGCTGACGACCTTCAACGAGGTCGATATGTCCGCCGTGGTCAACCTGCGTCAGCAGTACAAGGACCTCTTCGAGAAGAAGTACAACGTCAAGCTCGGCTTTATGTCTTTCTTCGTCAAGGCTTGCGTCGAAGGCCTCAAGCAGTTCCCCCAGCTCAACGCCGAGGTCCGCGGCACCGATATCGTCTATCACAATTATTTCGACATCGGCATCGCCGTCTCGGGCGGCAAAGGCCTGGTCGTGCCGGTCCTGCGCAATGCCGAACGGATGAGCTTCGCCCAGATCGAGACCACGATCACCGACCTCGCCAGCCGCGCCCGCGACAACAAGATCACCCTGGAGGAACTCAAGGGCGGCACCTTCACGATCACCAACGGCGGGGTCTTCGGCTCGCTGCTATCAACGCCGATCATCAACCCCCCGCAAAGCGGCATCCTCGGCCTGCACGCCATGCAGGACCGCCCCGTCGTCCGCGAGGGCCAGGTCGTGATCCGGCCGATGATGTACGTCGCCCTGACCTACGATCACCGCATCGTCGATGGCCGCGAGGCCGTCACCTTCCTGCACCGCGTGAAAGAGATCATCGAAGAACCCAGCCGGATGCTGATTGAGATTTGAGGCGAACAACAGCAATCCGTGCGGGGCTGAACGCCCCGCACGGAAGAAAAGTCAGAACAACAAGACAACGCCGAAACAGCAAAGCGTAAGAGAGACAAAGGACAAAGGGTTACCTTCGCGCGGCCCTCCGCCTGAGCATCCCTACCCCGCCCAGAGCCAGTAACGCCATCGACGCGGGCTCAGGAACCTGGACGACACGCAGCCCGACAGTGACGTACGCATACGAGGGATCGCTGCCGTCGCGGTACGACGACTGCAAGTAGTCGACGTCGCCGTAGAACGCCCCGCAGACCCCGAGACGAGCTGTCCGGAACCGCCTCGTTCCACTCCCACACGTTGCTGCCCTGGTCGAACGTCCCGTACGGACTGTCGGAGAGCTCGAACTCACCCGCCGGTGTCCGCCAGTACGGACTACCGATCGTAGAACCATTCTGGTAGAAGTCGCATTGTTCCCACCGTCAGGGGTCAGCAGGTCATTGCTCGGAACGCTGTTACTGCTCGTCGGATGAAGCCAGTATCCCGCATTCGTCGAGCCACCCTTGTAGTACGCCGCCTTGCACCACTCATCCTCGTTGGTCACCGCCCACTTCCAGTTGCCATTGCGGTCGACGGTATTGCTGGTCATCCCCTACGCCGTGAGCGTGTAGGCCCCATCCTCGGTCGTGGAATTGCCCTGGGATCAAGGAGGACACGGCATTTTCATTACCACCCTGCCCTCTGTTGTGTTACCATGGCACTTGAGAGGCGAAGCGTCTTCGCCTCTTATCTGTCAACCGCTCACCATTCGGGTCACAGGAGTTTACGATGAAACTCGCAGCTGTACTTGTAGTGTTGCCGGCTGCAATGCTGGCGGCGATGGCTTCTTCGCTGCTGGCGGCGGCACCAACGACCATTGTGG
The DNA here is from genome assembly GCA_025357795.1 of Planctomycetota bacterium. Taxonomy (GTDB): domain Bacteria; phylum Planctomycetota; class Phycisphaerae; order UBA1845; family JANYLN01; genus JANYLN01. The sequence goes on from JANYLN010000020.1 coordinate 15,955, forward strand.
ATCTCCACGTACAAGCCACACACATCCAGGCCGCCCACCTGACCTGGACCGTGCCCACCGATCCGGGCGGTGTCGGGCTCGGCAGCTACGATGTCCGCTACTCGACCGGCCCGATCGATGACAGCAACTGGGCCTCGGTTACCCAGGCCAGTGGCGAACCTGTGCCTGGTACCCCGGGTGCGACGGAACGGTTCACCGTCACCGGCCTGCAGCCCAACACCCTGTACTACTTCGCGGGGAAGACCGCGGACGCCTCCGCCTCGCCAAACGTGTCGGCCCTGTCCAATGTCGCCAGCGGCACCACGCTGCCGCCCATCGCACCGGTTACCGTCCACAACCCCTGGCTGGTGAGCGACCGCGTGGCTGACACCCACAATATCAACACGATGGCTGCAACCTACGTCAACGCCTACACACCCAGCGGCGTTGTCCCTCCCGCCTCCGACGAGAACAAGGCCATCAACATCTACGACAACCAGAAACGCCGCCTGTATCACTGGGCCGATGAGCCTCCGGCCACCGGCGGGGACATCAACGACCCGACCTACAACCAGAACGTCTTTGGCTGGTGCCTGTGCGGCCGCCATGCCAGCCAGGCCTGCACCATCGTCAAGGCCGCCGGGCTCGGCCAGCGCCGCATCGGCCTGCCGGGCCACTGGATCTACGAGGTCCAGTACGCCGATGGCTCCTGGCACGCCTACGACACCATGACCACCATGTACATCTACAACAAGATCACCCCCCGCAAGGTCGCCAACTGCGCCGAAATGAAGGCGGACCCGACCCTGCTGGCTGGCGCCGTCACCGATGGCCGCGCCTGCCCGGGGTTCCTGCTGTGCGGGGACACCACTGACTGGTACCAAGGTGCCGTCGGCAGCTGGAGCGATTACGGCGACAGCGCCGTTACCGCCACCTGGAACGGCGGCATGGATCTCCGGCTCGGCCAGTCCTTCAAGCGCACCTGGGAATCCTGGGTCAACCAGCACCCGACCATCGGTGGCGGCGGCACACCACCCTATCACCATGAGGCCCGCCGTGACTACCAGGACTACGTCAACTTCCCGTACTGGGAGCCGTATGCCCTGACCGCAGCCCAGAGCCCCGCCGTCAACGTCAGCTACATCCCGACGTACCGTCGCTGGTCCAACGGCACCGATACGCTCGCCCCCGACTTCCGCACCGCGGGCTACCAGTCGATGCTCGAAACAGCCAGCCACGATATCGCCACGTATTACGCTGATGGTGTTACTCCGGATCTCCACGTCAACACCGTTGGCACCGCCGGCGAGGCGATCTTCAAGATCACCGTGCCCTACTACATCACCGATGCGAGTTTCGGCGGCGACTTCGTCAAGACCAACGCCGCCGATGTCTGCAACGTCCAGGTCTCCTCCACCGGCACGAGCTGGACCACCGTTTGGACCGCCAGCTCTCTGGGCACCACTCATGTGGCCAACCAGTCGCTGCGGACCAACGTCTTTGGCCTGTGGAAGACCTGGTACATCAAGGTCCAGCTCAAAAGCACCGTCGCCAAGACCGACGCCGGCGCGAGCAACTTCGTCGTCGTGACCACCTTCGAACACAATAAGGGCGCGATGGCCTACCTCGACAAGGGCGTCAACCACGTCACTCTCACCTTCGACAATGCCGCCGAACTGCAGGCCAGCCACAACACCTTGCACGTGGTCTACAAGTGGAAGGAGTTCGACGGCACTGGCTGGA
>JANYLN010000038.1 GCA_025357795.1 Planctomycetota bacterium
GTCTACAGTTCTGAATCTGGATCATCGTCATCGGCCTGAGTGCCCTCTGCAGCAAGACTTTCTGTGGCCCTCCAGTTGTTCTTGCCCCTTGAGAATCGTCGCTTCCTGTGTCATGAGCATGCTTGGGTCTGCTTACCAAGAGGGCCAGTCGTGGAGCAAGCCCACCCAACGTCCAATCGCAGGTAGTCAGCCCTCGCCTGGATGGGTCGACGCCGCTGCTGGAGCACAACCTGGATGCCCCGACTATCTTCAAGCCGGAGGATCTCGTGGCGGCCGTGCGCACGCTGCGGGACGTTACTGAAGGGACGATTCCGCCGGTGTGCATCCTGGACTTCGACGGCGATCTGACCGACCAGCTCGTCGCCCGCGGCGAGGTCCAGCGTTGCCATGCCTGGCCATGTTTTCACACCTGCATGTGGATGTGGTCGGTAGACTCGCGACCCTGCGGCATCATCAGCCGGACGATCGGCGGGCCATATGCCGTGCTGATCGCCGAGCAGCTGTCTGTCTGTGGTACGCAGGTAATCATCGGTTTGACCTCCGCGGGAAAGGTCGCGCCGGGCCTGCCCGTCCCGAGCGTGGTGGTGGCCGACGGTGCCATCCGGGACGAGGGAACCTCCTACCATTACCTGCCGGCCAGCCGAGTCGTTGCCGCGCCTGCCAGGCTTGCCGAGGCACTGGAGCGAGAGGTGGACGGAATTGGTTTGCCGGTCCGGAAAGGTCTGGTATGGACTACGGATGCTCCGTACCGGGAAACAGCGGCGGATATGGCTCGCCATGCCGGTGCCGGGGTGCTGGCTGTCGAGATGCAGGCCGCCTCCCTATTCGCCTTCGCCGCCCGACGCGGTGTGGCTACCGGCGTAGTGGCACATGTCACGAACGCCCCGAGTTCCACGGAGAGACCCTTTGAAAGCGGTACAACCAACGTCGATCGCCGCTTACTGGACGCTGCATGCCGTGCCGCCTGGAAGCATATCGGCGATTCGCTTGGGCGAGGTAGCAACGGCATTCTCGATAATCTGTTAGGCATCCCTGGCCGGTGAAGTAGCCTACGAAACCGCCCCCGCGCTGACGGCGGGACGGACGATACCGTCCTCCATCTCGTAAATCCGGTCGAAGACATCCAGGGACCGGTGGTCATGGGTGACCACGACTACCCCGGCCTGCTGCTCGTGGGCCACCTTGCGGAACAGCTCCATGACCTGTCGGCCGAGCCGGCCGTCCAAGGCCGCCGTCGGCTCATCGGCCAGCAGCACGCTGGGGTTGTTGGCCACGGCCCGGGCCACGGCCACGCGCTGCTGCTCACCGCCGGAGAGCATATAGGGCAGATTTCCTGCGCGGTGGGCCACACCCAGATACTCCAGCAGTTCTATTGCTCGACGACGGGCCGTGCGGGCGGCCAGATCGTCGATCTCCATGGCCAGGGAGACGTTCTCCAGGGCCGTCAGGAACGGGATCAGGTTGGCCTTCTGGAAGACGAAGCCGATATGCTTGCGGCGGAAGGCCCGCAGATCCACGAGGGGTCGTGGACCATCCAGGACCTTTTGCCCGCCGATCCAGAGCGTGCCGGAGGTTGGCGGGTTGATCAGTCCCATCGCTGACAGCAGGGTCGACTTGCCGGAGCCGCTGGGTCCCAGCAGGGCGACCACCTCGCCATACGCCACCGACAGCGACGCCTCCTGCAGGGCGACCACCTCGGTATGGCCCTTGCCGTAGACCTTGGTCAGTTGTTGCGTTTGAATGGCGTTCTTGCCTTGCATAGCCGATTACTTTCATGCCAGGACGGTATTGGGCTCAACCTTGATGGCCTTGCGGATGCCGAAGAGGCTGGCCAGGACGGCAATGCCCAGCACCACCCCGGCGATCACCAGCATGTCCGGGCCGGTCAGGCTCACCCGCCGGGGAAAATGCGGGAAGGCGAACTGTCCGATGCCGTAACCCGCCCCGTAGCCCAGCATGCCCAGCAGGATCGCCTGCTGCATGATCATGCCGACGATCACGCGGTTGCGCGCGCCCATCAGCTTCAGGACCGCGATGTCGTGGATCTTGTCCAGCGTGAGCGTATACAGGATCAGCGACATGATGATGGCCGACACGATGACGAGGATCACGCGGAACAGCCAGAGCTGACGCCGAGACTTGTCGACCATCCCCATCAGCAGCAGGTCCCGCTGCTGCTGGCTGGTGTAGACCGTCACATCCGCCCAGCCCGAGATCGTTTGGATCACACCGTGCGGATCGATGCCCCACTCCAGATCCACGAGCACGCCGCTGATAGGCTGATCGGCCTGGCCGGTCGAATTGACGCGTGCCGCCCACGTGGTCTGGCCGGATTGGGCCGCCTGAACCTCCCTGGCCAGCCGGATGGCCTCGCCGGGTTGGTCGAACTGGATCGCCTGCGAGTCCAGCAGGCTGAAGAAGGCCATGCCGTCGCCCGCGTTGCCGACCATGCCTCGCGTCAGGCCGACCACCGTATACACATCCCTGCCAAGCGGAAGGGTCTGACCCAGACGCAGGTTCAGCGATCGGTCGACGATCATCTCGTAGTGGGCGGCCCGCAGGGGACGGCCTGCGATGATCGGCAGCCAAGTTCCATCGTCCTGCGGCCACGAAAGGCCCTGGACCACGATCCGCAGGGGCTTGCCCTGGTATTGCCGCTGGATGGTATGGGACACGAAGGCCCGGGAGCGGGCCACGCCCGGCACCGCCCGCAGGCGATCCTCCAGGCTGTGGGGTACGCGGGAGATCTCGGCGAACGGCCCGCGAGTGTCCCGCTGCACCACCCACAGGTCTGCCCC
>JANYLN010000055.1 GCA_025357795.1 Planctomycetota bacterium
CCCAGCCAGACTACCCTCATCGCAGGCGGTGCCGACTTCAAGGACAAGCACGGCCAGATCATCGAAAAGATCACCTACCAGGGCCAACCCGTCGCCCGGCAGGTCATCCCCGTCCTCTGGCAGCAGGTCAAGATGGCCGGCAAAGAGCAACGGATGTTCGGCATCGACCCAGCTGACATGCCCGCCTTCCTGGGCTTTCGCAAGGTCCTGGCGGGCGAGCTGCCCAAACAAGATTGCGAGTTGTTGATCGACCATCGCCTCGCCGTCGCCGGCCATTACAACGTAGGCGACACGTTCGACGCCCTGGGCCGCCTCTGGCGGATCGTCGGCATCGTTGAGCCCGGTGTCGCCGCCCGCGTCTTCTGCCCGATCCAGACGCTGCGGCAGATCCGCTACGACGGGGAAGCCAAGGTGACGGCCTTCTACGTCAAGCTCAAGCCCGGCGTGGGCAAAGACCCGATCGAGCGCGACAAGATCGCCGCGACGATCGCCGACGCCCTCAAGGCCAAGGTCGACCCGCTCGATGCCGTCCAAGGTATGCTCGAGACCGCCTTTGCCACGATGTACGCCTACATCTGGGTCGCCAGCGGCGTGGCGATGACCGTCTGCTTCCTGCTGATCTGCGTGACAATGTACACGATGGTCGTCGAGCGGACCGGCCAGATCGCCATCATCAAGGCGATGGGGGGCGGCCGGCTGATGCTGCTGGGCCAGTCGGTCCTGGAGGCCGCGATCCTCAGCGTCGCCGGCACCGCCGGCGGGATTGCCCTGGCGGCCCTGGCCCGCTGGCTGATCGAGAAAACCATGCCGCTGCTGACCGTCGAAGTCCGGGCCAAGTGGTTCCTCCTGGCGATCGTCGTCGGCATTGCAGGTGGTACGCTCAGTGCGCTCTACCCCGGCTGGCGCGCGGGCAAGGTCCAGCCGGCCCTGGCATTGCAGAATACATAGGGTGGGCACTGCTCACCTTCTGATGCTGTTAGAGAGAGATGTCTATGTCCAACAGTTTAATCGAAGCACAAGACCTCTGGCTCCGCTACGGTAAGGGCGATGCGGCCTACGACGCCTTGCGAGGCGTGGACCTGGCGATCGACCGCGGCGAGTTCGTCGCGATCGTCGGCCCCTCCGGCAGCGGCAAGAGCAGCCTGCTGCACATCCTGGGCCTGATGCTCAACCCAACCAAAGCCGCCCGGCTCACCCTCGACGGCCAGGATCTCGTCACCGCCAGCGAAGCGACTCGAACTCACCTTCGCAAGACCAAGATTGGCTTTGTCTTCCAGCGGCTCAACCTCGTGTCGGTCCTCTCCGCGGCGGACAACGTCCGGCTCGCCTATTGGCTTCGCGGCGAAAAGCCCAACGGCCAGGCGGATGAACTGCTCGACCGCCTGGGCGTAGGACCTATCAAGCACAAACGCCCGACGCAGATGTCCGTGGGCCAGCAACAGCGGGTGGCGGTGGCGCGGGCCATCGCTGGCAGTCCCCAACTGTTGCTCGCAGACGAGCCGACCGGGAGCCTCGACAGCTGCAATGCCCGCCTCGTGCTCGACCTGCTCCGCCAAGTGCACGAGCAGCAGGCAGGCGGGCTGACGACCATCATCGTCACCCATAACGAGGACGTCGCCAACGCCGCAGACAGGATCATCCACATACACGATGGCCAGGTCGCCCATGAACCAAGTATCGCCAGTCATTGACAAGTCGCAGGTCGCCGTGCTGGGGCCGCCGGCTTCGCTGGACCAGAGCCCGGCGATAAGTTCGACCGCGCTGCGAGTCTGGTTCGTCATCTACCTGCTCTGGCTGGGGGGGCTAGCGCTGGTGGCCCGGCTGAGCTACGCGGCGCTGCAACAGGGCCAGTCGGCGGGGCTGCATGTCTGGTGGATTTGCCTCGGAACCTTCTACGTCTCGCTGGCCAATAACTTCGTCCCGCTGCCGACGATGTGGATGATCATGCTCCTGGCCAGCAAGACCGTCGGCCTGCCCGGCGCGATCCCCGTACGCATCGCCTACGTAGCCGCCATCACCGCCGTCGCCACCGCGATGGCCAATCTGAACGAATATCACCTGCTCCGCTGGGCCCTGGGCTCACGCGTCGCCAGTAAGGTTCGCCACACCCGTCTGGTGCAGTGGGCGATCCGCTGGTTCCGCGTCAGCCCGTTCGGCATCCTCACGCTGGCGTCGTTCGTGCCGATCCCGATCGACGCCGTCCGCTGGGTCGCCATCGCCGACGGCTACGGCCGCGGGCGCTTTTTCTGGGCGAACTTCATCGGTCGCTGGGTCCGCTACGCCCTGCTGGCCGGCGCGACAATCTGGTTTAACGCCGGCCCCAGGGCGATCTTCGCCATCCAGGCCTGCATCGTGGTCATCACCGCCGGACCGGTCCTGGTCCGGCTGCTGCAAGGACGCAAACCTTCTTCGGGAGACGCCTATGTTCCGTCGAATCCTTCTTAGCAGCGCCATCGGGATGTTTGGCACCAGTGCCGTCCTGGCCCAGCCCGCCACCGCCCCGGCCTCACAGCCAGCCGCCTCGCAGCCCGCGGCGACCCGCCCGGCGAGTACCCAGTCAGCCGGCCAAGCCGAGCCGAAGGTCCACACCATCCTGCAGCAACTCGAGCTGCGGGGCGATTCCATCAAGGACTTGAAGGCCAAGATCGAGTGGCAGATCCTCGACCGCGTGATCGACGACAAGCAGGCTAAGTTCGGCGATCTCTCCTTCAAACGCGACAAGCCGCACGACAAGTTCCTGGTCAAGTTCGGCCGCACCGTCGTGGAAGACCAGGTCATCGACAAGCCCGAGGAACACCTCTTCGACGGCCGCTGGTACATCGAGAAGCGCGAGGCCACCAAGAGCGTCATCAAGCGAGAAATCGTCAGGCCGGGCGAGGAGTTCGACCCGTTCAAACTCGGCCAGGGCCCGTTCCCGCTCCCGTTCGGCCAGAAGGAAAGCGAGATCCTCAACAAGTTCCAGGTCAGCTACGTCGAGCCCGCCAAGGACGACCCCGCCAACTCCGCGCACCTGAAGCTCCTCCCCAAGCCCGGCGCCCAGGACATGGCGGATAAGTACAACGAATTGCACTTCTTCGTTGACAAGAAGCTCGACCTGCCCGTTAAGGTCGTCGCCGATCAGAAGGACGATAAACTCGTCACCGTGACCTTCAGCGATATCCAGGTCAACACGGGCCTCCCTGGCAGTGCGTTCACCATCCAGGTGCCTGACGATCCAACCTGGTCCGTCAGCGTCGAGTCCCTGCCGCCCGAAAACCCGCAGGGCGCCGATGAGGATTGATCCTTCGGGTGTTTGCGCCGCCTCGTCGGCAGGCGCGCTGCGCAAGCCTATGCGCAGCACCCCATTCATCCAGCCTGCTCCGTTCTGAATCTGGGATATCCGTCCGCGACCATTTCCATGTCCGCCGGATGAGACGCCACCCGGCTCCGCCCGTATAATGCGGCTGCCTTGGTGATGTCCCGCCAGGCAGGGGCCATTGGAGAATGTACATGGTGGTACGGATGTTCGTACGCGGCCGGTCGGCTGTCTCGACTGGAATTCCGGGCCTCTGCGCCGCCTTGCTGCTGGCAGGCTGCTCGGCAACCCACACCCCGGCCTCACAGCCCAAGGTCCACGCCTCATCCAGCCAGTCCGCGGCTACCCAGCCCGTCAGGTCCGCCGCCCTCGATCCGATGCGGCTGTTGCAGGACGCTTGCGCCCGCTGCGACGCCCTCGATGGCTACCAGATCGTCTTTCATCGCCAGGAGCGCCGCGGCCTGCTCGCCGCCAGGCTGTGCGACTGGGAGGACCTCAAGGTGTCCTTCCGCAAGCAGCCCACGTCGATCAAGATGGCCTGGCTCAATCCCGACAGCGAATACGTCGAGGCCGTCTACATCGACGGCGCCAACGATGGCAAGGTGACCGTGCTGGCCCGCAAGGGATTCTTCGGCCTGCCCGCCGCGCCCGTCAGCGTGCCGCCGGAGATGGCTGTCACAATGGGCAAGTCGCTCCGGCCGATCACCGACTTCGGCCTAGCGGCCATGCTCCGCCGGACGCTCAGCCACGTCGAGCAGGCCGCGCAGTCAGGCGGCGCCACTGTGACCTACGAGGGCCAGACGACCGTCGAGAAACTCGGTACGCGGGCCCATCACATCGTGGTTCGCTACCCCGAAGGCTTCACGCGGGCCGCCAAACAGGACATCTACATCAGCGTCGACACCGGCTTCCCGGCCGGCACCTTCCTCTGGCTGCCCAATGGCGACCTGTTCGCGGCCTACCTCTACGAGAAGCCCGTGGTCATCATCCCCGCCGACGAGGTCTTCGCCCTAGTCAAGAAGAAGACACTCGCCAGGAAAGACTAGCGCGGTTTCAGTGGCGGCCCAGCGTGCCGCGCCAAGGGGGCGGGGGTGCCCCTGGGGCACCGTCACAGCTGATTCTCTGGGGCCCATGCCTGCCTCGTCTGCAGGTGTGCAAGACCTTCGAACGCAGAGAACCCCGGAAAAGGTTGGCGCTCCACGAGTCGTTCAGGGGACTGTCCCCGTCGCCGCACGGAAGTCGTCACCGCGAGAACGCCATCTGGTAGCATGCGTACGGCAATCTCGCCGGAATGCCGATCAACTCGAACGTCGCGAAGATCACGGTGAAAAAGGCCTTGCTCACCCCCGGCACGAAGAAGAACGCCGCGAAGATGATCACGATCCCCGCCGACGCGATCGACGAGGACATGATCCTTGCCCGCGTCATCGGGCTCAGGAATGGCTCGATCACCTGGAAGCCGTCCAGCGGCGGGACCGGTAGCAGGTTCAGCAGCACCGCGAAGATCTGCAGCACGGACATCGCCCCGGCGAATACCGCCCAGAGCGGCCAGTCCTGCACCGATTCGAGTTCGCTGACCAGGCCGATCCTCGGATGAATCACCGCCGCGCACAGCAGGAACAGCACCAGGTTCGTCAGCGGCCCCGCCGCCGACACCAGGCTCGCTTGCCACTTCTGGCGAAGCGCCGACCGATCGATCAGCACGGCCCCGCCCGGCAGCGGGATGCCCCCCATCCACAGCATGACAGCCGGCAGGATGATCGAGTTTATCGGGTCGATGTACGACAGCGGGTTCATCGCCAGGTAGCCCCGCTCTCGCACGGACCGGTCTCCCGCCAAATACGCCGTCACCGCATGCGCATACTCATGCAGACAAACGGTCATGATCCAGCCGATGATGAGTGCCAGAAAAAGAGGATTGCCCATGGTCAGTCCTGCCGTTACAGCCTCACCCGGTACAGACTCGCGCTAAAGCCGTCCGTCTCGCCCAGCCACAGCACGCCGTCATCCCAGGCATCCGCATGGAAGTATACGATCGGCGCATCCGTGTTGACCGCGCCGAGGTCCTCGAACTTGCGCGTCCGCGTGTCCAGCCGGATGATCCGCGCATGCGGGAAGCCGACCGTCATGTACAGCACGTCGTCCTCGCCCTCGCACATCGTTGCCACCCGCTGGCCGCCCGGCGCCTGCCCGACCAGTTCCAGCCTGCGCTCCTGCCAGTGCAGCTTGAAGATCAGGGCGTTGGCGACCGTGCCGAAGTAGACCTCGCCCCGGCGGGTCGTGCACGGGGCGTCCATGCCGTAGTTGCCCGCCACCGCCGTCCCTACGTCCGCCAGGATCGTCGTGTCCGTGCGGCTCAGGAACTCCCTGGCCGGGTCGTACTCGAACAGGTTGAGCCGGCCGCCCCGCGCAACATACGCCCCGAAGACCTTGCCGTCCGGCGCCAGGATCTCCTTGTGGTGGCAGAAGCGGCTGATCCGCCCGTGGTCCACGTGCTGGCCGGCCTTGAGGTCCGCCACGAGGAAGCGGTTGCCAGGCAGCGTGTGCCCATACGCCCGCTCCCGCTTCTGGTCGTAGACCATGCTGTGCCAGTACTCCAGCGGGCTGGCGATGCCGAAGTCCACGTGCTGGCCGCTCGCCGGATCGTAGCGGACGATGTGCCCGCCGGGCGTCTTGCCCCGGCGGTCCCAGTCCGCCAGCGACTCGATGCCGAACTTGCGAGGATCGATCGGAAGCCCCAGTTTCGTCCGCCGCTCCACCATCTTCGAGACCGTCGGGCTCTCCTCTCGCTGTGCCGGCAGACCGTCCCAGTCGAAATTGACGTCCTCCCCCGCGATCAGCCGCCCGCCCGAGTCGATGCACAGGCTGTTGTGGATCTTGTACAGCAACCCCTCTTCGGTCGCCCACGGGAACATCGGCGGGGCCATCCGCATGCACCCGGAGTCCATGTCGCACTCCGCCAGGATGTTCCGGCCGCCGGTCAGTCCGATGTACAGCTTCCGGCCGGACCGAACCATGCTCGTAATAGCCACCGCCATCGGATCGGGAACAATCAGCTCTTCCGTACGCATGAGCAGACTACCTCCGGCACAGGAGTTTCCAAACGGAGGTCATTGTGGCCGGAACGAGCCGCCTTGGCAACGCCCCACCAGCGATGCCGTTCCTATGCGCCGCGCTGAGCGCCCATTCATAGTTCCGACTTTGGCCGGGTGTTTGTTTTTGCCACTGTCGTGGTTGTTGTGGCCGTGTCCTTAGTTCGAAGTCCAGGCTTGGCGCCTGCGCCGTGTCTTTGTTTGACGAAGGACCGTTCGAGTTCCCGCTTCAGCGGGGCTGTAGCCGTTGCCGTTGCTGTTATCCGTGTTTATCCGTGGCCGTCGTTGTCGTGGCTTCCTTCCCGCACTCGTTGCCCCTTCGTGGCGGCTCTTGCCGTTATCGTTACCGGCTATGGGCCCCCGCTGTCGTTCCCCCCCTGCAGACTCGCCACTCGTTCGTTCGCCTTCTGCAGCAGCAACTGCACCAGCACCTGCTCGGGTTTCGAACCAGGCCTGGCGGCATTGTACTTGGCCAGTTGGAGCCGGACCCCCTCGATCGCCAACTCCGCCAGGGCGTCCATGTCCTCGCAGATCCTGGCGACCCGGTCCAGCGTTTCGCACGAGATCCCCCGGCACAATTCCCCCGTCAACGACTGGATATCCTGCCGCCGCCCCTCTCGCCACCACCGACGCAGCAGCCGCTCCCACCCTTCAAAGAGGTTCTGTGCCGGACTCGGCCCGTCCTGTGGCCGGCGAACCTGCGTATCAAGCCCCGCCGTCCGCCGCTGCAGATCGGCCTCGCCCTCCGATACGATCGCCAGCCGCATCTTCCGGGCCGGGCTGAACTTCACTCCCGCGCTGACGTCGAGCCCCTCCCGCGTCTCGAGCGGCAGGCTCAGCAGGATCTTCTCCAGCAGCCGAAACGGGTTGCACGTCTCCATCAGCACCAGCGATTTGCCAGCCAGCAGATCCGCCGCCGCCGAAAGCGCGCAGTCCACCATATCCGAGGGCGACCCCATGGAATTCGCCAGGATCGTCAGGTTCATCGCCGGCCTCGGCAGCGGGATCGCGATCTTCTCCATCCGGGCCAGCGGCTTGAGTACCGGCCCCGTTGATTCGACGTGCAGCGCCAGCGCCGCATGCACCGGCACCGGGTTGGCCTCGAAATTCCGCCACGCCGGTCGGTCGAGGATCGCCACGTGCGTGTACACGCGCTGGCCGCCTCGCCCCGTGTGCTCGCTGCCTGCATGGCAGCAGTACGCCACCGCGTACCGCCCGCTAGGCAGCTTGTACGCCTCCAGGCCCACCGCCTCGGGGTTCTCCCCGCACAGCCCGCCGTGTGAAGGCGACCGCCGCGTGATCTCAACCTTCTCGTGCGCCTGGATGCTTGGGGTCGCCGCGATGATCCGGTACCCTTCGCCCGTTCCCGAACGCACCGACGTGAAGACAACCTGGTCGCACAGGACAGTGCCAGCCGCCGCCATCCCCGTCGTGCCTGCCGTTTCAGGACGATCCATGCTTATAGCTGTTTGGCGATCCATTCGAAGGGCTCCAGTACGCCCCGCAGCGCGGTGTGCAGCGGGATCGTGGTCACGAAATCCTCTTCCGGACTCGTCGCGTACGCCAGCGACCCCACCGTACTGCATGCGAAGAACTCGACGTTGCCCAGCCGGCTCTGGCAAAGGTTCCACAGTCGGCAGAGGTTCACTTCCGTAAACCGCCGCGGATCGTCAAAGCACTCGGGGCACAGGTCCGCCTTGCATAGGACGATGGCGGTGGGCATCTGCACCCGGCTGCGCCGGTCCGCGCGGTTGACCGCGTCGAGGTAGGTCAGCATCTTGACGCCGAAGAAGTCCGGCCCCGACGAGCCGTTGGCCGCCTGCGAGGCATCCAGCAGCAGGAGCATCCCCGCGCTCTTGCCCGTCAGGCTGTTGATCACGCGGAAAGTGTTGGGATTGGCCAGCTCCGCCGCCAGCGATTCCCCCGCCACGTCTGGAATCACCAGGTCCAGCCACTCCTGCTTGTTCTTTGTCTGCTTGCAGATCTGGTAGTAGGCCCAGTACCACTGGTCCGCCTCCATCGGCGTCTTCGGCGGGAACATGCGCTGGGCCATGTGGCTGATCACCGTCTGCTGCACGTTGATCGAATGCGCGCCGATCGGCACGCACGTATAGTTGCTGGCCCGCTGGCTGAGCATGTCCAGCAGGAAGCCCAGGTACACGGTCTTGCCGACGTTGCTGTCGCCCAGGATCGTGACGATCTTCTGCTGGGTCTGCTCGTCGTTGCGATCCCGCACCAGCGCCAGCGGCGCCGAACACTCCGCGCACTGGGCCCCCCCCACGGCGTTGCGCGCCCCGCAGATCAGGCAGTTGGTCCCGTCATCCTGCACTCGCATGTATGTCGTCGTCACGGCCGTCTTGCCTCCGTCCCAATCCCGCCGACTTCACTATCTCATTTCGCTGATGCGCTTGCGCTACCGCGTGCGATCCGTGTCAAGTGTCCTCCGGACCCCGGCCGTTGCCGTTACCCATTCCCCGTCTCCCCCTCCGACCCCAGGTCCACCACGCACCGGAATCCAACGTTATGGGCCCGCACCAGGGCCGCCAACCCCGTCCGGAAGCAGCTCGTCGCCTGTGAGGGGAAGTACGTGTCGAACGCCCCGCCCCGGATCTCTTTCAGGAGCATGTCGCCGACAACGGTTCGGCCGTTATCATCCACGACCTCGAAGTCCGACTCCGTCCACTCCCAGACGTTGCCGACCAGTTGCACCACCGCGTTGGGGGCCGCCCCGTTCTCGTACGCCGTCACCGGCACAGTCCCGCCGATTCGCGTTGCCCAGATGTTGCACTTGCCTGTATCGAACGCGTCCCCCCAGGGATAGCGCCGCAGCACGTGCGCCGCGCTGCGGATCCGCCAGCTCGCCGCCATCTGCCATTGCACGTTGCTCGGCAACCGATAGCCCGCCCACCCTGTATACGCCGCCGCCTCGTAAAAGCACACCCCCACCACCGGGTGGCCCGCCAGCCGCTTGTCGTGCCGGCCCTGCCGCCAGTGCCGCGGCGCGAGCGTCCCCGTGCTGTCCACAAAGTCGATCAGGTGCGGCAGGATGTCCTTGGGCCAAAGGTCCGGGTTCTCGTAGCCGCCATCATCGACGAACTTCTGGAACTGCTCGTTGGTCACGCAGTGCCGCGCCAGCAGGAACGCCCCGGTCTCGAAGTCTTCTTCCGGGCAGCCCGGATAGTCGTTGACCGTCTTGGGCATCGTGACATACCCTTCCGGCACCAGCGCGAATCGCTCGTCGATCGCCTCGACCGCCTGCTGGAACACGCTCTCCAACTGCGGATGCGCCTCCAGCCCCTTGTGGCTGCGCACAAGGTGGCCGAATCGCTCCTGCTGCAGCAGCTTCTTGAGCGGGTCCGCATCGAGTAGCGGCTTCTCCGCCAGCTCAAACACCGGTGGCGCAGGTCGCAGGCACAGCCTCTCCAGCAGCCCCGGTGCTTCCTGTGTCGGCATCCGGGCCGGCGCCACACTCGTCTTCTTGCGTCTGAATAGGCTCAATCCCATGGCGTACTTCCCCCGATCAACCCGGTCGGCCGTCGCCCATCAGCTTGCGCTTGGCATCGCGGCAGAGCTTCTGGAACCGTTCGGCCGACGCGTTGATCGGGGGAAATACGCCATGGGTTTGAGCCTATTTACACGCAAGAAGACGAGTGTGGCGCCAGCGCC
>JANYLN010000115.1 GCA_025357795.1 Planctomycetota bacterium
GACTGGCCCAGACCCGTTTGGTGGCGCCGTTGGTGGCACCCACCCAGTATCCGAATTGCCCCAGCTATGGGCGCGCAGCACCTGCTTCTATGTGGAAAGACACCACTACGAACACAAACGGAGGACCCCGAAGTGGCATCCAGCCCTGCTCAGACGCTCGGGTCGAGTTTGCCAGCCCCAACACCGGGCATGTCATCGCGCAATACGTCCAGCCATCGCGGCCGCCAGGAGCGACTAGCCCACATTGCCCCGCCTCGGTACTGGCCGCTGCCGTCAGCCTACCGCCAGCATGCATCGGTACTGCTGCAGCCGGGCCTCGAACGCCTCCATCGTCGCCTTACGCAGGCCGTCCAGGCTGAACGCCTCGATCGCGAAGCTGGCCGTGACCGTCCCGCGGGCGATCGCCGCCCGGATCGTCTCGGCATCGTAACGGCGGACCTTCGCCAGGTACGCCATCGTGCCGCCGGCAAAACTGTCCCCCGCGCCGGTCGGATCGACCAGGTCAGCCGTCGGGAATGCCGGCAGCGCCCAGACCGTCTCGCCCGCGAACATCAGGCAGCCGTGCTCGCCCTTCTTGAGCAGAACGAACTTCGGCCCCATCTTCTGGATCTGCCGCCCGGCCCGCACCAGCAGGTTCTCGCCCGTCAATAGCCGGGCCTCGCCATCGTTGAGCACCACGCCGTCGACCGCGGCGAGCGTCTTGCACAACTCGTCGCGGGACGTGCGGATCCAAAGATTCATCGTGTCGCAGACGACGAACTCGGGCTTTGTCACCTGGGCGAGCAGTTCGCGCTGCAGCGCCGGGTGCGTATTGGCCAGGAAGACAACCTTGCTGTCGCGAAACTCCGCCGGAACCTTCGGGGCGCGCTCGCCCAGAATGTTCAGGTCGGTCCGCAGTGTCTCGGCCTCGTTCATGTCGCCGACGTAGCGGCCCTGCCAGCGGAAGGTCTTGCTGCCTTTGCGGATCTCCAGGCCGCGCGTGTCGATCGGCCGCTCCTTGAGAATGTCCAAATAGTGCCGCGGGAAGTCCTCGCCGACCGCGCCCACCAGCCGCACAGGTGTCAGCAGCGACGCCGCGAACGAGAAGTAGATCGCCGAACCGCCCAGCACGTCGGCCGCCTGGCCCGCCGGGGTCTGGATCGTGTCAATTCCAATGCTTCCGGTCACCAGCAATGACATCAATGCAAATCCTTTTTTAGTACTTCCCCGCCCTGCCCTCGAATCCACCGTGCGGCCTGTACCGCACGCCAACTCACGGCTCCGCCCTGCCGACCCTCGGTGCTGCCATCACTCGCCGGGCCGCTTGTGCCATGCAGGCCGAGGAGAATCCACCGGCCCAGGCACACCGTTCTCCGGAGCCGGCCCCTCTTCGATCGGCGCCGGCACGAAGCGCCGGTAGACCGCGCCAGCTGGACCGCTGGCGGCATACGCCAGCGTGATGACGGCCAGCACCATCTGCGGATAGACGATAAACATCGCCAGCAGAAACAGGAACCAGAAAATCATGTGCCAGGGCCGCCGGCCACGAAGGTACTTGTTGGCCATGTGGGCATAGCGGACCCGGCTGACCATCAGCAGGCCCACCGCCAGCGTGATCACCGGCATCGCCCAGACCACCACGTCGCTGAGGATGCTCGCCTGGTTGCGGCGGATAACCTCCTCGTGCAGGATCACCAGCGACGCCACCACTGACGCCGCGCCGGGGATGGGCAGTCCCTTGAACCACATGTGCGACGACTCGTCGTGTGTGTTCTCAACGTTGAACCGCGCCAGCCGCAGCGCCCCGCAGCAGAGGTAGATCGCGGCGATGATCCAGACAATCCGCCCGCCGATCTGGTCGCTGATCGGGCTGACCTGCCCATCGCCGGCCAGCGCCTTGCTGACCAGGCCGATCAACAGGAACGCCGGTGCCGCCCCGAAACTCACCACGTCCGCCAGTGAGTCCATCTGGGCGCCGAAATCGCTCGTCTTACGCATCAGCCGCGCCACCCGCCCGTCGAAGGCATCGAACACCATCGAGGCGAAAATCAGGTAGCCCGCGATCGCCAAGTGCGTCGGCAGCCACCGCTCCACCCGGGCGTGACCGGCGGTGAAAACGTCCACCCCGGCCAAGTGCTTGGCGACGAAGTGGATCGCGGCAAAGCCGCACAAGAGGTTACCCAGTGTCAGCAGCGTCGGTAGCAGCGCGATCTGGCTGAGCCGCTTGCTGCGAAAGCGCCTGCGCATCGAAATCTCTCCTTTAGACCGCCGCTGTTGCCACCGGCTCGACCGGTGAGTCCTGCACCTTTGACTGGACCATCTTCATCAATACCGTCGTGCCGCCTCGAACCTTGTCACCGACCTTGACCAGCACTTCCAGCCCCGGCTGCTGCGGCACGATGACGTCCGTCCGCGATCCAAACTTGATCATGCCGAACTTCTCACCCCTGGCCAGTCGGTCACCAAGCCCCGCATTACAGACGATCCGCCGGGCGATCTTGCCCGTCAGTTGCCGCACCACGATCGGCCCCGCAAACGGCTTGTCCGGCGCCAACGTCATCGTGCAACTGGCGTTCTTGTCAGCGCATTCCGGGTCGCGGGCATCCAGATAGAGCCCCTCGCGAATCTCCTTGTTGATCACCCGCCCGCTACACGGCGCACGGTTGACGTGCACGTTGGCCACCGACAGGAACACACTGATCCGCACCGCCGGCCCGCCGACCAGCGGATGCTTGTCCACGTACTGGATGAGCGTGACCCGCCCGTCCGCCGCCGAGACGATCAGCCCCGGCTCGGCTGGAATCCCCCGGTTCGGGTCGCGGAAGAACATCAGCACCGCTGCCAGCAGCAACGCTCCTGCCACGCCCAGGATCGGCAGGCCCACCAGCCAGCTCAGCAGCGCCCACGCCGCCGAAACGACCAGGGCGATCAGCATCTCTTTCGTACCTTCGCGTGCGAGCGGTATCCTCATGTCCGACAGATCCATCCTTTCCAGACGGCCGGCATCCGCTCAAGCCGTCTACCGAAACCTCAGGCAGGCACGACCATCTGGTTGGTCCGGTGACTCCAGGCCGTACACAACAAGCGACCTACTATAGCACCCTACGCTTCCCGACCCAACAAGGTTACTTTTCCTATGCTGCCTTGGCAGCAGGTCGACATGGCTGGCCTCTTGGCGTATGTTTGTCCGTCACAAACGGGTCTTTTCCGCTGACCCGTGGTGCATTATAGCCGAGCATCGCTTACGTGCGAGGAGTCGAGATACTGCAATGAAACCGATCATCGAACAGATTGCCGACCACGTCAGAGCTGCGATCGCCAAGGCCGTCCCCGAGGCCGCCGATGCCGATCCCGTGGTTAAGTCAGCCCAGGATGAGAAATTCGGTGATTACCAGGCCAACGCCGCCATGGGCTTGGGCAAACGGCTCAAGAAGCAGCCCCGCCAGGTCGCCCAGATGATCGTCGATAACCTCGACGCGGCACAACTGGTCCAGACACCCGAGATCGCCGGCCCCGGCTTTATCAATCTGCGGCTCAAGGACGAGTTCCTGGCCAGCTCGCTGGAGGCAATCCAGACGGACCCCCGTCTTGGCGTTGCGCCCGCCACGGCGCCTTTGCGGGTGGTGGTGGATTTCCCCAGCCCCAACATGGCCAAGGAACTCCATGTGGGCCATATGCCCCCCACAATCATCGGCGAAACGATCGCCCGCACCCTGGAATTCGCCGGCCAGAACGTACTGCGGATCAACCACACCGGCGACTGGGGTACCCAGTTCGGGATGCTGATCCAGTACCTCCGCGAGACGCAACCACAGGCACTGGCCAATCCTGACAGCGTCCGGGTCGCCGACCTGGACAGCTTCTACAAGCAGGCCAAGATGAAGTTTGACGCCGATCCGGCGTTCGCCGATGCCGCCCGCCGGGCAGTGGTGGATCTGCAGCAGGGCGAGCCTGCCACCCGGACCGTCTGGAAGTCCTTCCTGCACGCCTCGCGCCAGCACGCCGATGAGATCTACGCCCGCCTCGGCGTAACCAGCACCGAGAGGGGCGAGTCCTTCTACAACGACCAATTGCCCGAGGTGGTCAAAGAACTCAAGGACAGCGGCTTGGCCGTCATCGATCAGGGCGCGGTGTGCGTCTTCCTGGACGGCTTCGTCGGCCGGGAGGGCCAGCCCCAGCCGATGATCATCCAGAAGTCCGGCGGGGCGTACAACTACGACACGACGGACCTGGCGACGATCAAATATCGCCTGACGCAGGACAAGGCGGACTGGCTGGTCTACACCACCGACGTCCGGCAGCGGCAGCACTTCGAGATGATTTTCGCAGCCGCCCGCAAGGCCGGCTGGCTGACCGACAAGATCCGTGTCGACTGGGTCGGCTTCGGGATGATCCTGGGCCCCGACGGCGGGCCGTTCAAGACCAAGAGCGGCGAGACGGTCAAGCTCAAGAACCTGCTCGATGAGGCCGAGGCCCGCGCCCAGAAAGTCGTGGATGAGAACTCCGCCGAGTTCCCCGAGGCGGAGCGCAAGCAGATCGCCCGGGCCGTTGGCATCGGTGCGTTCCGCTACGCGGATCTGTCGCACAACCTGGCCAGCGACTACCGCTTCGAGTGGGACAAAATGCTCAGCCTCGAGGGCAACACCGCGCCGTACATGATGTACGCCTATGCCCGCATCCGCTCCATCGGCCGCAAGGGCGGCATCGACTACGCCACCCTGCCGGCCGATACGAAAATCCTCCTCACGAACGAATTCGAGCGGCGCCTCGCCAAGAAGATCCTCCAGTTTGGCGAGGTGTTCCAGGTTCTTGTAAAAGACCTCGCGCCCAACATACTGACGAGCTACCTGTTCGAAACAGCCCAGACCTTCAGCGGGTTCTACCGCGAGTGCCCGGTGCTACAGGCCGACTCACCCGAACTCAAGATCAGCCGACTGCGATTGTGCGATATCACCGCGCGGACGATCAAGCTCGGCCTGCACCTGCTGGGCATTGAGACCGTCGAGCGGATGTAGATTTTTTCACAAGAGCCTAGTAATGCTACAGGGTCCGAGGGCAATCCTCCGGCCCTTTCTATTTGTTGTATATCCGTGGACGGCGGATCGGATAGAAGGGAGTTATCTCGTCTTGCCTGGTACCCAGTCCCGGGTCGCAGCCAGGCCTGCAAGTGCGGCTTGCGGACATCCGGAGCCGCCATCAGCCCCGCCAACTGGTAATGAACGCCCCCGAAAATGAGTGCCTCGATCTGGCGTACCCGCAAGACCTGCTCAAGAACATCCGCCTCTATACGCTCTGGGGCTACCCCCTCCAGCCCCGATGCCCGCCTACACCAGCCGATGCGCCGCTCGACCCACGGGTTCCGCGAGAGGTCGTCGCACCGATTCTTGAGGCACTGAAGCTCGTTATCGACAACCAGATGCAGCGGGAGGTCCAGGAAGTGCCTCCGGGCAGCATGGGGAGGATCCTGATAGGCGATCCCACGGCAGAGGCCGCTTTCCGTGAAGAGATGGGCCGTCACAACCGCGGAGGCCGAGCGGACCCGCCTGCAAAACGCGCTGATCAAGCAGCGCAAGATCCTGATCGACCGCTGCGCACAACTCTACTCGTACGAACCGCGCGATGCCACCGAACTGAGGCAATTGGCTAAACAAGCCCTGCAGAACACTGCGGCAGTGATCGAAACGCTGACGGCTTTGGATGCCAAACTGGCCGGCCACGCCATAAACCTACCCGCCGCCCGATCCCTTTCCCTTTGAGCCACACACACTCTGGATCGTCGTCGCGCTATTGACCGGCCACAGCCCCGCCTGCAAAGTGTCGTCATGCGCTACAGCAACACTCGATACCAGAGCCTGCAGCCGTAGGACACGCATGACCGAAGGCCAAAACAGACTAACGCTGTCACGATCCCGACGGATGATCCGCAAGGGCGATTTCGAGCGCGCCTTTGCCGGCCGGTGCACCGCCGGCGACAGCCTGCTGGTGGTCTATGTCCTGCCCAACGGCCTGGACTGCCCGCGAATCGGGCTGACCGTCGGCAAGCGGCACGGCAACGCCGTGCAGCGCAATCGCCTGCGTCGCTTGCTCCGCGAGGCGTTTCGCCTCGAGCAACACAACCTGCCGGCCGGGTTCGACTATATGCTGGTGCCCCGCCCCGCCCCGCAGGCCGATCTGGCCACCTACCGCCAGGGCCTGCTGCGCCTGGCCGCGCAGGCCGTTCGTCGCTGGCAGACCCGGCCGCCGCAGACCACCTGAGTTCAGACCATCTGGCCGTTGGCGTCGTCGCACCCCATACTTGTCCATTTCTCTCCATTGCCTCCTCGCCACGTCTTATTGCGCTGGGCTCCTGTACGCCCAAAGCAGTGGCAACGGGTGTTAGCGTATGGGACGGGACACAACACACGCACTGACATCCCCCGCACACAAACCAGGGAATCGAGGAGCGATTACTGTGAGTCAGACTCCAAGCGGTAACGGACAGAGCAAGGTCACCGCGGTTGTTATCGGGCCGGGCATGGGATGAGGCCATCTGAATAACCTGCTGGCCAACCCCAACGTCAAACTCGTCACCGCCTGCGACAAGACCCCCGAGCGGATCACCCGCATCCAGCAGGGACACCCGGAACTCAAGACCGACTTCTTCTACGATGACTACCAGAAGATGATCGACAAGGCCCGCCCCGAGGCCGTTATCATCGCCCTGCCCAACTTCCTGCACCACCCAGTGACCATGGCCGCCCTCAAGGGCGGCGCGCACGTGCTGTGCGAAAAACCCATGGCCATGAACTGCACCGAGGCGGCCGAGATGGCTGACACCGCCTGCTGTCTCAACAAGACCCTCATGATCAACTTCTCCTACCGCTTCAAGACGACCATCATCGCCATGGAGAAGGTGATCCAGTCGGGCCAGGTGGGCGAGATCTACTTCGCCAACACCGGCTGGCTCCGCCAGAACGGTATCCCACGCGGAGTGGGTTGGTTCTATCGCAAGAACATGGCCGGCGGCGGCCCTCTCATTGACCTGGGCGTGCACCGCATCGACCTGGCTTGGTACTTGATGGGCCGGCCCAAGGTCGAATCCGTCAGCGGCGCGACGTTCCAGAAGTTCGGACCCCAGCAGTTGCCCGACTACGACGTCGAGGATCTCGCGGCTGGCTTCGTAAAGTTCAAAGACGGCCGGTGCATGCAGATCGCCGTCTCGTGGGCGAGCTTTTGCGAGACCCCCGAACAGATGTGGACCGAACTCTACGGCACCGACGGCGCCGCCATCGAGCGCAACACCAACGGCGGCTACCAGTGGTCGGTCAAAATCCTCAAGGATGTGGCCGGTTTCCGCATCGGTGGCGAACCGAGCCGCATGCCCGACAAGACCCCCAACTCGATCGACCACTTCGTCGATTGCATCATGAACAACACCAAGCCCGGCCCCAGCGCCGAGGACGGCCTGGAGGTCCAGCGGATTCTCGACGGACTCTACCAGTCCGCCGCAACCGGCAAGAAAGTCCGCTTCGACACGCGGCCCGCCGGCGCGACGCAGGCCTGAGAGGCACCGACGGTACGTGCCGTCAGCTGAGCATACGAAAAACGCCGCGAGTTCGTCAGAACTCGCGGCGTTTTGTTTGCTGAATGTCGTCGCTGCCAATAGCTCCTGACTGTCTACCGTGCCAGTTCCGCCTGCTCCGGCACCTCTGTGAATATATGCTGCGCGATTCGCGTAAGGCGACCCTTGGCATTCGGCCAGAGCACCGCCAGCCGCGAATCCCCCAGCCACTGCGTCGCGTGCTGGCTGAACAGCCCGGGCGAGAGCAGCAGCAGTGCCGGCTGCTTGATCCGCCGACTCCGTGCGACCGCGGCCAGCAGCAGCCGATCCGACAGACTCAGCCCGTGGTGCTTCAGCAACTCCCGGAATACTCGCCACGGCCGGTGGGACGCCTGCGGCATAGCCAGGCGGCTCTGGATCCGCGAGATCAGCCACAATAGCAGAACCAACGACATCGAAAACAGGATGATCGTCATGACCTGCTGCTGCTTCTCGCCCGAATCGCTCTCCTTCCAGATGCCGCCACCACCGGGCTGCACCAGCCAGTCTGTCGACTTCAACGCCAGGATCGCCAGAGCGCTCATGGGCTGCTCCTTGCCGGCTGCATAATCGCGTCGACCAGAATGCCGGCAGGTGCCGCGCTCTCCTTGCGGCTGACTTCACCGGATGCCATAGCGCCGGCCTCGACCACCGCGGGACGCTCCGAGGGGGCGGACGGTTCCTGCACTGATTGTAGATCCCTGCACACCGCCTGGACCAGTCGCCGCACCGCGCTGGACGGATCGTGCTCGGCCAGATCGGCCAGCCGGTCCAGCCAACTCGTGCCACCGATCTGCTTGATCGCCCAGATCGCCGCGAGACGGTACTCTGCCCGGCTGTCTTCAAGCATCTCCGTCAGCACCCGCTTGGCCTCAACATCCCCGGCCCGCGCCAGGACCTTGGCGGCACTGCCGCGGACGCGGTTGTTCTGACTATGCAATTTCGGGAGGATCAGGTTCAGCCGGTCGGGCCAACCCGCCTCGTCGATCGCCTCGATCGCGTTGGCCTGCACCCGGCCATCGTTGTCCTCGATGACGAGGCGCAGATGCTGCTGCAGTTCCGGCCGGCTCGAGCGGCCCAGGAACCGCACCACCGCGGAGCGCACGCGCGAACTGGGGTCCCGCGCCGCCAGCCACATGTCCTTCCAGAGCGCGTCCACCAGCCCCAGCAAGCCTACCATGCGCGCCGCCCGCACCCGGTTGCTCGTCGATGTACTCGCCAGGTTGACCCGCAGGTAGTTTTTGAGGTGGTCGGCAAAGCCCCGGATGCCCGCCAGCGCCGCGACGCGATTCTCCTCGTGCATCGCGTCGAAACTCGTCCACAGCCGCCAGAAGGCCAGATCCGCGGCCATGCCCACCAGCCCGCTGACCGCCGCATCGCCCTCGCCCAGCCGTTTGGCCAAGTCCCCGGCCAGCGTTTCGCTGTTACTCTCCAGCAGGCCATACGCGGCCATACGCACCTCGGCAGGGTCGTTCGATTGGTTCAGGATCGACTGCAGCAGCAGGGCGCCCCACTCCTTGTTGCGGCACGCCTCCAGCAGGATCTGCCGCCGGCAGGACCCCTCGCTGGCGTGGTTGAGCAGGCTCCCCAGCAGCCCTGCCTTCCTTTCCACGTTCAGGTTGCTCGCGACGATCAGAATAGCCGAGGCCGCCTCCTTACCCAGCTCTTTCCAGCCGGCCTCCCCCTGCGTATAGAGATAATTGATATCCTTGATGTGGTTCCAGCTCTTGCGGACCCGCCCCCACGGGTGCCACAGCTGCACGCCGCGCAGGATCGCCCGGAACCACTTCGGGTCGCGTCGCTCGCTGATCACCCGGACCGCGTAGGCTCGCATCTCCGGCACCGAGATCGCCTGCAGCAGGAAGTACGCCGCCGGTGCCTGGTCCGACGAGATCAACAGATCGGATAGCAACCGAGGCAGCTTCGAACGCGACGGCTCGATCAGCGCCCACAGCCGCGGGCCCAGGTACGGCTCGAACCACATGCACGCCTCGACCACCTCGGCCCGCAAATGGACCTCGTACCGCTGTGCCCCGGCCAGCAGCGCCTCGAACAGGTATTGCCGCCGCTGCGCCAGCCGCACCAGCGGGTCCGCCTCGCCGGGCGCGGGCTCGTCGCGCGAGGCCGGCCCCTCGACGCGCAACAGCGGATGCTCCGCCAGGAGCCGCTCGGCCATCTGCCGGGTCATCGCCGCCGCCAGCTCTCGGACCTTGGGGTTGGCATCCATCAGGCCCAGATCGAACAGGTACGCCAACCCCTCGCTGCCGATCCGGCTGGCGATCTCCAAACTGTTCAGGCGAGTCTGCAAGTCATAGCTGCGAATGGAGGTGCGCAGCACCGGCGCGATGTCTCCCACCGCCTCCAGCACCCGTGCCTTCAGGTCTTCACCCAGCCGGTGATAGCAGTCGACCACGGCCGGCAACCCCTCGGGCTTGGCGCGCTGCAGCAGAACCTCGACGGCAAAGCGCAGGTACGGCCCGTCGAGTTCGCGCGTACCGACCGCCAGCGCCTCGTCGACCGCGCCGTCGTCCAGCCCCGCCAAGTACCGGTATGTCTTAGGCAACGTCGCCATGCGAAGCCTCCAGGGTATTTATCGGCCCCCGAGGGCTGGAAGTTGACCTCCCGTGGCGGGGGTAATCACCACTCGATCCGCCAAGCCGGGTGACGCAATCCGCTGAGCCCGGAAGTCCAACTGCCGGGTGGAGCCGGAGCTCCAAACCAATGCCGCGGCAGCAACTCCTTCGAAACAACGGCGGCTGACGCCCGTTTGGCGGCCCCGTCCTTCACAAAGGGGTCAGACCCCGCGAGTGTTCATGTTGCGGGAGTACCGCCTATGCCCGGCGTTGACCCCGCTGTCGTAGCGGGGTCGAAGGGGTCTGACCCCGGACACGTGGCCGCACGCCAAGGGGGAAGGAGCTACTTCGCCGGCGCGACCGTCCGAATGCTCAGTTCCTGGAGCTGCTTGTCGTCGACGACGCTGGGGGCGTTGGTCATCAGGCACGTGGCCTTCTGGGTCTTGGGGAAGGCGATCACGTCGCGGATCGACTGACGACCCAACAAGAGCATCACCATCCGGTCCACGCCCAGGGCGATCCCGCCGTGCGGCGGGGTGCCGTAGCCCAAGGCGTCCAGCAGGAAGCCGAAGCGGAGCCTGGCGTCCTCGTCGTTGATGCCCAGGAGGCGGAAGACCTTCGACTGCACATCGCTGCGGTGGATTCGGATGCTGCCGCCGCCCAGTTCGGTGCCGTTGAGCACGATGTCGTACGCCTTGGCCTTGGCGGCGCCGGGGTTGCTGTCCAGCATCGCCAGGTCCTCGTCACGCGGGCTGGTGAACGGGTGGTGCACCGCGACGTAGCGTTTCTCCTGCTCGTCGTACTCGAACATCGGGAAATCGACCACCCAGCAGAACTTGTACGTATCCTTGGGGATCAGGCCACGTCGCTCGGCCAGCGCGGTCCGCAGCCAACCCAAGTACTTCGCGACCTTGTCCTTACGGTCCGCGGCGAAGTACAGCATGTCGCCGACCTTCGCCCCGATCCGCTTGATGATCTCCTGGGCGACCACCGGGGGCACGAACTTCGCCATGCCCGTGGTTAGCACCGCACAACCCTTCTCATCAGCCGTCACCTTGCAGTTGGGCAGCCCGCCGGCGCCGAACGTCTGGATCTCGGTCGAGAGGGCCTCGATGTCCTTGCGGCTCATGTCGCCGCCGCCCGGCAGGCAGATCACCTTGACCTGTGCATCCTTGCCGGCCAGCGACTGGGTAAAGACCTTGAACTCGGTCGCACCCGCCAAGTCGGACACGTCGTAGAGCTTCATGTCGTACCGCAGGTCCGGGCGATCCACGCCGTAGTCGCGCATCGCGTCGTCGTAGGAAATAAGAGGGATCGGCCGGGGGATCTCAAAGCCGCAGATCTCTTTCATGATGATCGCCATGAGATCCTCGATGATCTGCATGACGTTCTCTCGCTGGACGAAGGACATCTCGACGTCGAGCTGGGTGAACTCCGGCTGGCGATCTGCACGAAGGTCCTCGTCGCGGAAGCACTTGACGATCTGGTAGTACCGGTCGAGCCCGGCCACCATCAGGATCTGCTTGAAGAGCTGCGGGCTCTGCGGCAGGGCGAAGAAGCTGCCCGGCACGACGCGGCTGGGCACGAGGTAGTCGCGGGCGCCTTCGGGGGTGCTCTTGGTCAGTACGGGGGTCTCGACGTCGACAAAGCCCTGCTTGTCGAAGTACTCGCGCATCATGTGGATCATCTTGTGCCGGGTCATCAGGCAGTGCTGCATGACCGGGCGGCGCAGGTCGATGTACCGGTAGCGCAGACGCGTGTCCTCGCCGACTTCCACGTCGTCAGCCACCTCGAACGGCACGGTCTCGGACTTGCTGAGGATGTCGACCTCGCGGACGAGCACTTCGACCTGGCCGCTGGGGATCTTGGGGTTGACCATCTCGGCCGGGCGGGCCACCACGTCGCCGCGGATGGCCACCACGTACTCGCTGCGAAGCGAGCGGGCGGTCTTGTGGGCCTCCGGATCGGTCTGGGGGTCGAACTTCAGCTGCACCAGCCCCGCGCGGTCGCGCAGGTCGATGAAGACCATCCCACCGTGGTCGCGCCAGGAATGGACCCAGCCGTCCAGGATCACGGTCTGCCCGATATGCTCTTTGCGCAACTGGCCGCAGTAATACGTACGTTGATTGTAGGGAACGGCCACAACGCTATCCTCCGTAGGCTGTCCAGTAAACTCGTCAGAATGTGCACATTATGCGGATCGGCCGGACAAAGGCAACGCCCGGCCGCAGGCCCTAACGAGGGGCCCGTCTTGCCCGCCAGGCAGGCGATCGCCCCGGCGGCCACTGCAGGTCAGCCAGCCGCCTGCGATCCTCCGGAGCAGTTCTCTCGACCTTCCAGACATAACGTAGTGATTATTGCCCCGTCCAGCCGTCCCGGTCAATGGACCGCCGGCTGCGGAAATGGATTGCCAGTCCCCTTTCCCCTCGGCAAGATACAGATCCGGCCTATGATTCAGTACTGATCGGTACCAACAACCTGCCGGCCCTGCAGTCAACAGAAAGGATGCCCCATGCAGAACGCCTTCAGCACGCTGGCGGACACGACTTGGTCGCTGCAGCAGTTCCTCGACGCCGCCGTCAAGTATGGCTACGACGGCATCGACCTGCGCGGCATCCAGGAGCAGCTCGACGCGACCCGTAGCCCCGAGTTCCACGGCCCCCAGCTCGACGCCACGCTCCGTGAATTCACCCGGCGCAACCTACAGATCGCCGGGCTGTCGACCTCGGCCCGCTGCTCGCTCGAGGCCGCCCAGCGACAGGACCACCTCGACGAGGTCACCCGCTACTGCGTGCTGGCTGCGGAGATCATCCTGTCAGCCAACGCGGGCCGGCCTTGGATCCGCGTCTTCGGCGGGAAGATCCCCGACGGGTTGGACTTCGACGTGGCCCTCACCCAGGCCGCCGACCAGCTC
The DNA here is from genome assembly GCA_025357795.1 of Planctomycetota bacterium. Lineage (GTDB taxonomy): Bacteria > Planctomycetota > Phycisphaerae > UBA1845 > JANYLN01 > JANYLN01. The sequence continues at coordinate 13,046 of JANYLN010000115.1, forward strand.
CGCCGCTACGGCGACATCGCGGCCAGGCACGGCGTGATGATCGCCGTGGAGACCCACGACGACTGGTGCGCCAGCGAGCGGGTCGCCCGCCTGATCGAAAAGGCCGAGCTGCACCCGGCCGTCGCCGCCCTCTGGGACATCCATCATCCCTGGCGGACCACCGGCGAATCGCCCGAGCAGACGTGGAAGACCATGGGCCACTACGTCCGATATGTGCACGTCAAGGACGCCAAAGGCACCGTCGGTGGGCCGCAACAGCTCTGCCTGACCGGCCAGGGCAACGTGCCGATCAAAGAGGCCCTCGAAGTCCTCACGGCCAATAACTACGATGGCTGGCTGACGCTGGAGTGGGAGAAGCGATGGCATCCGGAGCTGCCCGACGCCGACAAGGCCCTGGCGGCCCACATCAAGTACGTCAAGCAGTACTTGTAACGACGGCTGACCCTGAGCACTCACCGGTCAAGCCGCCCATAACCCCGTTGCACAGATCTTGTCGTTACAGTTAGCAGGCAACAGGCAAAAAAGTCCGCTCGCGATCGGGCTTCGATCGCGAGCGGACCGGGCGCGGGGTCGGGTGCTTCTTTCCCTGCTTCGGAAAGCGACTCGGGCAGACTCGTTCAGACAACGCTTCCCCTCCGGAAGCGTCATCGGTACATCGGCCGCATCGCTACCTGTGGTAGCCCTGGTAGTGCGTCACAAGTTTCCCGACACCGCAAGACTTCGTGATTCACCCATCAGCAAGCCGCGTCCTGTGGCCTGCCTGTCACACCGGAAACCTAAAATACATCCCGTGTACAGGCAAACATTTTTCTGCAATCTTCTGTCGCGACTCACGGATTGCTTTCGTACCGGCCAGCCAGGCCCCTGCATTCACGCGCCACGCTTCACGCGGCCCTGCGCCTGCGTGGCCTTTTCCCGGG
>JANYLN010000146.1 GCA_025357795.1 Planctomycetota bacterium
CGTCACCGGCGCGAACACCGGCATCGGCAAAGAGATCGCGCGCGGCCTCGCGCTCAAGCGCGCGACGGTCGTCGTCGCGTCGCGCAACGCGGAGAAGGGGCGCGCGGCCGCCGAAGAGATCTCCGACGACACCGCAAACCCCGAATTCGTCGCCGCTGATATTCTCGCCCAATGTGAACACGGCCCCGATTCTGCTGGTGTACTCGTGACCACGTCGATGCGGCTTGCCGAAGCAACCAAAGCAGAAGAACTGTACGCGAAGATGGACCATCAGGCGATGATCGTCTGCCGAGCCACCAGACCAAGGTTGAGGAACTTCTGAACAACCTGGTCGAGATCAACACGACGGTGGCGGATGAGACCGTGAAGACGAGCTCGGCGCAGGCGACATTTCTGAAGTTGCTCAGCTTCGTGGCCATGATCGTCGGCGTGGTGATGGCGCTGGGGCTGGGCATTCTGATCAGCCGCAGCATCAACAACGTGCTGCGGCGGATCGCGTCGAGCCTGGGTGCCGGCGCCGAACAGACTGCCTCCGCCTCCGGCCAGGTCGCCCAGGCGAGCCAGCAGATGGCAGAGGGAGCCAGCGAGCAGGCCAGCAGCCTGGAAGAGGTCTCTTCCTCTCTGGAGGAGATGGCGAGCATGACCAAGCAGAATGCCGACAACGCCCACCAGGCCAACACCATGGCCGCGGAGGCGAAGAGTGCCGCCGAACAGGGCAATTCCGCCATGGTCCGCATGGGCGACGCCATCGGCAAGATCAAGACCAGCAGCGACCAGACCGCCAAGATCCTCAAGACGATCGATGAGATCGCCTTCCAAACCAACCTGCTGGCCCTGAATGCCGCGGTGGAAGCCGCAAGAGCCGGCGAGGCGGGCCGGGGCTTTGCCGTCGTGGCCGAAGAGGTCCGCAGCCTTGCGTTGCGGAGTGCCGAGGCCGCCAAAAATACCGCCACCCTCATCGAAGAGAGCCAGAAGAACGCCGACAACGGCGTGGCCGTCAGCACGGAAGTCGGCAAGATCCTGGCGCAGATCGTCCAGAGCGCCCAGAAGGTCAACCAGCTGGTGGGCGAGGTCTCCTCGGCCAGCCAGGAGCAGACCCAGGGCATCGAGCAGATTAACATTGCGATCGCCCAGATGGACAAGGTGACGCAGTCGAACGCCGCCAACGCCGAAGAGAGCGCCTCGGCCAGCGAGGAACTCTCCGCCCAGGCCAAGGAACTGAATGACATGGTCTGCACGCTGGTGTCGATCGTCGAGGGGAGCAATGCGACGACCGGCCGGACCAGCCATCCGGCCGCCCGGGCGACCGAGCGGGGCCATGCCAAGGGCCGCACGCTCGGGCAGAGCGATCACCTGTTGCATAAGACATGGGCCAAGCCGGCGGGCAAATCCGTCGCGGCGGTCCCGGCCGGTAGCGCCCAGCAGGCCATCCCCCTGAGTGATGACGAACTCAAGCAGTTCTAGGACCTGTCCGCGGGCAGGGGCGAAGGCCCGTGCGGCTTCGTTCCTGCCCGCGGCGTTTTGTATCCCCGCCGGGCCGGGCAAAGGCGGGAAAGATTGCGGCGCGAACTGGAATGGTTCGCCTTCTGGGACGATGACAGGACTGTATGGACACAGCAACCTTCGAGAAATTCCGGCAGGTCGTTTACGACAAGAGCGGCATCACGCTGGGGCCCAGCAAGGAGGCGCTGGTCGCCTCGCGGGTTGGCAAGCGGATGCGGGCCCTGGGGCTGCAGGAGTACGGGGCGTACCTGGACCACGTATTGCAGGACCGGGCCGGTGATGAGATGGTCCACCTGCTCGACGCGATCTCCACCAACGTCACCAGCTTCTTCCGCGAGGCCGAGCACTTCACGTTCCTCTCCGAGGTCGTGACCCGGTGGCTGGCCAAGGGGCAGCGGCGCTTCCGGATCTGGTCGGCGGCCAGTTCGACCGGCGAGGAACCCTACACGCTGGCGATGACGCTGCTGGAAACGATCAAGGAGCCGGGGGTCGACGTGCGGATCCTGGCGACCGACCTGTCGACCCGGGTCCTGCGGACCGGCGTGGCCGGGACGTACGACGAGTCCAAGGTCAAGACTGTTTCTCCGGAACTGCGCCAGAAGTACTTTGATTGCCACAGCGAAGGCGAAGCGGTCCGCTACACCGTCAAGCCGCGACTGGCGCGCCTGGTGACGTTCTCCCGGCTGAACCTGTCGACCCCGCCGTTCCCGATGCGCGGGCCGTTCGACGTGGTCTTCTGCCGCAATGTGATGATCTATTTCGACAACGAGGTCCGGGGCCGGTTGTTGCGTGAGATCAGCGGGTTGCTGCGGCCCGGCGGCTACCTGATCGTCGGCCATGCCGAGAGCCTGGCCGGCGCGATGTTGGACCTGAAGGTTGTGCGGCCATCGATCTATGCGAAGCCTTGACCCGGAGGGCCGCCGGCGGAGTGAAGGGGCCCGCCCGGCTTATGGAGTTTCGACGTGCAGCATGTGATCGGCATAGCGGAGATGAAGGTGGTGAGTCACCCGGACGAAGTTCTGGTGACCTACGCGCTGGGCTCGTGCGTCGGGCTGTCGCTCTACGATCCGGTCGCGGGGGTCGGGGGGATGATCCACTGCATGCTGCCGCTGTCGAAGATCGACATCGGTAAGGCCCAGGCCAACCCCTGCATGTTCACCGACACGGGCGTGGCGCTGCTGCTGCAGGCCGTCTTCGACGGCGGGGCGGACCGGCGGCGGCTGGTTGCCAAGGTCGCCGGGGGCGCGTCGCTGCTGGACGACAAGGGGCTGTTCAAGATCGGCGAACGGAACTACACCGTGCTGCGTAAGGTCCTCTGGAAGAACAACATCATGGTCTCGGGCGAGGACGTTGGCGGGGCCACCTCACGGACCATGCATCTGTACATGGACAGCGGCCGGACCACCATCAAGTCCGGCGGCAAAGAGGTCGAACTGTAGCCGGGCCAGGATTGGCCGGATCATGGCCGAAACGGAAGGTGCTGCAATGGCTCTGAACATCCTGATCGCGGACGATTCGCAGATCGTGCGGGCGGTGATCGTCAAATCGCTCGAGTTGGCGAACGTGCCGGTAGCGCAGCTGCACCAGGCTTCCAATGGCCTGGAGGCGCTGGGCATCCTGGTCCGCCACCCGGTGGACCTGGTCTTTGCCGACATCAACATGCCGATCATGAACGGCGTGCAGATGATCGAGCGAATGAACGGGGACGAGCGGCTCAAGCACATCCCCATCGTGATCGTCTCCACCGAAGGCAGCACCACACGCGTCGAGGAACTCATGACCCATGGCGTCCGCGCGTACCTGCGCAAGCCCTTCCGGCCCGAGAACATTCGCGAGGTGGTCGAGCAGATCATCGAGGTGGACCATGCAAACAGATAACCTGGCAGTCCTGACCGAGGCCTTCCGCGACATCGTCGAGCAGACCGCCTTCATGTTTGCCGAGCCGGTCGAGCCGCAGACCCTGCCGGTGACGGACCTGCCGTTCGTCCAGGCGACCATGACCTTCACCGGGCCGCTGCGCGGCTCGCTGACGATCGCGATGCCCGAGTCCGCCTGCGCCGAGTTGGCCGGCAACGTCTTGGGCATGGACCCCCAGGACGAGTTCGTGCGGCAGGGTTCGGCCGATGCGCTCAAGGAACTGCTCAACGTGACCTGCGGCCACATCCTGACCGGGATGGCGGGCGACCGGCCGATCTTCGACCTGTCGATCCCGCAGGTGTTTGACCTCGATGCCGGCGGCGTGCAGGCCCTGCTGGCCGCGCCCGGGACGCTGGCGTACCTGGTGGACAGCCGCCCGGCTCTGGTGCGGCTGGACCTGCGGGAGGGCTGATCGCATGGTGCGTGTACTGATCGTGGATGACTCGGCGATCGTGCGGCAGATTCTCGGTCGAGAGCTGGCCCGCGACTCGGAGATCCAGGTCGTGGGTACCGCGCCGGACCCGTACGTCGCCCGCGACAAGATCGTCGAACTCAAGCCGGACGTGATTACCCTGGACATCGAGATGCCGCGTATGGACGGGGTGACCTTCCTCAAGCGGCTCATGTACTACCATCCGCTGCCGGTGATCATCGTCTCGTCGCTGACGCCGCGGGGCGGCCGGGTCGCCCTGGAGGCCCTGGACGCCGGGGCGATCGACGTGATCTGCAAGCCCGGCACGGCCTACAGCGTGGGCGACATGTCCGTCGAACTGATCGACAAGATCAAGGCGGCCTCGCACGCTCGCGTCAACCGGCGGAAAGAAGGCGGCATCGAGCCGTCCGTGCGGCCCAACCACGCCATGACCTGCACAACCAACAAGGTTGTTGCCATCGGGGCCAGCACCGGCGGCACGCAGGCCCTGCAGAGCGTGCTGATGGGGATGCCGTCCGGCTCGCCCGGCATCCTCATCGTCCAGCACATGCCCGAACACTTTACCCGGGCTTTCGCCGAGCGACTCAATACTCTCTGCGCGATCCAGGTCAAAGAGGCCGAGGATGGCGACAGCGTCATCCCGGGCCGGGCGATCATCGCCCCCGGCAGCCGGCACATGCTGCTGCGGCGCTCGGGCGCCCGCTACTACGTCGAGCTCCGCGACGGTCCGCTGGTCAGCCGGCACCGCCCCAGCGTCGACGTGCTGTTCAAGTCCGTCGCCCGCTACGCCGGGGCCAACGCCATCGGGGCGATCCTGACGGGCATGGGCGCCGACGGGGCGGACGGCCTGCTGGCGATGAAGCAGGCCGGCGCCGCTACGATCGCCCAGGACGAGGCCAGTTGCGTCGTCTTCGGCATGCCGCGCGAGGCGATCGCCCGCGGCGGCGTCGACCATGTCCTGCCGCTGGACCGCATTGCCGGCAAGATCCTCGACCTTGCCACCAGCCCGTTTGCCGCCGCCGCCCGGTGACTTCACCTCGCCCTGCGGGTATCCTCATCCTAAGGAGAGTTGGAGCCAGGGTTGGCGAGCGCAGAACGCCGTCTCTTGCCACAGGGCGACGGAGATCCTCGCGCGGCTGTGGGTGCTGGACGAGGATCCCGATGCGGTCGAGGCGATGTACAAGACCCCGCGGATCCTGTCACGGACCTTGGCCGAGCAGTTCTGGTGCCGTTGCGGGGCGAATCTGCTCGTGTAGTGCTATAATGACGGGCCATGAGTAAGGAAGTACATCCCGAGGTCCGCGAAGTCACCTGCAAGAGCATCCTCGTCAAGAGCGGCCTCTGCGACTATGCCCTCAACTGCTACACAGGCTGCCAGAATGCGTGTGTGTACTGCTATGCGCGGTTCGCCTCGCGGTTCCAGCATGGCCAGCAACCCTGGGGAACCTTCGTGGATGTGAAGGTCAACGCACCGGAGGTGCTGCGCAAGCAGCTCGCCCGCCCCCGCACGTATCCTGGCACGGTCTTTGTCAGCAGCGTCTGCGACGGCTGGCAGCGGCTGGAGGAGAAGTACCAACTCACGCGGGCCTGCCTGGCGCCGCTTCTGGAGGCGGGCTTTGAACTGCACATCCTGACCAAGCGGACACTCCTCGAACGGGATTTCGACATCCTGGCGGGCCGCGAGCGAGTCGAGGTCGGGCTGACGGTGACGTGTGCCGATGAGGCGCTGCGGGAACTCGTCGAGCCGGATGGTTCGCCGACGGCGGAGCGGATCGAGACGCTGCGGCGGGCGGCGAAGGCGGGGATCCGGACGTACGCCTTCATCGGCCCGCTGATGCCGGGGATCACGGATTCGCAGGAGAACATCGAGGCGCTGGTGGCCGCCCTGGCTACCACGCAGATCCGCTACGCCTACGCCGACCGCCTGAATCTCCGCTGGGGCGTCTGGCCTGCGCTGTCCGCCTGGCTGCAACAACACCGGCCGAACCTGATCCCGCACGTCAAAGCCGCCCTCTGGTCCGCCCAAGGGCAGGAGGAGTACGAGCGGGCGCTCCGCCAGCGGCTCACGGACGCCGCCCGCCAGGCGGGGCTCAAGGCGGAGATCAAGCTGATCTGCTAGAGGCTCTGGCCTGGCGGCCGCTGGCGGAGAGTCTCGAAGATGTCTTCGTACTGCTTACGCAGCCACGCCTTGTCCGGGCCGTCGATGTGGTCCCAGGGGAAGATCTCGTCAGCCGGGCGCTCGCGATTGGCGTACCAGGCCGGGTCGAGACCCTCCTTGGCGAAGGCATCCTGCCAGCGTTCGAAGACGAAGGTGTCGTCCCAGGCGTCGAAGCGGGCGCCGTCCCGCCAGGCCCGTTCGATCACCCGGCAGATCTTGCGGTCGCCTCGCGAAAAGACGGCCTCCAGGTGCGAGCGGGCAAAGCCGTGGGTCTTGATCTTGATCGGCAGCCGGCGCATCGACATCTGCAGGTTCTTGAGCGTGTAGTGCACCCGCCGGAAGTACTCGGCGTCGCGCTGCGGGGCCCACTGCATCGGCGTGAATGGCTTGGGCACGAGCCAGGAGACGCTGGCGTTGATCGAGGCGGCGCCGCCGCTGGCGAACGGCTTGCGGGCCTCGCTGACCTTGCACGCCAGCCGGAAGATCCCCTTGATGTCCTCCTCGCTCTCGCCGGGAAAGCCCGCCATGAAGTATAGCTTCAGCGAGCGCCAGCCGGCCTTGTACGCCTCCTGCACCGCGGCCATGAGGTTCTCGTCGGAGACCTTCTTCTGGATCGCCTCGCGCATGCAGTCGTCCGCGGCCTCGACAGCCATCGTCATGCCGGTCTTGCGGATCGACCTGGTCAGCCAGGGGATGTTCTGCAGCATCTTGTCCACCCGCAGGGAGGGCACGGAGATACTTACCATCCGGCTGGCGAACTGCTTGTCGATCTGCTCGGCCAGTTCGGCGAAGTACGGGTAATCGGCGGTCGAGAGCGACAGCAGCCCGATCTCGTCGCTGCCGGTCGATTTCCAGGATGTCTCCGCGATCTGGAGGATCCGCTCGACGCTGCGGACGCGCATCGGCTTTTTCGTCGCGCCGGCGTGGCAGAACCGGCAGACCTGCGGGCAGCCTCGCATGATCTCGATGCTGATGCGGTCGTGCACGCTTTGGATCCAGGGCACGATCGGCCGGTCGGGTACGGGTGTGTGCTCGAAGTCGCGGACGTGGCACCGCTCGATCCGGCTGGGCAGGCCCGGCACCTTTGGCCACATCGCCTGGATCGTGCCGTCGGGGTTATAGGACACTTCGTAGAGATTCGGGGCGTAGCACCACGGGAATTGCAGGGCGAGTTCGGTGATGATCTGCCGCCGCTTGATGCCCGCGTACTTCATGTTCCGGTAGGCGGCGAGCAGTTCCGGCAGGCTCTCCTCGCCGTCGCCTACGATCACCAGGTCGACGAAGTCCGCGACGGGCTCGGGGTTGTCGACCTGCGGCCCGCCGACCAGCACGATCGGGTCGGCATCGCCGCGGTCTTCGCTGCGCAGCGGCATGCCCGCCAGGTCGATCATCGTCAGCAGGTTCGTGAAAGTCATCTCGTACTGGAGCGAGACCGCCAGGAAGTCGGCCTCACGCACGGCGTGGCGATGGTCCCAGGTGAACAGGGGTATCCCTTCGCGGCGCATGACCGCCTCGGCATCGATCCAGGGGCAGTAGACCCGTTCGGCGCAGGCCCCGTCGAGGTGGTTGACGATCCAGTAGAGGATCTGCGAGCCGAGGTGGCTCATGCCCATGGAGTAGGTGTCAGCGAAGCCCAGGGCGACGCGGACCTCGGCCGCTTCCCATTGACCGGGCGCGGCCAACTGGTTGACCTCGCCGCCGATGTACTGGGCGGGTTGGTTGACGAAGGGCAGGAGTTTGTCGGAGACGATTTGCTTGAGATCACTCATTGCGTGAGCTGCCGGGTAAGGGGTATTGGGTAAGGCGTATAATGTAACGACAATACTTACAACAATACGCTATCGATGGCGGTTCTGCCAGATCCGCCTGCCGGAAAGGTTCATCCTGCGGCAGTCAGCGCGCCGCTGCCTGCTACCTGCTGACGCGGTTTCCGCAAAAACAAACCGAGCGGCTCGATCGCTCGAACCGCTCGGTTTACTGCCCTTGCTAGCTCGCCGTGGCGCACTTCCGGATCGGTCATCCTTGACCCCAGAAGGGAAGCTAGCGTGCCGGGTCGACTAGAGATCGGCCTGGCGGAGGGTCTTGCGCTTGTTGCCGGCGGTCCGCAGGACAGCCGCGTCCAGCAGCTTGAGCACAACGACGTTCATGGCCGGGATCACGTCGCTGCTCATGTTGACGCCCTTGCCACGGACGTACTGGCGGACCTTGCTGGCGACAACCACGTTGCCGAGGTCTTCGCCCGCGCTCTTCGCCTTCTTGCCACCAGCAGCCTTTGCAGCCTTCTTCGCAGCCTTTGCCATCGGAATTGCCTCCTTTTCCAAGATTTGGCCCAGTCGTCGCGACTTGTTATAGGCCCTACTGTCGCGGAATTTTATCGCAGCCCTAGTAGCCATGCAAGTCGAAAACCACAAAATATGGGGGGTACTGCCGGTTTCCAAGGGTACTTCCGCAGTCCATGTCTACCGGCCACCCCCGCAAGAACACGGATTGAGGGCTGTTTGGCGGGAGTCAGGCCCATGTCGCAGGGGCCGACAACGGCCGATTGGAGCCATTCCGTGGGGGTTCAACCTCGGCGCGATCGGCAGCGGACAGTGGCCCCGTGGCGGCACACCTTTTGGGGGGCAAATAGCCGAAGCCGGGATTATCTCAAGTGCTTCCGTGCCCGGCCGATATGACCGCAGAGGGCTCTTTGACCGCCAAGGTCGTGACGGACGTCTCGATCGGCTGGGCCTTTTACATCCTGCCCAACCCGGAATCAATGAAGGTTATCGAAGCCCGGAGCCGGCGAACAAGATGATTACCCTCCGGGGCAAATCCTGAACGTAGGCATCGCGCAAACGCAGGTCGCCAAGGCCCCGGACTGCCTGCGGACCGTGCTGGGCTCGTGCGTGGCGGTCATCCTGCACGACCCCGTCCTGCAGGTGGCGGGGATGGTGCACGCCCTGCTGCCGAGCCATGAGGGTTACACCGGCGAGGCGACCAAGTTCGCCGACAGCGGCGCGGACGTCCTGCTGGAGCGGCTCGCCTCGGTCGGGGCTGTCCGTGGCCGCCTGCGGGCGAAGGTCGTCGGCGGGGCGGCGATGGCCGGGAGGCGCTGGCCCAGTTCGCGGCCCACAAGCCCGACCTGGTGACCCTGGACCTGGTGATGCCCAACATGACCGGCCAGGAGGTCATCCAGCATCTGCGTGCCGCGGGGCGAAACGTCAGGATCATCGTGGTTTCGGCGCTGAATCAACGGCAGTGTTTGCTTGAGGCGATTTGCCAAGGTGCCGACGATTATGTAGTCAAGCCGTTTGACCCAGCCAAAATCGAGGCAGCCATCACAACCGTGTGGGCGTGGTCATTGCCTGAGTAGATAGATTGCAGATTGGTCGGG
>JANYLN010000153.1 GCA_025357795.1 Planctomycetota bacterium
GGAATGCGATGGCAGGCTAGTGTAATCGATCCTGGCCCGCAAGCATTACCTGCAAGTGAGGGATGAACACTTCGAGCAAGCGGCGCTGAAGGGAACCCCGGCCGGGGAAGGCAAGCCACAAGGGGCGGCGCAAAAAGCGGCGCAGCAAACCGACGCACAGCCCTGCAACCCGCCGCATCCTGCCACCGAACCCGCGTTTTGCGACTCTCTGCAAGTCCTTGCGGGACAATACGTTAAGAACATGGGCCATATAGGACTCGAACCTATGACCTCACGGGTGTGATCCGTGCGCTCTAACCAACTGAGCTAATAGCCCAAGCTACGCGGAAGTACTATACGCTCGACCGCCGTTCATTTCAACCTCCGAGCTGCGGTTGAACCCGACTGGCCAACCCGGTACAACGGTAGTCCATCGCCCGGCCTCCGGAATCGCCGGACGCGGGACCTCGGTCGCTGGCAGGGATGATGCATGCTGAATTCGTGGTTTCGACGCCTGACGCGTACCAAACAGATCCCTGTGCCCATCCACATCCCGGCCCGCAAATCCGGCCCGGCCGCCCAGCCCATGCAGCCCCTCTTCGACAACCTCGCCGATTGCCAGGAGTTGCTTGTGCCCCTGACACTCTCGCCGGACTCAACCACGCAACCTACCGTCAAACCCGCCGATCGCCTCGAGCCCTATGACCCCCTGAGCCAACCCGGCCGCGAGTCTGGCATCCGCGCGTTCAGCCCCGCGGCCGCAACCGTGGTGGAACTGACCACGGTCGACACGGAGTACGCCTGCGAACTCCAGGCCGTCAGGCTGCGGCTGCTCCCCGGCACCGCCGGCCCCGCTCAACGGGATGCCCCTGCCCTGCAGGACATGGCAACGCAACCGCCAACCAACCCGCCCGCCCAGGGCCAACCACCACCTCACGACCTTCGCCCCCTCCTGGCGGACATCGCTCGCATCGAAGACCTGCCCGGCACACTCGATGAACTCGGCGTGCTGACCACCCATGCCGGCCGGCTCGAACCCCTGGGCAACGTGCTTCGCTCGGCCACAGGCCAGACAACCCTGCTCGTGATCAATGCCATCCAGAGCGAGCCGCAACTGGCCTCGCACCTGCGGCTGACCCTGGACGCCACCGACGCCATCGTCGCCGGGACCAAGGCCCTCTGCTCCTACCTGGGCCTTCGCCACGCCACGCTGCTGGTCAATGCCGCCCACAACATGCACCCGATGCTCGTCCGCCGCCTGCGGCGCTTCCGCATTCGCGTGGTCCCGGTTCGCACAAGCTACCCCGGCGGCCATGACGCGATCGTCCTCAAGGCCCTCTTCCGAAAACCCCCACCCGCCCCAGGCCAGACCCTGCGAGCCGGCATCCTGGTGCTCCCAGCCGACGCCGTCTGGCGCGTCGGCCTGGCGCTGATGCACAACCGCCCCGTAACGCTGCAACCAGTGACAATCGCCGGCGACTGCCTCCCCCCGGCCGGCCAACGGGTCCGTCTCCTGCCGATCGGCCTGACGATAGGCAGACTCCTCCAGCACCTGGCCCAGCAGAACTTACTGCCTCGCGAGCCGAAGGTTGTACTGCTCGGCGGCCCGATGACCGGCCGGACCATCCTCGACCCCGACCATACCGTCATCACCCAGGCCACCCAGGCCGTCCTGCTGATGAGCCACAAGCCGCAACGGAGGACCCTCGCGTGCATTCGATGCGGCTGGTGCATCTACGGCTGCCCCGTCGCCATCGACCCAATCGCGATCCTGGACGCCCTCGAGGCGGACCAGTTGCACCGGCTTGCCCGACTCGCCACCGAACGCTGCATCGAATGCGGGGTCTGCAGCGCAATCTGCCCGTCGCACCTGCCCCTGGCCCAGGCCGCCCGCGTCGCCCGGACCCTGCTGCACAACCCGCCCAGCCGCCCTCCGGACTGACCTCCAAATCCCGCGAATCCGACAGGATGCCTCTCGACCCGACCGCGCAGCAGTCCCGGGATCTCCCCTCCCCTTGTCCGCTTCTCTGCTGCCCCGGCGGGAATAGACTTCCCTGGAGCTTCGTTACGCTTTTCGCGAAGCAAGGAGTCTCGCTTATGCAGCTGAATCTGCCGATCGGCCTGATCGAGCCTCGCCGCCGACCTCGGCTACCATGCGGGCCTCTTGAGCCTCGCCGCCCTGGCCGACGCCGATGACAACACCCTCCTCGACCACTGCCGCCGTATCGCCGACGTGATCCCGCTGTTGGGCTTCTATCTCCAGCCAGCCGTAGGCGGCCGCGTCCTGTCCTACGACTTCTGGCGCCGCTTCGCCGAGATCGACACCGTGGTCGCCATCAAGATCGCCCCGTTCAACCGCTACCGCACGATCGACGTCGTCCGCGCCATCGCCGAATCGGGCCGCGCCAGCGACATCCTGCTCTACACCGGCAACGACGACAACATCGTCCTCGACCTGCTGACCCGCTTCCGATTCCGCGCCAATGGCTGGCTGACCGAACTCCGCATCGTCGGCGGCCTCCTGGGACATTGGGCCGTCTGGACCAGCAAGGCCGTCGAACTCCTGCGGCAGACCCGTTCGATCGCCGAGTCAGGCCAGCCGATCCCCGCCTGCATGCTCACCCTCGCCGCCGAAATCACCGACAGCAACGCCACCCTTTTCGACGTAGCCCACAACTTCGCAGGCGGCATCCCCGGCATCCACGAGATCCTCCGCCGCCAAGGCCTGCTGGAAGGCACCTGGTGCCTCAACCCCCACGAACACCTCTCGCCAGGCCAGGCAGAAGAACTTGGCCGCGTCTGCCAAGCCTACCCGCACCTGACCGACGACGACTTCGTAGCGACCCACCGCGACGAATGGCTGCGATAAGGCGCCATCGCGACGGACCTCTTGTGAGGCTAAGGAGACGGCCCAGCCGCTGCGCTCGCTGACAACGATGCTGAGTTGGATTCGCGGGACGCACAACGATAGCGGGTTGAAGGTGCGAGCCAGTCTGCTCGACCGCTCCTACCCAGCCTACGTGCGTGTCTCGGATCGTCAG
>JANYLN010000168.1 GCA_025357795.1 Planctomycetota bacterium
CCTTCCACTCGGCGCCCTTGAGATTGAAATTGTACATCTTGCGGAGGTATTCGGCCCGGTCATCCGCGGAAATCACCTGACTGGTGACCGCGCCGGTCGCGGGCTTCTTCTCGGCGGGGGCGGGATGGGCCGCCGTCGGGCCAGCCGTCGGCTCGGAGGGAGCCGGGGCCGCCGAACCATCGGCATCCGAACCGCTCACCGTGGCATTGGGATCACCGCTCGGATCAACATTGGGGGCCGCAGCGCCCGGCGGGGGCGAGGCCGGGGTCAGCGGAGCACCCGGTTCCCGATCGGCGGCACCCACGGCCCCGCGAGCCTCCGGGGTCTCGACAACAGGCGGGACGGCCGCGGGCGGCGGCTCCACGTTATGCGGCGAAGGCACCTCGACCGGCCGGGGGACCGGGCGAGCCGGGACCGGGACCGCCGTCGCCGTCACCTGCGGGCGCGGCGTTGGCGTAGCGATGACTCCGCCATTGGGCTGGCCGGGCTGGGCCGGTTGGCCGGAGGGTCGGACCTCGACCATTGCCGGCCGGCTCGCCGGGGCGGCCGCCGTAGCACTGCTGGCAGACTTGCGGGCGGCCGCCTTGAGACGCTCCAGCTCGTCGTGGCCCGCGGTTGCCACGCGCCGGCTGGCCGGCCCGCTGGCGACGGCATTCACGCCCGCCGAGGCAGGCCGCGTCGGCTCGGCCGAGACGAGTCTGCCGATCAACACGGCCAATAAAACCGCCCCGCTCAGGCCGGCTACGGTCTTCCAACTGGTCCGGATCCGCCCAGTGGTCTCATCGAACATTCGCTATGCTCCTTCACGGCCAGGTAGTTGGCTGTGAGTACTTCGTTACTTCCATATATATACGTCCTGCGGACCGAGCAACGGCCATGACCCCGCGACTCCGCAAGATCATGCCACCCAACGTTGCTTCAGATACTTCCACAGGGCCCAGCAGCCCGGCCCTTGGCGATACATACAGGCCGGTTGCATAGTCATCGGGTCGGTCCGCTAATGGGACTCCACCAGAATTTCTACCGCGGCCGCCACGTCCGGTTGCCGCACGGGGTCTAATTGTTCCTTTTCTTTCACCACTTTGCCCAGCCAGTAGACAAACCGCGGCCCGTCCGGCATCTCCACGACCACCGCCTCCGACAGCACCAGCAGCAGCAGCCCGCCGTCAAAGGCCTCCCCTTCGCGCACATACAGCCGCTCCTTGGACTGCTCATTCAGGAAAACGGCCTCGGCGACCGAACCGAAGTTCCACACCCCGATCAGCTTGTACGGCGGGGCCGGCGGCAACGCGAACGTGGCGGTCGCCAGGACGCTGTCCTTCAGATCTTCCTTAAAGGCGGCCGCCTTGATGGTCATCGGACCCGTCACATTAATCGGCGTATTGTTGTCATAAACATGGCCGCTCGTGGCCGTCGGCAGGCCGCCGTCGGTGGTATAGCGGATCGTCGCCCCGGCGGTGCTGCAGTTCATCTGCACGTCCATCGGCCCACTGACTATCCCCCCGTTCGGGGTGATCATCACCAGGCTGACCTGCGGATCCGGCTTGGCTGCCTGCTGCACCGGCGGCGGGGCCCCCACATACGGCTCCATGAACTTCTTGTTCCAGAGCACAGCGTACGCCTCGAGGGTCGGATCGGCTGGACGCCACGGCTTGACCGGCTCGTCATTGCTCGGACGAGTATCCGTCACTCCGGCAGGCATCCCATCGATCGACAGCGTGATCGCCTCGATCTGCAAACTCGAAATATGCAAGGGGTTAGCTCGCCCCTGCACCGGCGGCTGCTCGAGATTGAACGAGAGGATCTGCATGGCGTAAGGCTGCTGGTAGAACGTATGCAGGAACTTCGTGAACGACTCCATGTTGCCGTCGGCCTGGATCACCGTGTACGGGATGATGAACAGGCCCGGCCAGGTCTTCTTCTCCTCGCGCGGCCGGCCGACGTTGACCGAGATGTTCGCCATCCCCGCCTCCTGCATCAGCTTCTTGATCAGCACATCCAGCTGCCCCGCGGCGATGTTGTGGTCCCCGGCCAGGGTCTTGCCGCGCAACTGGTTCCACTGCCGGGTGTAGAAAGCCTCGGTCCGAACCTTGGCCAGCAGGCCGGCCTCATCGGACTGCAGCGTCGAGACCTCCGTCTGGGCGCTCCAGATCGGGTTGAGCACAACGCTACGGACGAACATCCAGACGGCCAGCAGACCGACGAAGCCGCCGAAAATCACTGCCAGTTTGTGTTCTCTCTGGGTCATCGGGAGGCTTCCTCTGCCGGGTGCGCGGACTCAGAACTTTCCGCCAGCGGGTCCGGCTCGACCAAAACCGGGCGGGTCGCTGGCTGGCTGGCGGCGGCGGGCTTGGCGCCCTTGCCGGCGAGCTTGTCCTTGTCCTTCTCAGGCGGGATGATCACGGTCATATCACCGGTATACCCGTACTTGGGATCGCCCGTCGTACGCGACGGGCCGATGATCCCGATGAAGTGGGCATTGCTGCCCAGACTGTCCTGGAACGTCTTGGACACCTGCCAGTCGTTCATCCGCAGGCCCATCTGGATGTCCCGGCCGTTTGGCACCGTGCTCGAGGTCGCCTTGATGCTCACCTTCGTGGTGTAGGCCTGGCTGTTCTCGGGCATCTGCTCGACGACTTCTCGCAACTTGTCCACCCAGACGACGTCCTGCTTCATCCACTTCTGCGCCGTGCCCACCCGCTTGGAGACGACGTCCACAATGGCCGCCTGCTTCTTCAACGCCGTAATGTGGCTCTCCAGACGCGCCTTCTCCTGCCGCAGACTGCCCAGGTACAAACTGCTGGCCATCCAGATCCCCAGGATCAGCACCAAGGCGGCCGTCGCCCCCCCGATGATCTGCTTGCGGCGGATGGCGGCCATGTCGGCCGGCTTTTTCGGCGAGTGGAAGTCGAACCGGCTCAGCGGCGGGACCATCTGGCCGACCAGCAGGCCCAGCACCGCCGCAAAGCCCGTCATCTGCTCGGCGCGATCCTTCTCGATGGCAATCGTCCAAGTCGGGTCGTACAGCGACGCCGGAGCACTGATCCGACTCCGCAGGGCCTCCGCCAGCCAGCCTTCCAGGCCCGTATCGCCGGCGATCACGACCTGGTCGAGCTTGTTCGGGTCGGTCGCCCGGTACGCCTCGACCGTCCGCAGGACCTCCAGCAGCAGCGGCCGACCCGCACTGTCATCGGCCGGCGCATGGGTCTCGACGTTGATGCTGACCGAGCGGCTGTAGGTCAGCCGGCCCCAGCGGAAGATGTTGATCTCGGTCGCCTGCGCGCCGATGTCGACAAACAGGATCCGATCGTCGACGAAGGGCTGGACCCCCCGAACGATCGACAGCAGGTTGCTGTTGGGCCGCAGGCCCATGCGGATCAGGGTCAACCCCGCCACCGCCGCCAGTTCCTGGTACTGCTTCAGAACATCCCGCTGGATCGCACCGACCGTCACGTCCAGAAACTCCGGCGCGTCGTGGACGGTCGAGCCGGCAAAGTCCATGACCGCCTCGTCGGCGCTGAAGGGCAACTCGCGAGAGGCCTGCAGCCGGACCATGCTGGACAGGTCCCCCACCGACCCCGTCGGCAGCCGCAGGTTGATCAGAATCACCTTGTCGCGAGGGATCGCCAGCAGCGCCCGACGGGTGGAGAACTTCTTGTCGGCGAGTACCTGCCGGATGAACGGCCCGAATGACCCCGGCTCGCTGGTCTTGACCTCGGGGGGAATAGCCGCCGAAATCACCCGGTTGATCCGCAGCGTGCTCTTCTGGAGGGTCGCCTCGACCGCCTTGAGCATATGGGCGTCCCAATCCAGCGCCAGAACCTTCTGGCTGCGCCGGGGCAGTTTATCCATGACGGTTGCCAGCAATCGAACCCTCCTGGCCGTGCACCGGCCATCCAAGTCCCAGACTGCTCAGGTCACGCCACTGCGCGATCTGGCACGTCCGGCCTTGCATCTTGATCACCACTTCCAGCCGGCAGAACGTGCCGACGTGATCGGCAAAGCCGATCGACTCCACGCGGAACTGGTAGGACCGCGTCGTCAGACAATTGAACAATTTCGCGTCGCCTAGCCGCTCCATGTCCACCACGCCCTGCTGAATCAGCCAGGCCAGTGTCATCTTGTCCTGCCCCGCCAGCGAGCCGCGCATCCCCACGATGCGGTGGGCCTCGTCCTCGGTAAAGCCCACCGCCACCAGAACCTCCACCGGCGCGGTGTTCACGTTGACCCGCCCGGTGAGAGTCTTGCCCTTGTCCGTGCTCAACTCGTCCAGCACCCGCGGCAGGTCGTCCGTCGCAAAGCCCGTGCCGTCGTCCGGACCGTTGAGGTAGACGTCCAACGGGGTCTTCAGGCCGCCAGGCTTCTGTTTGGCGACCATGATCGCCGCCTTCTCTCCGTCCGTGTAGCCCGGACCAAGATTGTTCAGCAGGGCCACCGCCTTGCCATCATTGACGTACTTGCGCGGCTTGTTCAGATTGCTCGTGTTCGGCTCGCTCGACCAGACCGTCAGGAACGGGTAGAGCCCCCGATCCAGTTGTCCGTCGCCGTTGTCCGGCGGGAACGAGCCATCGCTGTCGTTCTCGTTGGCGTCGAGCATGCCGTTGCGATTCCAGTCCTCCCCGAAGAGCACCGAGCCCGTCACGCCGCGCACCAGCAGCAACTCCTCGACCGAGTCGAACGGGCCGTGCTTGGGGACGTACGGGTGTTCCAGCGACTGATAATAGGCCTCCTCCGACTGGTCTTCCTCCCCTTCCTTGACCTTGGTCCGCCAGTAGAGGATCGCCTTGACCAGGTCGTCGGCACCCCCCTGCTGGTTACGCACGGCAAACCCGATCAGCCGTAGCAGCTGCGCGGACGTCGCCGTGTTGATGTTCAGCTTGGAGGCCTCGTCGGTGATGCCGTAGCGCACGGTCTTGTTGTCGCCCGCCTGGGCGAGCGGATCGCTCGCCACCACGCTGAACCGCCACGTCGCCGGGTTGTTGTAGCTCGGCTTGGCCGGCGGCGTATCGCCCGCCACCCCGCTGGAACTGCCCGAGATCGCCCCACTGACGATCTGGCCGTAGTAGTAGTCGGGATTATTGTACCAGGCGTCCATGTTCATCCGGCCGCGCGGCTGGGCCTGCTGCGCCGAATCGCCGCTGGGGCTGCCCTGCAGAATGGCGATGACCTTCTGCACGCCCGCCTCGGCCGCCATCCGGGCCTTCAGCGCCGCATCCGAGGCCTGCACGGCCGCAATGTCCGCGTTGGAACGGAAGACCACCTGCGCCGCCAGGACCGTCAGCAGTCCCAGCACCAGCAGGGCCAGCGGCAGGATGATCCCTCGCCGCTCAAAATGTGTTCGTCTACACGTCACCGTTTCTCCGTCCTGTCAGATCACTCGCCTTCGTGGCGGCCCTGGCCGTCACGAACCGCCGCCACCCAAACTGTTGCCCCCGATGGAGCCATTCCCCAGCCCCGCCCCCAGGTCCTTGCTGGCACCCCGCGCCGCCGCCTTGAGCGAGGCCATCATACTGTTGGCCCCCGGCAGCCGCACGATCAGGCTGTAATGTCCCTTGATCGGCACGGTGCCTTCGCGGTTGCCCATCAGGTCGAACTCCGTCGTCTCCAGCGTCGACTCCTGGCCGTTCAACATCTCGACATCCGGGCTGTACCCGATCTCGATCTTGACCGCCTGCGGCAACCCGTTGCTGCCGGCCCCGCCCGTCCAGACGTCCTGCCAGGTCGCCCCGTCGAAGTAGCGGAAGCGGAGGAACTGCACCTCGGGCGCCATCATCCGCACCTCTTCGAGCACGTCCGACCCGTCCAGGTCCACCACCTCTTTGGTCAACTGCTTCTGCTCGCGCCGCACCAGCCCCAACACGCCGGGGTTGCCGGCCTCGTCCGGGCTGTCCGGATCGACCGCCAGGTAATACTCGATCTGCCGCACGTCGCTGCTGGGCGTCGGCGGCTTTTCATCCAGGCCGTACGTGTACATCAATGTCGGGTCCGGCAGCCCGCTGGTCAGCAGCGTCAGCGAATGCATCCGCCCGACGATGCCCTTGCCCTTGTCCGACGCTCCCGTGGTCGCCTGCCGGACCTCGCGGGCCATCTGCTGCAGGATCACGCGGGCCTGCTGCGTGCGGATCGTGAACTTGCCGGCCCGCCCCGTGGCGTCCAGCGCGACCGTGTAAAACAGGAACAGCGTCGCCATCGTCAGCAGCAGCAGGCTCACCGCCAGGAGCATCTCCAGTAGCGTGATGCCGCGACGATACGGGCGGAGCGTGCGCGCCATCAGCGGTTCCCCCCGCTTCGGCCGCGATTGCCGCCGCTGTTGCCCGCGGGGCGATTGTTGCTCGGGGCACTGCCCCCCCCGCTACCGCCCATACCCTTGATGTCGTTCTCGTGGGCCCGGGCATAGGCCTCCGCCGCCGCGCGGTCCCCGCTTTGCAGCAGCCGGGCCAGCTCGCCCATGTCGAAACTACCGCTGCTGGCCTCGTTGTTATCCGTGTTGTTACCGTTGTTGCCGTTCGCGCCCCCGGCGTTGCCGCCGCTGGTGTTCCCCCCACCGGCCCCGCCGCTCAGGCCCGGGATGTTCGGCATCTTGCCGCCGTTGGCGGCCATATACGCCTCCAAGGCCTTCTGGATCATCGCGGGGTCCATACTGGCCAGCATCGACGGCTCGATGCCGTACATCGCCAGCAGCGACTCCAACTGCGGGTACTGCTTGAGCAGCTCCGCCAAGTCCAGCCCCACCAGCGACGCCGGATTGAAGTTCTTCACATCGATGCCGGCACTGGCCAAACCCGCGGCATCCTCGTCGCTCAGGCCGAAGTCATCGGCCAGGTTCATCTTCGCCGGGATCGCCCAGAACGTATACATATCTGTAACGCGGGTCATCGCCTCGACCGAGGCGTCCGGCTGCGCCGCGTCGCCCTGCAGCACCTCCAGGTGGATCCGCATCAGCGTGGGATCGTCGGTCGGCTCCGTGCTGACCCGCCAGCCCCAGCCAGGCTGCGCCGTATCGAACGTGCCCGACAACTGCTGGACCTGCTCGCTCACCTCGAAGCCGCCCGCCTGCAACCGCGACGCGATCGACTCCGCCAGCATCATCGCCGTCTGCCGCCGCTCGATCAGCCCGGCCGACTTGACCGAGGTGAGAATCTGCCCGCCGATCAACGCCATGAACATCGCGATGATCGTAACGGTCACCAGCACCTCCAGCAGGACGCTGGCGCGTGCGCAATGCGAAACCCGGATTGTCCCGCCCGTGTCTCTCACCGTGATCTCGAACCTCGGTTCCCGCCGCCGGCGAGACCGCCGGTATTGCCGCCACCCCGGTTACCACTGCCGGTATTACCGCCGCCCGTGTTGCCGCTGCCGGCATTGCCGCTGCGGTTGGCGCGATTGCGGCCGCCGCGACGATTGTTCTCGGCCTCGTCGCCGTTGTTGCCATTCGGATTGTTGTTGTTCGACGGGTTATTGCCCGCCGACGGATTCCCGTTGTTGCCCCCGGCCGAGGCACCGGCATTGCTGCCGCCGGCGGAATCTCCGCCCGACGCCCCACCCGACGCCCCGCCGCTGTTGAGCGAGCCGAGCACCTCGGACATCCAATCGTTCAGGCCGTCCGGGGTTATGTTGGCGGCCATCTGCTCCAGTAGCGGGTTCTGCGCGGTCGCCTGCTCGGAAACCGCGATCGCCTTCTCCTGGAACTGCAGGTCCGGTAGCGCCGCCTGCGCCTTGAGCATCCCCTCGAACTGCTCGGCGCTCGGCGGCGTTTTCACCTTCGCCAGCCCCGAGACCGAATCGAGTACAACCCAGCCCTGCAACTCTTCCTGACTCGAACCCTCCGGCAGCTTCGTGCTCAGCACGAACACCGCCGGGTCCGCCGTGCCGTCCGGATGGAACGTCACGTCGGCCACGCTGGGCTCGGCCGGCAGGTCGAACTGCCCCGCCGTCTTGACCAGGCTGTTCAGGTCGAAGCTGCCCGGCTGTACCAGGCGGATCTGCACGTTGCGGTGGATGACCACATCGTTCGCCCAACTCGCCGCCATCGGCTTGAACTCGCCCGGCGACTCGACCGGATCCGCCTCGTGCAGCACCGTCGGGTGCAACGGCGTGCTGCTTTCGTCCGCGGGCATCTGCCACGTCAGCCGGACTGGGTGCCCGTTGAGCATCGCCTGGGCGCGGCACATCGCCAGGAGAGAGGCCAGCCGTTCGGTCGACTGCTGCATCAACTGCTGCGGCGTGTCGTTGCGAAGAAGTGGCACCGCCATCGCCCCCACCAGGCCCAACAGCGCGATCACCACCAGGACTTCCACCAAGGTGAAGCCTGCGCGACGTCGCGATTGCGTTGTGGCATGCCTGGCAAACATAATGCCCTCACTTGCGACAAATGGCCCGGCATTCACCGCCGAGCCACGGGTCGACGCAACACCAACCGAATCAGCCGGGCCAAGCCCGCGCGGG
>JANYLN010000180.1 GCA_025357795.1 Planctomycetota bacterium
GTCAACCGCAAGCGGGTCCGTCGGCTCTGGAAACTGGAGGGCTTTCGCGTGCCACAGAAAACGCACAAGAAACGGCGATGGGGCCACAGCGACAACGGAATCCTGCGACATCGGGCATGGCACAAGGAGGATGTCTGGACGTGGGACTTCCTCCACGACAGCGACGAAGCGGGCCGGCTGCGGGACGAACTACTGAACCTGGAGGTCTTCGCGAACCTGGCCGAAGCCAAGGCTCTGGCAGCCCCTTGGCAGCAGGAGTACAACCACGTGCGGTAACAGCAACAAAGACAACAACAGCCGGAACTCGGACTATACTGGTCAGACTCTCATAACGGTTGGTACATAAATCGGGGGCAGGTCAGTACGCAAAGAGTTGCGGCGAGCCCTGCGTCGCGACCCACCAGCCTACGGCTACGTCTTTACGGTCTGGAGCATCGCCCGGTTGGCTGGGTGCCATGGTCCTGCGCTGTTGCAGGACCATGCTGTCACTCCCGCTAGAGATAATCGGAAAACGCTCTAGTCACGCGCCATGCCCGGCGGACCAAATAAGCAAGGGGTCTCCGGTACACGAAGACCCCTTGCATTATCGACAAACCACAGCGTGGTTGTCAGGACTACTTGGCCGGCGCGAAGAGCGACAGCAGCAGGCTGGTGATGCTCGAGCTGCCACCCAGGAAGCCACTGAGAGCCACGAACGCCACCAACAGAACGATCCAAAGGCTACCGAACATTGCGTCTCCTCCTCGTTAGGGTAACGCGTTACCTAATAGAACCTTCCGGGACGGTCGCAAGACCGATGCTTGCGTTCCGAATCCGGACCCGCCGGGTCCGGGGGCCTACGGCCCACCGCCCGGGAATTCCGTTTACGTCTTACAACCGCGGCCAGCGCCGCGACAGGACACCCCCCGGCGAGACATTATAGAAGCCTGTATTCAGGTGCTGTAACAGGCGCGCGGGGGCCGTCCTGCCGCTTGCGACATTAGGCCAAGCCGACCAGGGCCAGGATGTCGTTCAGGCTGTTGAACCCCGCGAACAGACCGCTCTGGCACAGGAAAACCACGCCCAGCAGAAGAATCCAAGTAAACATGCTCGTGCCTCCTATCTCGATTTGCTACCATACAACATCACAGCCGGGAACATCCCGGCTCTTCGAAACCTATTACGCGTTACGGGAAAATACGTCCGAACGACGTTTGCGACAGTGACCGCGCCAGCGGACAATTGTCACCCTTCTACCAAGAAACACTGCCGATTGCAAATCGCCGGGCGGGTCACTCGGGGCAACCGAGCCCGGCCACGACGGCAGTATGTTTCTACAATTATCGTATTTCTACTGCGCCCAAGTCAACCAGACGTCCAGTAAGGCGTCTGCTAGGAGCCGGCCACCGACCGGCACCAACGGCACCAGCGGCAGCACGCAGCCACCCAGTGCCACTGGCAGGCAGCCGCATCCGATGGCCGCTACGATCCGCATTGCCCGGTTCCACTTCATTGACGACAAAAGCTCCCGCCTGGCTGAGCCGGCCATCCGGGTCTGGCGGAGGGCGTCCCACTCTTCTGGTCACGCCATCCGCGGTTTACACCACCACCAAGCCTGCCTTGGCGCAGAGCGCCTGCAGGGCCTGGGCGGCAACGACGAACAACTCCGGGCCCGAAAAACCGCTGAATTGGCCGGCGTGCGACAGGTGCGGCTCAATCGCGAGGAACCCATTGTATTCGGTATCGGCAACATCCCGCAAGATTCTGTCGCAATCCCCTTCCCCTTGGCCGACGGGGACAGCCTGGACCTTCGGCTGGCGGACGGCGTCCTTCATATGGAAGTAGCCGACGTACTGCTTAAGCGGCTGCCAGCAGCGCTCGTAGACAGGCAGCACATCGATGCTCACGAAGTTGGCCGGATCGAAGGCCAGCGTGACCTTCGTGCCAGTCAGGGACTGCATCAAGGTCGCGCAACGATCCGGCGTGTCGCCGTAAATGTGCGATTCGTTCTCCAGGGCCAGTGTGACGGGCCGGGCCGCCACGTACTGGGCCTGCTGGCGGAGCCGGCGGACGACCTCGTCCAGGTGATCCTCGATGCGGCCACCCTGCGGGGCGTAAAAACTAAAAATCCGCACATAGCCGGAGCCGAACGTTTCGGCCAGATCGACGGCGTGCTTGAAATTATCGAAATGGCTGTCCCAGTCTTCGTCCAGCCGCACCTTTCCGATCGGCGAGGCGATGCAGGAGACGGCGATGCCGCTGTCGGTGAAGAGGCGTTTCAGCTCGGCCACCTGCGGACTGCTGAGCTTCAGGACGTTGACACCCCACGCACCGCGCAGCTCGACATAACGAACATTCACGGCCTGCAGCGTTTTGATCTGCAGGTGTGGATCGTCACCAATCTCGTCTGCGAATGCGCTGAGCTTTACGGGCATATTGCTTCTGCTATCTCCAGGCAAAGGGCCAGACATCAGTGCTTCTGTATGGCACAGTCCAGGGGCGCGAGCCGTCCCAGGCGATGGGTAGAAAGACCCCCCTGCTTGTTGCGCCGCGCCAGACACAGGAATATTAACTATCCGTAGGTGTTGGCTGTCAAGACCGTTGCACAACTTTATCGTTCTTTACTCGCAGTGTATAATTGCCTGCCATGCGTGCCGCGGCCCCGCCGTGCGGTGCGTACGTTGTTAAGGATTCTTACGCATGAGAGTGCTCTTTGCCACTGATTTGCACGGCCTGCCCCGCCACTTGCAGGAGTTAGCCGACTGGGCCGGCGTGTACCGGCCGAACCTGTTGCTCGTGGGCGGGGACGCCCTGCCCGATGGTGACGTGGCCGATCCGGTGGGCACACAGGTCCGGTTCCTGCTGACGGAGATGCGTCGCCACTTCGAGGTCATCAAGGATAGATCGCCTGATAGTAACATTGCTACCATTGTCGGCAATCATGACTGGCTCTGCACTTACGATGCCATGATCGACCTGGAGCGGGACGGGCTCCTGCAGATTCTGCCGTCCGATAATGCACCTCTCTTCGGCGAGTACAGTTTTGTTGGATACTCCTATACGCCGCCCTGTCCGTATGCCGTGAAAGATTTTGAAAGATTGGACTTTCCAGGCCAGCCCTACCTCTTTGACGGTGGCGTGATCTGGGATCGTCAGCGGGGCCGCCCGGTGCCGGTCAATGCGGCGGTCTACCTCGGCGCGGCGCCTTCTCTCCAGGAGGACCTGGCGCGCGTGCCGGTGGCGGCCTCGCTGGATTGGATTTTGGTTTCGCATGCCCCGCCCTTTGAGACGGACCTGGACATCCTGCCGGAGATCGGCCATGTGGGCTCACGGTCGATCAAGGATTTCATCCTGCAGCGCCAACCGCTGCTGTCGCTGCATGGGCATATCCACGAATCGCCCGGCCTGTCGGGGCGGTTCTGGCAGAGGCTGGGGCGCACGATTGCGGTCAACCCCGGGCAGCGGGACGACGGCCTGGCGGCGGTGCTGATCGATCTGGCGGAGGAGTCCATCACGCTGACCCCGCTGGGCATTGCGGGGGCTTCGGGCGGGTCGCCGGTGACGCTGGCTCGGCCGGCGGCGTGGGGGCCGGCATGAGGGTGGTTCTGGTCGGCTATCGAGGCACGGGCAAGACGACCGTCGGGCGGATCGTCGCGGGATCGCTGGGCTGGCCCTTCCTGGATACGGATCCGCTCATCGAGCAGCGGGCCGACCTGCCGATCCGGGAGATCTTCGCGCGCTTCGGCGAGGCGCACTTCCGCGCTCTGGAGTCAGCTGTAATCGCCGACCTGGCCAGCACCGATCCGGCTGTGATTAGCGTTGGGGGCGGGGCAGTGTTACGGCCGGAGAACGTCGAGCGACTGCGAAGCAATGGGCTCGTTGTCTGGCTGACCGCGAGTGCCGAGGCGTTGCACGGCCGTATCGCGGGGGACGCGACGACCGCGAGCCGCCGGCCAAACCTGACATCTCTGACGGGCCTGGATGAGATCCGCCACCTGCTGGCCAGCCGGGAGGCCTGCTACCGCAGCGCGGCGGGCCTTATCCTGGACACGGAGGCGTACAGTCCTGCGCAGGTGGCCGAGCAGATCGTACTTAAGGTCCGCGCGGGGACGTAGGGGCGCATCGGGGATCTGGGCCTGCGTATGACACTCACGATGCTGGCCGCTACAATCCTGAGTACATGCTGGTGAGAGACAGGGGGGGCGTGATGTCCCGCTGTTGCGGTCATGTAAAACCCGTGTAACGAGGATGACAATGGAACTGCTGAGAAAGCTGTCGGAGACGCCGGGCGCACCGGGACGCGAGGAGCGCATAAGGGACGTGATCCGCCAGGAGGCGGCCGGCCTGTTTGACGAGATGCGCGAGGACGCCATGGGCAACCTGGTCGGCCTTAAGGCGGCGAGCAAGAGGGCCAGCGGCGGCAAGGCGCGGAAGGTCATGATCGCCTGTCACATGGACGAGATCGCCTTTTACGTCAAGGCGGTGGACAAGGAAGGCCGGCTGCGTCTGACGAACGTCGGCGGCTTCGACATGCGGAACCTCTTTGCCCGGCGGGTGTTGGTCCAGGGCAAGGAGGACCTCTACGGTGTGCTGAACCCGGCGGGCAAGCCGGTGCACATCGCCAGCGAGGAGGAAAAGAAGAAGATCCCGCAGATGCACGAGTTCTTCGTCGACCTGTTTATCCCGAAGGAGGAGGTGGCCAGGCTGGTCCGGGTCGGCGACCCGGTGACGCTGGTGCAGCCGCTGATGAAGATCGGCGAGGTCTTCACCGGCAAGGCGATGGACAACCGTATCGCCTCGTGGGTGGCCATTAACGCACTTCGCAAGGTCGGCCAGAACAGCGCATTCGACATCTACTACGTGGCGACAGTGCAGGAGGAGGTCGGGCTGCGCGGCGCGGGTCCGAGCACGTTCGGCATCGACCCGGATATCTGCATCGCGCTGGATACGACGCTGGCGTGCGATACGCCGGGTGTGAGCGAGGAGGAGTCGCCGAGCAGGATGGGCGGCGGCGTGGCAATCAAGGTGATGGACCGCGGGAGCATCAGCGATCGCGGCCTGATCGACGAGTTCGTCGCAGTGGCGGAGAAGGGCAAGATCACCTACCAGCTGGAGGTCTTGACCGGCGGGGCCACCGACGCGGCCGCGATGCAGCGGACCGGTAGGGGCTATCGCACGATCACGATCAGCATTCCGACCCGGTACATTCACACGATCACGGAGTCGGTGCACCAAAAGGATCTGGATGCGGCCGTGGACCTGCTGGTGGCATGGCTGACCGGAGGGACCGATGAGAAACCGCACAAGGCCGCAGGCAAGGCCCGGGCTCGCCGCGGGAAGAAGTAGTCTCGCCTGTACGGACGGTATCACCAGGAAAATGAGCAGAGGCCGGGACATGCGATGCGTGTCCCGGCCTCTGCAATTTGCAGTCCGTGGGTTGCGGGCGTCGCCAGGCTGCCCGGTCCAACACTTATGTTGTCATGCGGTCGATATGGCCGTTCGCTGGCGGGGCCGGCCATTCTCAGGGCCTGGCATTGAGCCGCTGCATGAGGTCGCCGATCGAGAAGTACCTGCCTGGACAGGCGGTCTTGTGCGTGATGTGCCCGTGCATGAGGATCTTGTCCGGCGGAATGCCGCACTGGCGCTGCAGGAATGCGACCAGTTGGGTGAGCGCTTCCATCTGCCGGGGGGTCGGCCGGTGATCTTCCATGTTGCCGATCAGGCAGATGCCGATGCCATGCTCGTTGTAGTAGGCCCCGGGGGTCTTGCAGTGGGCGCCTTGCTTCTGTTTGGCCCAGCGGGGGCCGACGAAGATTAGGCCGTCGGGGTAGCGCTCGCCATTGCCGATCACGAAGTGGTAGCCCAGTTCGTCCCAACCCCGCTGGCGGTGCCAGGCATCCATGGAGCGCGGCGTGTCCTTGTCGTTGGCGGAGTGGTGGATGACGATGCATTCCCAGGTGTTGCTGATGCCGGAAGCGGGGACCCAACCGGGCTCGGGCGAGATCGAGCTCTTGAGCGGGGGCGGGGTGGGCTTGGTCCGCCACTTCCACCAGGGGACGGAGGCGGTCTGGCGGTTGGGCTGCGGCTGCGGGCCCCGGGCCGTGCGAGTGGGTTGCTGCGGCCGATACCCGGTAGTCGGGGCGGGCAGCACATCGATGACACGGTCGTGGGGCTGGCAGCCGGTCGCCGCCAGCGCGAACAACGCAGCGCAGGTGGCGATGAGTTTCACGTGGATTCCCGATGTGAGACGATGTGCGAGGTCCCGTTGTGCGGCCATCTCCTGCGTCTACTCCGAGTGATCGCGGCCGACGCCGCGGGTTACTGCAGACTTCCTGTCTGGCCGGCGCAGCGCCGCCTACTTGCGGCTGGCATACATCGGGGCGCTGATCCGGCGGTACAGGTCGTTGGTCGAGAAGTATCGCCCTGGGCAGAGGGTCTTGCCGGTGATCCCGCCGTGGGTCAGCACGCGGTCGTAGCTGAAGCCGCACTGGCTTTCCAGGTACATCACCAGATGGGCCAGGGCCTGCATCTGGGCATCGGTCGGCGGATGGTCCTCGAGGTTGCCCATCAGGCAGATGCCAATGCCGTGTTCGTTGTAGTAGTTGCCGGGGACCTTGCAGTGCGCCCCGTGCTTCTGCTTATCCCAGCGGGCGCCGACATAGACCTTGCCGTCGGGGTAGCCGAGGCCATTGCCGATCACGAAATGGTAACCCAGTTCATCCCAGCCGCGCTGGCGATGGGACTGGTCCATGGATTCGGGAGTACCCTTGTCGCTGGCGGAGTGATGGACCACGATGCAGGTCCAGCGGGCGGAGAGTCCGATCGTCGGCATCCAGTCCGGCTCGCCAAAGGCGACCGTCCGGACGGACATCGGTTGCCAGAGGGGGCGATAGGGATGCTGGATCAGCAGTGGTCGAGCCGGCAGGGCCGCCGCGCGCTGGGCGGGGTCCGGGCGGACCGACGGGTCAGGTAGCGCACTGAGCACGGATTGGTTCTCGGCGCAGCCTGCCGCGGCCAGTACGACGAGCCCTGCACAGACGATCAGAATGTTGCGAACCATACCGATACCTCCCTACATCACGGGACGAAGTAGTATATCGAAAATCGTCCTCCAATGTCTCCAGTCCGGCAAGAAGAATGTACGCAGCGGTCAATTGTCCGTTGTGGGAGGTAGGGGCACCGACATCGAGGGCCGAAAACAACGAGGCCGCCTGTCGGATGGACGGGCGGCCTCAGAAATATCCTATTCGGTGGCAAGACGGCCGTTGTAGCCGGTGCCAGTTCAGCCCAACATCAGGCAAACGCCACTGACAGTCGTCAATTATGGACGGCGGCGGCGGTCGGCTCGATGGTGCGGCTGGCGCTGAGGGCGCCGCCATTGCCGTGGAGGCCGGCGTGACCGTTGCCGTTCGTGCCGTTGGCGCCCTCGGCCCGGGGGTGGGCGGACTCGTAGGCCTGGCGGAGCCGCTCGGTCGTCAGGTGCGTGTAAATCTGGGTCGTCGAGAGCGACTGGTGGCCCAGCAGCTCCTGGACACTGCGCAGGTCAGCACCGTTGTTGAGCATGTGCGTCGCGAAGGTATGCCGCAGGGTGTGCGGGCTGATCGAGGGGTCGAGGCCGGCTTCGATCAGGTACTTGTCGAGCTTCCGGCGGACCGAGCGGGTGCTCAGGCGCTTGCCATGCTTGTTGACGTAGAGGGCGCGGGGGTCGAACGAACCGCTCTTGGGGCTGGCCTGGCGGATCCGGAGGTAGCGCTGGATCGACTCGACGGCGGTCGGGCCGACCGGGGAGATGCGCTCCTTCTTGCCCTTGCCGCGGACGTGGATCACGCCGGCGACCAAGTCGGTGTCCTCAAGGTTGAGGTCGCACAGTTCGCTGACGCGGACGCCCGTCGAGTAGAGCGTCTCGAGCATCGCACGGTCGCGGGTACCCAGGAGGGTCCCGTCGTCGGGGGTGGCCAGGAGCTTGCGGACGTCGTCGATCCCCAGGCACTTGGGCAGGCGCTTTTCCTGCTTGGGCGTGCGGATCGGGGCGACCGGGTTGGCCTGAACGTGGCCGCGGCGCATCAGAAACTTGTAGAACGACCGTAGCGTCGCCAGCTTGCGGGCCATGGTTGCCCGGCTGTACTGGTGCTCCGCCAGGTGCGCCAGGTAGCGGCGGACCTCGTAGGTGTCCATGCCAACCAGGGTGGAATGGAGGTCCTTGGTTGCGGCCGGCTCGGTCGCGGGCTGGCCGTTGCCATTGCCGGCGGCGAGGGCCTGGCCGTTACCATTGTTGGCCTCGGGCGAGGGGCCGGTCAGCAGAAACCCGCTGAACTGCTGGAGGTCAGCGCCGTAACATTTGGCGGTGTGCTCGCTGAAATGCCGCTCGTACCGCATGTAGTTCAGGAATTGTTCGATCAGTTCAGGGTTTTTCATGACAGTCTTGTGATCCGACGGCGAAACCTTCTCGTTGACTCCGCAACCCACCAACCCTGCCCGGGACTCCGCCCCGCGCACCGTAAGCGGCCAGACCAACCGGCCGCCGTCACCCTTTATCGTGCTTGAGCTGTTCGAGCTCCTTATCGATCCGGCGGCCCATCTGGTAGCTGAGCACGGCCGCATCGAACCAGTCGAAGTCGCAGGCTGGATCGTTGGCCATGCCGGCCAGCGAATCGACGAGTTCCTCTTCGTGGCCAGGCCCATAGCGGAACACGTACCGGTGCTTGCCCTTGATCAGCGAGAGCTGCCGGATCACATCCATAGCGACCTCCGTTTAACCTTGTCTGCCGGCCGCGTGTTCTCAGTCCTCGTCCTCGTAGGACAAGGGCCGCACACCGCCGACCAAATCCATCACTGTTTGCCAGCTGCAGTACCGCAGGAACTGCCGCTGGTCCCGCAGGTAATCCTGCCACTCGTGCGAGCCGCGGACATCGCGGCTGGCGAAGTGCCGGACCGCCTTCTGCTCGCTCGTTTGCCGGGCATCGAAGACCCGCTGCACTTGCCGGTCGGGGCCTGACTGCGGCGCCGGCTGACTGGCCAGCGGGGCCAGCGAGCGGTTCACGTCCTCGCCCGGCATCGTCGTCGCTGACCGGGTCGGCACCAAGTACACCTCGGCGATCAGGCCCAGTTTCGGCGGGTTGTACGGGTCGTACATCGTGACCGCCATGACCACCACACCGTCGGCGTTGAGCATTCGCGCCAGCAGCTGAGCCTGGTTCGGCGAACTCAGGCCGCGCCAGCCCTGCCCGAGCATCACGGCAGCCGTCTGGCTCACCGGGACCACCGACACCTGCGGCACCTGCGCCAGCTCGTGGGCGAAGATGTCCGTTAGCGCCAGGGTGTCCAACGTGCCCGTGCCGCTTAGGTCCGTCACCGGAACCACCGCGAAGGTCACCGGGCGACCCATATAACCGATCGCCACGGGGGCCGGCGTGCCGCGCTTGTTGTGACACCCTGCGCAGCCAACCCAGCAGACCAACACCACAAGTACGTATCGCCTGATCCCGATCATCCGTGACCTGTCGGCCCGTTGGCCGCCTTGAATCTCCGGCAACCATCCAGGTTACCGGTCCTGCCTACAGAACTATCGGCCCGAAAGGCGCCCTGCATGAGCGCTTTCGGACGTTCCTGTTTCCTCATGCATCGCCGCGGCATGGACGAGGTTCGGTTTTACCGGCCCGGCGATCCGCAGGCTCCGGATCCGCTCGCGGCCATCGCGGTCGGTCGAGAAGAATAGCCGGCCTTCGCTGGACCAGCACGGGCCGAAGTTCGCCCCGCCGTCGGTCAGCCGCATGCGGCTGGTCCCTTCCGCGTCGATGATGTAGATGTCCGCCCGGCTCGGGCGGAAGGTCGCGCCACCGCCGCTCATGCCGCCGACCGGCACGCGGCAGAAGGCGATCTGACTGCCGTCGGGCGACCAGGCGGGGCAGATGAGCGCGGCATCGGGCTCGGCGGCGATCTCGGTGGGCCAACTGGGCTCGCCGTGGTCGATCTTCACCGTCCAGATCCCGAAGAGCATGCCGTCCCGTTCACGCGGCCGCTGGAAGGCCAGTTCGCCACCGTCCGGACTCCAGGGCGGCAACAGGCCCGGGCCGAGGCAACGCTGGGCGGCATCGTCGAGCGAAACCAGCCACAGTTCCCAGGCACCCGTCGGCGAGAGCCGGCTGTAGGCGAGCCACTTGCCATCGGGGCTCCAACTGGGCGCCAGTTCGTGCGACTCATTGTGCGTGACCTGCAAGGTCGTGCGGTTTTCCAGGTCCAGGACGTAGATGTCCCACTGGCCGGTGCGGTCCGAGGCAAACGCGATCTTCTTGCCATCCGGGCTGAAACGGGGCTGGATCTCGCTGGCGGGGTCATTGGTCAGCTGGGTGACGGCCCGGCCCTTCGTGCTCTGGAGGTAGAGGTTCGGCCGTTCGCAGTGACGGGTCGAGGCGAAGACGACTTGTTTGCCGGCGCTATCGATGTCGGGGTCGAAGTCGCGTCCGACCTCGGTGAAGGTCTGCTGCTGGAGCGAGGCCACGGGGCGCGGCTGGCTGCCGGCCATCTGCCGGCCTGGGTCGCTGCCGAAGAGCATCAGGTCTGGATCGCCCGCCGAGGCCGTGTGAACAACTGGATGGGCGATCGGGGCCTGGTCCGCCGGCGGCTCGACCGGCTGATGATGCGCTGGCTCCGCCGGCGCGGAGACCGCCGCGTGCCGGGTCATGGTCTGGCATCCCGTGAGGAGCACGAGCAGCAAAACCGATCCGACCGCCGCTGGCTTGCAGACTCGCTGGAGAAGACGTGTGTGCATAGAGCCCTCGCACAGTCTTGCGCATGGGGCGGCACCGAAGCCGCCTGATTTGCCGAGCGCCGCCATCGTTATACCTATCGGGTCCGTCCGCCTTATCGGAACAGTCAAACTCCTCATGGCCCGGGACCCGGTTGGGGCCAATCGCTTACCTGGCAATCAGAGGCTGCATATCGGCCACAATGGCCGATAACTTGAGGCTTGGAGGCGGCGGAGCGGTGCGGCTGGGGACGTGCAGAGTGGGGCTCGTTCGACGGTGACACGCTATGGCAGTATTGAGAGTTGAGTTGGGTGCTCGAGCGGCGATGGCTGTCGGGCGATGGGGATAGCGGTACGACCGTCAGAGAATATTGATATAAGGGGCAAAGGGCGGGAGCGGCCCAGAAGTGGCCTGCGACACCGGAGGTGGATCTGCTATTCAGGGTTCGGACCGGACGCCGGGGCGATGGCCGACATGGCGGATTCCACATCGCTCGGCTGCGTCGCAGGGGTCGGGGGGCTATCGGCGGCCTGGGGCTGTTTGATCGACGTCTGCAGCCACTTGATGAAGTCCGCCGGCGCGGGCACGCCGGTCAGGCGGGACAGCTCGGCGCCCTGGGGGTTGATCAGGATGAACGTCGGGACCGTGCGGACATCGTACTGACGGACCCGATCGCGGAACCAGCCCTGCTCGAGCCGGACGTTGACGGTGCGGCGCATCATGGCGGCGACGTCGGGGTCGGAGAAGACTTCCATCTCCATGCGGGCCCGGTCCCGGCTGAGCCAGTCCCAGAAGTACAGCAACATCGGCTGGTTCTGCTTCTGGGCGACGGGCTGGGCCTGGGTGTAGTCCGGATACCACTTGATCCTGGGACCGCAGCCTGGCGCGGCAAGAAGCGCCAGCCCGAGCAGGCCGCAGAGGGCGAACCGCCGGGATCGGCGCTGGGCAGCCGGGATGGTGGATAGTGCGGCCAGGGGTTGCACCCTCAGTTGTAGCGACCGGCGGCAACCGCCGGTCGCGTCGACACCATTGCACGTTGCACGGCGGATTTTATGCAGCGATACAGGGCTGCTTGGGGCCATCGTTGGTGGCGAAGACCGTCTCCCAGACGTCCACGCTGTCGAGCTTGTAGCGATAGTCCACCGGCAGGCCCGTCTTCTCGATCAGGTACTCCAGCGACAGGTCGCTGCGCCAGCCGATCTTCTCGCAGATCGGCCGCAGGAGTTTTTCCAGGGCGGCCGCAAAGCGGTTGCCCGAGAGGAAGTGGTTGACGATGACGATCTTGCCGCCGACCTTGCAGACGCGGCGCATCTCGTCGATCAGCCGGACCGGATCACTGACCACCGTGATCACGTGGGTGACGAAGACGTGGTCGAACGAGGCATCCGAGAAGGGCAGGTTCAGGGCGTCGGCGACGGAGAGGTTGGCGAACTTGTAGCCGTACTGCTCGATCCGCTTGGCGGCCTTGGCAAGCATGCCCTCGGAAATGTCGATGCCGGTGACCTTGCAGTGCTGGGGGTAGAGGTCCAGCGACAGGCCCGTGCCGATGCCAACGTCCAGAATCCTCTCGCCCGGCCGAATGTTCATCCGGTCGATCGCCAACTGCTGGCGGCGCTGCACCCCGCGACCCATGGTGTGATCGTAGAAGTGGGCCCAGACATTATAAATACTGCGTGTGCTTGCTTCTTGCACGTGACTGTCTCCTTGGGTTGTCGTTACGGCACTGCAAAAGCAACAACAGCAAGACTTCGGCCGGATAATATAAAAAGTCTAAGCGGCCCGGCCGCTACGAGCAAGCCGCATAGGTCAGATCCCCCTGGCGGATTGTGCGCCAGCGGTCACGGTCAGCGCTGGCTGGCGCTGGATGCCAACGAGACGTAATAGTCTACGGTTCGGGCCAATCCTTCCTCAAACGAGACCCGCGGCTTGAACTTCAAGAGCTTTGCAGCCAATGAGATATCCGCCAAACTATGCTTGACGTCTCCGGCCCGCTCGGGGGCGTGGGTTTTCTTGAGGTTCTTGCCGAGAATGCGGTTGAGTTCGGCGATCACAAAATTGACCGAGTAGGAGTTTCCGGTAGCCACGTTGAAGACCTGCCCGGCCACGCCATCGGCCTGAGCCGCCAACAGGTTGGCGTCGACCACGTTCTCGATGAAGGTAAAGTCGCGGGTCTGCTCGCCATCGCCGTAGATCGTCGGCGGCTGGTCGTTCAGGATCATCGTCGCAAAGGCCGGGATCGCGGCGGCGTACTGGCTCTTGGGATTCTGCCGCGGCCCGAAGACGTTGAAGTACCGCAGGGCGACGGTGTTCATGCCATAGCAGAGGGCAAATACCCGGCAGTAATTTTCGCCGAGCAGCTTGCTGACGGCGTAGGGGCTCAGCGGGCGGGGCAGGTTGCTTTCCTTCTTGGCGGCACTGTCGGGGTCGTCGCCGTAGGCGCTGCTGCTGGCGGCGAAGACGAACCGCTGCACCTTGGCGTGGCGCGCGGCGTCGAGCAGGTAGAACGTACCATCGACGTTGACGCGGTGCGTCTGCTCGGGATGATCGACGGAGAAGGGTACGGAGACGGCCGCGGCCTCGTGAAAGATCCAGTCCATGCTGTTGACGACCTGGCGGCAAACGTCGGGGTCGGCCACGTCGGCCTGGACGAACTCGATCTTGTCGCGGAAGGGTTGGACGTTCTGCAGGTTGCCGCTGGCGAGGTTGTCCAGCACGCGCACATGGTGGCCGAGGGTGACGAGCCGCTCGACGATGTGCGATCCGATGAACCCGGCGCCGCCGGTGACCAGGCAATTTGCCATGTCTGCAATCTCCTTAGGTCCGCTTGCTTCCCTGCTGACGAAATCGTTTCGTCCTTGCTGCTTGTCAACCAACCGCCGGATCCAATCCAAAGAATCGGCAGGCGCTGGCCCAACACGTTGCCGCGAGCTCCTCGAAGCTCACGCCGCGCAGCTGTGCCAGGAACCGCGCCGTGTGGGCCACGTAGGCCGGTTCGTTCGGCCGCACCCGGCGGAGCGGCTCGGGCGTCAGGTACGGGCTATCGGTCTCGATCAGCAGCCTGTCGGGCGGCACGAGCTTTGCCGCATCCTGCACGTCGCGGGCGTTCTTGAACGTCACGACGCCGGCCAGCGAGACGTACCAGCCGTTGTCCAGGATCTGCCGTGCTTCCTCCGGCGTGCCGGTGAAGCAGTGGAACACCAGCGGCCGATCCGTCATGCCCTGCTCGCGGAGGATGGCGACGGTGTCGGCCTGGGCCTCGCGGCTGTGCACCACTACAGGTTTCTGCAACCGCCGGGCCAGCTGCAACTGCTGCACGAACGCCTCGTACTGCAACTCACGCGGGCTGAAATCGTAATGGTACTCCAGCCCGATCTCGCCGACGGCTAGCACTTTGGGCTGCCGCTGCAGCGACTCGAGATGTTCCAGCACGTCCGGCGTCCACTGTGACGCCTTGTGCGGGTGCAGCCCGGCCGCCATATAAAGCATGCCGTTGCTCGCCACCAGCGGCAGCGCCACGTCCCAATCGGCGGGCGCGGTCGCCACCGTGACCATCCGCTGCACGCCCGCCTCGGTCGCACGCCGCAGCACGTCGGCATGCCGGGCCAGCAAGTTCGCATCGGTCAGATGGCAGTGCGTGTCGATCAGCATGCGCGCCTACAACAGGTAACAAAGACACTGCCCGGCTAAAGCCGGAACTCCGAACGCCCGCTAAAGCAAAAACTCCGAACATGGCGGCATAGCCACTTCAGGTCGCGTCCTTGTAATGCACGACCTTTGCCGGCCAAGGCCAGTCAGACACCGTCACCGCCAGCACATCGATGCGGCACGGTAAATGGCCAAGATTGTATTGGCTGACAAAGGCTTGAGCCAGACGCCGCAGACGTTGCAGTTTGTCCGGCGTGACCGCGTCCTCGGGATCGGCGGGCACGGTCGACCGCCGCGTCTTGACCTCGACGAACACCAGCACTTGCCCGTCGAGGGCCACAATATCAAGTTCGCCGAGGCGACAGCGCCAGTTGCTTTCGATGATCCGGTAACCTCTGCGCCACCGGAGAAAGCGCCTGGCGATCCGTTCGCCTCGGCGACCGATTCTGTCCTTGCGTTGTGGAGGCATAAGTCGTTGGCCTCCTTTCGGTACAGCCAGCGACGCGCCCGGGGACCCTTACTTCGGCTCTTTGCCGGCGGCGGGCTGATCGGCAACCTTCTTGGCGTGCCGCTCGCGCAGCTTGGTGGCCTTGCCGATGCGGTCGCGCAGGTAGTAGAGCTTGGCACGGTTGACCACGCCGTGGCGGACAACGTCGACCTTGGCAACAGTCGGGCTATGGACCGGGAAGACGCGCTCCACGCCTTCGTTCTCGACGATCCGGCGGACCGTAAAGGTCTCCGTCACGCCTCGGCCCTGGCGGGCGATGACCGTGCCGGCGAACGGCTGGAGCCGCTCCTTGCTGCCTTCCTTGATCCGTACATGCACCGTGACGTTATCGCCGATCTCGAACTTGGGGACCTCGCGCTTGCGATCAGGACCCTCGGCGATTTCGATGAGTTTGGCTCGATTCATGACACACCTTTCTAGACCACTAACACTCTGACTCTAATAGTCCGTTGTATCCATCCAGGCCGGCTCACCTGTCGGCGCATCCGGCGCGGGCAATCCTTCTTTGGCCAGCACCTGCCGCAGTTCCTCCAGCAGTGCCGGGCGCGCCCGCAGCAGGTCGGGCCGCCGCTGCCAAGTCCGCTTGAGGGCCTCGGAGCGGCGCCACTCGGCCACCTTCTTATGGTGGCCGCCAACCAGAACCTCAGGCGGCTCCATGCCGCGAAAGTTCCGCGGCCGGGTGTACTGCGGGTACTCCAGCAGACCTTCGGTGAAGGACTCTTCATCGAGGGTCTGCTCGCCGCCGACAGCACCCGGGATCAACCGCACCACGGCGTCGACCATGACCATGGCCGCGGGTTCGCCACCGCTGAGGACGTAGTCGCCGATGCTGATTTCCAGCGGCTGCAGGCCGATACGAATCCGCTCGTCGAAGCCCTCGTAGTGCCCGCAGATCAGCAACAGCCGGGGCTTTTGCGCCAGCTCGCGGGCCAGTTTCTGGGTCAGCGGCTGGCCCTGCGGGGTCAGTAGCACCCGTGTGACCGGGTCCTGCGAATCCTGGGCTTCCGCGTATTCGACGGCCGCAAGCAGCGGCGCCGGCATGAGCACCATGCCGGCCCCGCCACCGAAGGGCTTGTCATCGACGCTGCGATGCTTGTCGGTCGTAAAGTCGCGGAAGTTCGTGCAGACGATCCGCACGAGCCCCGCCTCTTGCGCCCGACCAACGATGCTGCAGGCGAAGAACGGCTCGATCGCCTCGGGAAACAATGTCAGCACATCGATGCGCATCGCAGGCCCACGGTCCTTCGGCCACGCCTTACTTGGCGGGCGCTGTCTTGACCACGCCGGCCTTCTTGAGCAGCTTGGCGACCGTCGCGCTCGGCTGGGCGCCGACGTTCAGCCAGTGCTGTGCCCGCTCGGGCTTGAGCACCACCTGCTTGGCGGCATCGGTCTCGAGCGGATCGTAGTGACCTAGTTCCTCGAGCGGGGCGCCGTCGCGACGCGTGCGCATGTCCACTGCAACGATACGGTAATACGGCCGATGCGTCCGGCCGGTCCTCTTCAGTCTCAACTTGACCATGGAAGCTCCTGCCTTACCTCGTTCAAGCAAACAAGACAATTACAGATCTCAGGTTCGAATCGCAAAGCACGACAACGACAACAAGGGCCCGGCCAAGGCCGG
>JANYLN010000183.1 GCA_025357795.1 Planctomycetota bacterium
CATCGACAACGTGCAGATCAAGGAGCGGACGCTGGGCGTCACCGGCGTGGTCTCGGCCTCCGGCAAAGCCGCCCAGGAAGTGTTGGCCGACGCCGCCAACGGGTTCCCCTGGCAGGCCTCCATCGGCGCACGCGCCATCGAAGTCGAATGGGTGCCCGAGGGAACCAGCGCCCAGGCCAACGGCCAGACCTTCAAAGGCCCCGTCAACATCGCTCGCAAGTCACTGCTTGGAGAAGTCAGTTTCGTGGCGCTGGGTGCGGACGACAGCACGTCCGCCCAGATCGCCGCACATAAGGAGACCGTTATGCCCGCTGAAGCAACCGTTACCGTCGTCACTCCCGCCGTCGCCGCTGATGCGCCCCCGCAGACGCCGGAGACCATCCGCGCCGCCGCCGCTACCGAAATGAAGCGGATCGCCGCCGTGCAGAAGGTGTGCGGCACCGGGGGCAAGCATGCCGAGATCGCCGCCAAAGCGGTCGAGGAAGGCTGGACCCAGGAGAAGACCGAGTTGGAGGTGTTGCGCGCCGACCGGCCCGCCGCCCCCGCCGCCCATGTTCAGGAGAACCGGATCGACCAGAAGGTCATCCTGGCCACGGCGGGGTTCGCCGGTCGCCTGCCGGAGAAGACGCTCCTGGCGGCGTTTGGCGAACCGGCGGTGGAAGCCGCCGGCAAGTTGCGCGGCGTCGGCGTCCAGGAGTTCTTCCGCATGTGCGCCCGCGCCGAGGGGCGCGAGTTGCCGCCCTGCGTGGGCAAGGGCACCGAGTTCATCCTGGCCGCGTTCTCGACGCTCTCGCTGCCGGGCATCCTCTCCAACGTCGCCAACAAGGTGTTGCTGGATGGCTACAACTACCAGGAGGCATCCTGGCGCTCCATCGTCCGCATCGGCACGTTCCGCGATTTCAAGCCCCACGTCCGCTACCGCCTCACCGACAACATGAAGTTCGAGAAGGTCGGTCCCGACGGCGAACTCAAGCACGGGCAGTTGGGCGAGCAAACCTTCTCCAACCAGGCCGACACCTACGGCATCATGTTCAGCCTCACGCGGCAGATGATCATCAACGATGACCTGTCGGCGTTCCTGGACGTGCCGCGCCGCCTGGGTATGGGCGCTGCCGACGCCATCATCGAAGCCGTCTGGCCGCTGTTGCTCTCGAACCCCAGCAACTACTTCTCCACCGGCAATAATAACTTCCTCTCCGGCGTGGACACGGCGCTGTCGGTGGACAGCCTGACCACCGCGTACACCACGTTCCTCAGCCAGACCAAGCCCAACGGACGGCCGCTGGGCCTCGAACCACGCATTCTGCTGGTGCCCACGGCGCTGCGGGTGCAAGCTGACATTCTCACCGCCAGTCGCCAACTCCTCGCCTCCATCGCCACGACCGGAACCAAATCCACGCTGGTCCCGCAGGACAACCCGATGGTCGGCAAGTTCTCCGTCGCCTCGTCGGCCTACCTGGGCAACGCGACGATCACCGGCAACAGCAGCAAGGCCTGGTATCTGCTGGCCGACCCCAACGTGCTGCCGGGCATCGAGGTCGCGTTCTTGAACGGCGTCGAACAGCCCACCGTCGAACAGGCGGTCGAGGACTTCGACACGCTGGGGATCAAGTTCCGCGGGTACATCGACTTCGGCGTGGCGATGCAAGACCCCCGCGCCATGCTCAAGGTCAAAGGCGAAGCGTAAGCGAACGCATTTTTCATCCGCATTCCACTCATTAGGAGCGATTTATGGCCGCAAGATACATTCAAGACGACGAAAGTGTTGACTACACGCCGGGCAGCAACGTGACCGCCGGGGACGTGGTCGTCCAGGGCGACCTGGTCGGCGTGGCCAAGCTCGACATTCTGGCCGGACGCCTCGGGGCGCTGGCCGTCGAGGGCATCTTCGACTTCCCCAAGTCCACCGCCGGAGGCAGCGCCATTGCCGTCGGCACCACCGTGTACTGGAACGCCGGCGCGCAGCAGGCGACCGCCACGGCCACGGGCAACAAACTCATCGGCAAGACCACCAAGGCGGCGGCGGACGCCGACGCCACGGTGCGCGTGCGCCTGTTCCAGTAACCCCGGCCCCCCTCGGCCCCAGTAGGAGCGCCAGAACGTGGCAGACCTGCTCGAACGATCCTCGGCCTGGCTGGAAGACCAGCGCGTCAAGCACATGACGCGGCAGGTGGTCTACCAGCGCGGCACCGCCCCCGGTGACACCGTCGAAGTACCGGCCACGATCGGCGAGACCGTGTTCGAGATCGACGATGGCGGCGGCGCGCTGCTGCGGATCGAGAGCCGGGATTACCTGATCCGCGCGGTGGACCTGGTATTAGGTGGCAGTCCGGTACTTCCGCGG
>JANYLN010000218.1 GCA_025357795.1 Planctomycetota bacterium
GTCAACCAGGTCAGCCAGACGCAGTACCGCCACTTCCTGGACGATGTGCTGTACACCCACGATGGTCACAACCGTGGCATGACCGGCCCGCAGCATGATCCCTGTCGCGACAACATTTTCAACTACTTCCAGTCGCTGGGCCTGCAGACCTCGCTGGATCCACATTCAGCGGCCTACTACGGCCCGGCCTGCACCAATGTCGTGGCCGTCAAGCCCGGCACGGTCAGACCGCAAGACATCTACATCATCAGCGCCCACTACGATTCGGTGGACAATCCCGGCGCGGATGACAACGCCAGCGCCGTGGCGGCCGTCATGGAGATCGCGCGGGTGCTGGCGCCCTATCAGTTCGAGGCGACGATCCGCTTTATCGCCTGGGACGCGGAGGAGGTTTACCCTCGTGCCGGCAGCAAGGGCTATGCCCTGGATCACTGGACCGAGAACCTGCTGGGGGTGATCTCAGTGGAGATGATCTCGTACAACGACGGGGCCAACAAGGTCTACCTGGGGGCCGACTGGCACCGGCCCATCCAGGACAAGCTCGCCAGCGCGATCCAGTTGTACGGCCAGGGGCTGACGACGGTATTCACCAACCAGATCGTCGACACGGACAATTGGAGTTTCGTGTACTGGGGCTTTGAGAACACGTACATCACGGAAGAATGGCCCAACCCGAACTACCACAAGCTGACGGACTCGGTCGACACGCCCAACTACATCGACTACGCCTATGCGACGAAGATAACGCGCAGCCTGGTCGGCTACCTGGCGACCGAAACGAATCTGGTCGGCGCTGCGGCCCCGGACACCACGCCGCCGCTGGCAGTCACCACGTTAGGCGCCGCCGCCGGCAGCGACACCGGCAGCATCAGCCTGACGTGGACCGCCCCGGCGGACTACGATGCCAACGGGGCGGGCCCCAACCCGGCCGCCAGTTATAACCTGCGCTACAGCACCAGCGCGATTAGCAGCAACGCGACATTCGCGGCTGCGACGAAGGTCGCCGGCCTGGCTGCGCCGAAGGCGCCGGGCTTGGATGAGGCCTTCTCCGTTACAGGGCTGACGGGCGGCACGACCTACTACTTCGCCATCAAGTCGGCGGATGCCGCCAAGAACGTCTCGGTGCTCTCCAACATCGCCAGCGCCACGACGCAGAACATCGTCCAGGAGGTCCTGCAGACGGGGCTGAACGGCTACGCCGGCCAGAAGGACTCGTACCTCGCCGGCAACAGCACCAGCAACTTCGGCAGCGCCACTCAGATGATCGTCGCCGGTAACGCCAATCTGAACGTCAGTAAGTTTCGACGCGGCATCCTGCGGTTCGACGTCTTGAGCATTCCGGCTGATGCGGCGGTTCTATCGGCGACGCTGTCGCTTTACAGTTATGCTCCGGCCCAGGTGAAGGGTAAGACCGGCGCGTACGGCGTCTACCCGGTAAGCCAGGATTGGGCGGACACCCAAGTGAACTGGACCTTCGCCTCGACGAATATCCGTTGGACCGCGCCGGGCGGTGACTTCGCGGCCACGCCGGATGCGACCGCACCCAGGCGGGGGGTCGCCGGTGTCTGGTACTCCTGGGATGTGACAGCCCGCGTGCAGAGCTGGCTGGCCGGGACGTCCATGAACTACGGCTGGATCGTCAAGTGCACCAACGAGGGCAGGAACAACCAGGACTACTTCTACCAATCCAGCGCCGCGAGCGTGGCGAACCGGCCGAAGCTGGTCATCACGTACGTGGTCCCTGGCAACTGATCCGGCTGATGCCAGCGGTCCGGCGCCCTGGGCGAACCGGCCCCTTGCCGCCATAGAAGGGCAAACACAAACAAACGCGGCCGACCCCAGGTCGGCCGCGTTTGGTGAAACTCCCCAACCTCTCTTGGCTGCCGCGAGGTACGCATCATGCGAATCTCGCGCCAGTACTGCCGCCGGGTAGTCCATCCAATGAACTGCCTCGGCAAATGCCGGCCAGTCATGGCGTGAGGCCCGGTATCCGTTGGGGTCACGCCTGGGAGTGGCTGTCGCGTCACCTCGCCGCGGCAAGTTGCGGGTTGACCTGCCGTGGTGAAGGCGATCGCTGGGCCGGTCCCTCTGCTTCGACTCGACCGTACGTATGCGTTACACCTGGACAAGGTCTTCGAACCGGTCCTTGAGCCGGCCGCGAAGACGCAGGATCACGTCCTTGTGGATCTGGCTGACGCGCGACTCCGAGAGATTCAGTGTCGCGCCGACCTCGGCCATGGTCATCTCTTCGAAGTAGTACATAATGATGACGAGGCGCTCCTCGCGGACCAGACCCTTGGTAATGTGCTCGACGAGCATCTGCCGGCGGATCTCGGTAGCCGGGTCAATCGTGCGCGGGTCGCTGGTCTCCCAGAGGTGCCGGCCCGAGGCGCTGCCTTCGGTCTCCTGCGGGATGCTGGAGAAGTGCACCTCGTGACCCAGCTGGCTCAGCCGGGCGAGCTGGTGGAGCCGCTCCTCGGAGATGTTCAGGCGTTCGGCCAGCTCCTTGTCGTTCGGCGGCCGCCCCAGTTCAGTGTCGAGGATCTCGCGGACCTGGACCATCTTCTTCTCGAAGCGGCGGACGGTACGGCTCTGGATGTCCAGGGTCCGCAACCAGTCCATAATCGCCCCGATGACGCGTTGCTGGCAGAAGGTCTCGAATTTGGCCTTGCGGGTCGGATCGTACGCCTGGACGGCCTCGATCAGGCCGTCGAAGCCGGCGCTGACCAGCTCGTCGTAGGTGACTTGTGCGGGCAGCCGCTTGGCCAGCCGGGCGGCCTGCTGCTCGACCAGGTGCCGGTAGTTCTCGACCAGCACGTTGCGGTCCTCATCCTTACGGCTACGCAGGTACCGCTTCCACAGGCCGTTCATTACCTCAGTCCGATCCGCTGTGCTCGTAGCCATAATCGCTCTGCCTCCTTCTGAGGGTCTCAGGACTTGCCGACCCGGACATGTCGCGTTGCCTTCAGGGCCTTGCCCTGCCGCCCCAGGACGTTTCGGGGCCCTTACTCAGGCAATGGCTCGCTCTGACACTGTCCATAGTCGGCGATCCAAGTTAACTAGCTTTACTATTTTACCAGGTTTAACAAATGTTTACCCAGATTACCAGACTTTTGCGCGAAGCCAGGGAATCTGTGGGCAAAGAGAGGGTTCTCGCGGTGAAATTATGGGACGATGAGGCGAAAAAATGTTGCGGGTGCCCTGTCGTTTTCTGTGGGCCGGAGAATCGGATTTCGCGGGAAGAGCCTGAGGCAGCCGCCGATCGGGGGCGCAAAATAGGAGTGACCCCGGCAGGGCAGCAGGAGAATGGGAACGGGTGCCCGGTGGCCCCCAAGATGCTACTTATGCAGCAGGTAGATGATGAAGATCCAGGACAGGGCCAGCATCACGGCCAGCAGGATCATGATGGTCCACTTGGTCTGCTCGGCTGTGGAGATCTGCATGACCGTGTCGGAATTGGCGGCCTCGGCGGCG
This sequence comes from Planctomycetota bacterium, assembly GCA_025357795.1. Lineage (GTDB taxonomy): Bacteria > Planctomycetota > Phycisphaerae > UBA1845 > JANYLN01 > JANYLN01. The sequence goes on from JANYLN010000218.1 coordinate 3,475, forward strand.
GCGTCTTCGGCCTGCTTGACGGCCCGCTTCTCCATGTCGGCGATATTTTTGAGCAGCTTCGGATCGACCCGCCGGCGGGCCTGCAGCGGCGGCTCGCCCCGCGTTACCGCCTGGAGGTCCTGCAACAGGTCCTCCGTGCTGGCGTAGCGGCTATTGCGGTTCTTGGTCATCATGATTTCGATGATCTCGGCCACGCCGGCCGAAAGGCTCGTGTTGATGTGGTCCGGCGGCAGCAGCAGCTCTTTCAGATGCTTGTGCATGACGGCGGAGGGGCTCGCCCCATCGAAGGGCACGCGGCCGGTCACCATGTGGTAGAACGTCGCGCCCAGCGAGTAGATGTCCGCCCGGAAGTCGATGTCCAGTTCGCCGCGGATCTGTTCGGGGCTGATGTAGTACGGGGTGCCGTAGGCGCGACCGGCCTCCTGGGCGGCCGTCTCCTTGTCGTCTTTCGCACGGGCCAGACCCATATCGGCCAGTTTGACCACGTTTTCCTTCGTGATCATGATATTCTTGGGTTTGACGTCGCGGTGAATGAGGCCCTTGCCGTGGGCGTGGGCGAGGGCCTTGGCGACCTGGATAATGACGTCCAGGGCCTCGGCTTCGCTGTAGACCCTGCCCTTGGACAGGTCGTCATAGACGGTCTTGCCCTCGACGTACTCCATCACGAAGTAGTGATAGCCCTGGGCGTCACCGACGTCGATGGCCTGGACGATGTTGGGGCTATTGAGCTTCGCGGCCGCCTTGCCTTCCTTGTAGAAGCGCTCGACGAACTCGGGGTTCTCGCTGAGCCGTTTGGGCAGGATCTTGATCGCCACGATGCGGTCCAGCGAGAGCTGGCGGGCCTTCCAGACGGTCGCCATCGCGCCTTGACCCAGCTTGGAGATGATGTGGTAGCCCGGAATGTGCCGCGCCGAGCGGGTCATGCTGTCTTCGAGGACGTCGTGCTTCATCGACCGCTCAACCTGGTTGCGCGTGCAGATACCTTCCTGGACCAGGATATCCTTCAGGGTGACGTACTCACCCTTGCGGGCGAGTTCCGCCTGGGTCTTGAAACAGGCGTTGACCTCGTCTTGCGTGGCCAGGCGGGCTTTGATCACTGCCTGGGCAATCATCATATCATCTTGATTGGGCATTGGTTGTACTGCTAACCGGAGCGGCCGGGCCGACCCCGCCGTCCAGGCCTCACATTTTCAGACACTCTGGAACCAATCTATCGGACGCAGTTTGCGACAGGCCGTGCAAGATGCCCTTTAGTGCGTAGCGAGCAGGCCATCGAGTACAGCTACGGCCTTATCTGCTTGCCTTGTGCGCAAGGCGGACGCCAGACGCGTCACTTCAACGTACAATGAGGCACAAAATACCAGCGGCCGTGACTCTTGCAAGGCGGAAAACCCAAAACCTTCCATAAGCAGTCGTTCGAGCTCGGACCAGCCTGTCCCGTTGACCGCGGAGACACGGACCGCTCGTTCGATTCGGGCAATATGGGTTTGGCCGTCTTCCCAACGGCGTCCAGCAGGCAAATCGCTCTTGGTATAAGCGACTACGTCGCCCGATTTTAGGCCCACCTTAGCGGCAAGCCAGTATTCCGAGTCGCTTGGCGGACAACTGGAATCGATCACCAGCAGCCGCAGATCCGCCGCCCGAGCCTGCTCGAGGGCCCGGGCGACGCCTTCGGCCTCGATGGGGTCGTCGCTGACCCTGATTCCGGCGGTGTCGATCAGGAAAACGGGCCAGCCGGCCAGGGCTACTGGCTCGCCTACCCAGTCGCGGGTTGTGCCGGGGCGGTCCGCTACAAGACTTACGTTGCGACCGGCCAATCGGTTGACGAGCGTACTCTTGCCAGAATTGGGCAGGCCAATGATGGCCAAGGTCCGGCCCCGCCAGAGGTTGCCAACGTCGGCTTGGTCCAGAAGGGCTTGGGCTTCGGCCAGCACCGTGTCGAGGCGGCCGGCCTGTAAGTGCGTTGTCCAAGCGGTGACGGTTTGCCGCCAAAGCGCCCCTAACGGCGCCAGCAAACCAACGGCGGCCGGTGTGGCAGCATCGGCCAGACACTGCTGCATCCACTGCTCCAACGGACAGAGCCAGTCGAATGCATGATCGGCCGGTCCAGCGAGATCGGAGTCAGACGCGGTCAACAGTTCGGCGCCGAGGTCGAGGAGCCGACGCACAAGCCTTTGGACGATCCGGACCCCGCCATGAAGGTTGAACTCGACGCTGGGCGAGCCAACGGCGCCGCTGCGCCAAGCGAGGCCGTCGTCCAGGACGCTGCCGTCGGCCTCGAGGAAATCGCCATACGCGAGCCGGCCTGGGGGATATTGGGCGAGAGGTTTGCCGCTTTTGGCGCGGAAGACCGCCTGGGCGATCGGCACGGCCTGTGGGCCGGCGACCTGGACCACGGCGATGGCGCCGGCGGCGATCGGCGTGAGGATCCGCACGTGCGCAGCGGCGCGGCGACGGTCGGCGGACTGGGCTACACGGGGTTCTTCTGCCACGCCAGAGCGATTCCCATCAACGTAAGGTGCGGAACGACATTATCCACGAACTCACACAACTCGGCGACGAGGTTTGCCCCGCCACCGGTGACGACCACCTGCGGCCAGCGGCCCATTTCGGTCGCATAGCGCTCGGTCAGTTCGCGCAGAGCTCCGACGGTACCATAGACCACGCCGCTGAGGATCGCCTCTTCGGTATTGCGGCCGATGTGGTGTTCCGGGCGACGCAGCTTGATTTTTGGCAAGGCGGCGGTGTGTTCGGCGAGCGACTGGGCGGCGGTGTAGGGACCGGGCAGGATCGCCCCGCCGAGGAAGACCCCTTCATCGCTGACGACGTTGACGGTCATGGCGGTGCCGATGTCAGCTACCACGCAGGCATGGCGCAGCCGGTGGTAGGCCGCGGCGGCACTGCAGATGCGGTCGACGCCAACGGTGTCGGGATTCTCGACATCCAGGTCCATCGGCAGGGGCACGTCGCGGCGGAGGATCAGGGCATCGATACCTGTGACGTCCATGACGATCCGGCAGAGGGGTTCGATGCGTTCGGCCACGACCGAGCCGATGACGACGCGGGCGCGGCCGGGATCGTCCACCAATGCCCACAGTTCGACTAGTTGCGGCCGGAAGCTGTCCAGGTCGCGGGTTTCGACGGAGATGGCGGACTCGACCTGCTGGTCGCGGACCAGGCCGGCGGTCGTGGTCGTGTTGCCAATGTTGATCGCCAGGATGGTCGGGACGAGCAAAGTCCCCTCGGCCTGGGCGGTGGGTTGGGTCAACGATTCAAGGTTTTCGAGATTTTTCATGTTTTCCATATTAGATCCAAGAGACATCGGTTGCCTTGCCGGCACAAGCTTAGGGAATCAGGCGAACGGGGGCAAGTGCGACGGGCCGCAAAACGGCCAGGGTCGGGGCTAGAGGTCCCGGCGGGAGAGCGAGCGGGTGCCGGCGGCGAGGGAACCGGCCGCCAGTGCCCCCGCCGCCAGGCAGACCGCGGCGACCAGCAGGACGGCTTGAAAGGTGATGTCCTTTTCCGGAGCGCCGAAGGCGTTGCGGCAGATCAAGCCATTGACCAGGTTCACCAAGCCGACCCAGACCATCGAGACCACCAGGTTGAGCATGCCGCCCAGTCCGCTGGCGATCCTGGCGGAGCTGGTCTCCTCGAAGCTGGGCAGCCAGGCGCCCATGCCGACGGCCAGGCCGCAGAGCCCCAGGCAGATTGCCGTAGCCAGCAGGACCTGGGCGACGGCCCAGATCGGCTGCATCTGGAGCACCCCGACGGACACGCCGACGACCGCCCCGGCCGCGACCAGGGTGACGGTCAGCGCGGAGACGAATTTGCTGATGACGATCCGGCTGCGCGGCACGGGCATCGTCGCGACCAGCCACATCTGGCCTGCCTCGAGGCTGATCTGGGGGAAGATGAAGCGGCCGGTGAAGGTCGCCAGGATCAGGCTGATGGCGGCGAGATTCAGAAACGGTACGACGACCGGGGCATATTCGCCGAGCACGCGGACGTTGAGGCGCGGCAGGTTGACCAGGTAGAGCGACAGCAGGACCGCGAGGATGCCCATCTGCGACCACTGGTTGGCGTCGCGCAGGAAGCAGCGGAGGTCCTTGAGGATCATCGCGCGGAGCTGGCCCGGGAGCCAGAAGAACACCAACCGGGCGAGCGCCGCGGTCAGATGTCCCGCCAGCCGGACCCGCTTGGCGGAGCCTTCGGAGGCTCTCATAAGGGCGGCGCTGAAGTCGGCGGCGACGAGGCGGATCGACAGCCAGATGAAGAACGTCGCATTGGCCAGCAGGGTTGCCAGGTAAAACAGGGCCTGGCGGTAATCGCCGCGGCCGGCATCGAGCGTGAGTCGGCTCATCCACGTGCTGGGCAGGAAGGTGGCGCGGGCGATGCGCAGCCGGCCGTAGAAGTCCTTGAGCCAGTTGGCGTGGTCGCCGCGGTGGGCCATCCAGCGCTGCGCGGCGAGGATGCTGACGATCACCAGCACAATCGCCAGGCCGATCAGCAGGAGCGTAGCGGCCTTGCGGGGCACCCAGCGGGCCACGATGTACGCGGTGAGCAGGCCCCAGGCGGCCGGGATGAGGGCCAAGGCGAGGAAGCCTGCCAGGAATATCGGGAAGAAGCCGGCTTGCAGCGTGTAGACCTTGTTCATCGCCAACAGCAGCGGCAGGCCCAGCAGCAACAGCGACCAACTCGACAGCACGAAGGCCTCGACGAACTTGATGGCGACGAAATGCCACGCCGCGATGGGCGCGACCAGCAGGTAGGGCGCTTCGTCCTTGCCGAACAGCCCGCTGTAACTCAGCAGGGTGCTGGAGAGCCAGAGCATCGCCATCACCGCGATGAAGAAAAAGTGGAATATATACTCGACAGCCAGGATGTATTCGAGCTGGCGCTGCTGCAGCCAGGCGAGCACGGCGGCCAGCAGGAGGTAGAGCATGCCGCACAGCACGGCGACGACGGCGGCGCCGACGACGATCCGCCAGGGGTGCTTGCGAATGCCGAGGGCGACGGTGTTGCGCAGCAGGCGGAGTTTCATGCCCAGCAGCACGCCGAGGGAGGGGGCACCGGACGTCTTCTGTTGATGCAGTACCGGGTCGGTCATTGCTTATCGCATTCCATCTCAATCTTCATGGGGCTTCCACCGGGCATCGACTCCGCACAAGCGTATCCCGCCGAGGGGCCAGCGGCAAGGTGTCCGGCGGCGCGGCGCCTTTGCTCTTTGTCATGGCCTGAACGGGACAACGACGGAACGTATCTGGCTGTGCGTGCCATCGCACGGGCTGGGCCGTCCCGCCACTTCCGGGGACCCTCCGCGCGGCCGGCCCGCTTGGCGAGACCTCTCTAGACGGGGTCTTCGCTGGCCTCTTCCAGTACCTTCATGAAGATCTCCTCCAGGCGATCGTGCTGGCCCGTGCGGGCCTTCAGTTCGGCCAGCGTACCTTCGACGATCAGGCGCGAGTGGTTGATGATGCCGATGCGGTCGGCGAGGTCCTCGGCGGTGTCGAGCGTGTGCGTACTGAGGAAGACAGCGCCGCCGGCGGCGCGGACGTCGCGGAAGAGCCCTTTGACGACGCGCGCGGCGATCGGATCGAGGCCGACCATCGGCTCATCGACGATGAGCACCTTCGGCTCATGCAACATGGCCGAGGCCAGGACGACCCGCTGCTTCATGCCGTGGCTGTAGCTCTCGCTGTACTGGTCGAGCCAGTCGCCCAACGGGAGCCGCCGGGCCAGCACAGCGATCTGCTCGGCGATGCGGGCGGGGGTCATGCCGTACATCCGGCCGACGAACTGGAGGAACTCCCGGCCGGTGAGCTTGTTGTAGAGGAACGGCTGATCGGGTACGTAGGCGATCTGGGCCTTGGCAAGTTTGCCGTCGAGGCCCATGGCGTGGCCGCAGACGCGGACGGTGCCGGCGTCGGGCTTGAGCAGTCCGACCATCATCTTGATGGTCGTGGTCTTGCCGGCGCCGTTGGGTCCGAGGAAGGCGTAGATCTCGCCGGGCTCGACGCGCAGGGAGAGATTGTCCACAGCGACGTGGCAGTTGAAACGCTTGCTGACATTCTGCAGCTCGATCAAGGCCATACACAGTCCTCAGGTGGCGTTTACTCTTGTCACAATGGCAACCCCTTCGACAACGGCCACAACAAGAGTAACCGCAAGAAGGCGCAAAAAACACTAAAGAGAAACAGCAACGGACACGGCCCCGCTAAAGCGGGCACTCGAACAGCCCTTCGTCGAGGATCTCGTCTACCGGGCTGCACAAAGGCCCGGCTGAAAGCGGGAACTCCGCACGAAGGGGCCGCCTCCGTTATCACCATTGGGCCGCCTCCTCGCGGACCTTGGTCAGCGCCTGCTCGTCGAAGCCGTCCAGCAGGCGGATCGAGATCGTGCCGAGCACGGGGACCTGCACGGTCTGCAGCAGCACGCGGCCGTCGGCATCCACCCAGGCCGTCGCGTTCTGGGCCTGGACGCGGAAACATTCGACGGGCCGGCCGAGGTGGTTGATCGTCTCCTTGCCCACGACCTTGACGACGATGGGCGTGGGGGCGGGGTCCTCGCCCCAGAGCGAGCCGAGCGGGTTGATGCCTGCCATCCGCCAGGTCTGGCCAATCTGGAGCCCCTTGAGATAGACGAACGGCCGAAAGACCTCGCCGAAGGCGGTGGCCTGTTCCTGGCGGAGGGTGAAATCGTGCTGCTGATCGCCGATGCGGATGCGGCAGGGGAAGTCCTCGCCGAAGCTCTCGGCCTCGATCCGCACGGGGCTGACCGGCAGGCCGTAGACCCAGATCTTGAGCTGGTCGAGGCGATCGTCCTTGTCGAAGTTGAGGTTGGTCTCGATGCGGATGGGCCGGCGGATCGGGCCGGCCTGCAGGACGGTGGTCGAGCCGGCGACCGCACCGGTCTCGAGTCGCCAGAATTGCACCCAGGAGCGGCCGAGCGAGCCCCAGGCCTGCGAGTCGAGGGCGAACTGCATCTGGATGGGCGTGTCCTTGCCACCGGAAGGCACCAGCACGGGCGGCGAGCTGGCGGTCCAGGTGGGCCAGAGGTCATGCCAGACCAGACCCACCAGGCTTAACACCCAGATGCTCACCACTGTCAGATCGAAAAGACGCCTCATTCCGCTCGCCTGTCAGCAGGGACAAGGTCCGCCGGCTGCAGTGGCCGGCACGACGCACCCACAGGCACACGGCGCTCGGGGGTGGCGCGCCTAATTCTAGCAGCCAACGACCTGGCCTTCAAAGGTTCTACGAACGGCGCGGCCGAACGGATTGACAGTTCCGGTATAAGGGCCTTAGATGTGCTGCCATGAGAAGGATCGGCCGCCACCATGCACGGAGGCAGTGGATCCGCTGGGCCGCGGGGGGCGGTGCGCTCCTGACGGCTCTGGCGGCCATGGCGCTATTTGCCGCGACGTCGCAGCCGGGCTGGTACCAGCCGGCGACGGTCGGCCCGGCGGAATACGCGGCCATCCGCAATGAGGTCCCCAACTTCGGCAGCGATATCGGGACCTACCTGCAGCGGGGCCAACCATTTCGGATTGTGATCCAGGACAAGGACATCAACCGCTGGATCGCGGCGAGGGATGCGATCTGGCCGGGGCTGGGCACGGCGCTGCCCGAACATCTGTCCAACCCGATGGTCGCGTTCGAACCGGGGCGGATCGTACTGGGGATTCAGTACCAGGGTAAGGGCATCGCCAGCGTGCTGAGCCTGGGGGTGAACCTGCAGATGGAGACAAACGGCGGGGCGATCCACGTGCGGGTGGACCGCCTGCGGGCAGGGTATCTGCCAGTGCCGCGGATGCTGGTCGATGGGGCGGCCCGCAAGGCTCTGGACCGCGAGGCCAGTCGGCACCTGAATTCCCTGATGCGGCACATCTGGTCGCAGGCAGGGGAATACCTGCCGGCCAGTGATCTGGCCAGCAACTCGAGGGCGGGCAACATTCCGCTGGCGGCAATGCTGGGGGACATCTGGGAGTTCCGCCTGCCGACACGGAGCCGTTGGCCCAACGGCGGATTCCCCTACTCCATTTCAAATCTGCGGATCGAGCAGGGTCGGCTGATGATCGACGTGGTTCCGACGCCCCGGCAGGCGACGCAGGCGAACCGGGCGAGTCAGCCGGATGCGTGAGAGCAAGCGGACCATCGTCCCTTATCATTACTAATAGCAGTGGCCGGGGCGGCTGGTCGCTACGCTGGCAGACTCAACCGTCGGCGATCCTGACAATCCGCCAGGCCGCTGATCCAGGCTCTGCGATACAATCCAGCCGAAATGTACCAGCGAGCGCCTCGCCTGCAATGCTGACAAGCCATGCATTCTCGGACTGCGAGATCAGGGTGTAGGTCCCCCTGTCGTGGATGCGGACACTGCCGGGATGGCGGCGGAGCGGCCCTTCGTACGCCAGAAAGCGCTTCGGGTGATCGCCAATGCGTTCGATGGCCAGCGGCTGGGCGGCGATCTGCTCGGGCGGGAACGGAACATGCCATGTGGCGAGGGTTTCGGTCTGTTCGAGCATGAGGTCCCAGTGGACCGATTGGTCGGTTTCGTGCCGCTGGACGACAAATTGCAGGGCCTGCGCCATAAGTTTTTAACCCCGAAACGCCGATGACTCAGCTATTGTAGCGGCCTGCATTGGCGCGCGGGGTAGCCTGGCGCGCCGAATTGCCGGCGGGGCCGTTCGCGAGAACCGTGTTGCAGGATCGGGTCACGCGGAGTACCATCCAACGTCTGATAACTGACGTGGCCGGGGAGACCCGGTTTTTTGCATTGTGACAGGGTAAGTAACCATGAAGGTTTTACGTGCAAGCGTGTCGGTTTGGGTCGCAGGGCTGCTGCTAACGGCGGGCTGTAACGATGTCCACCCGCAGATCCGGTACAGGGACGGGTTGGCGAACTACCAGCGGGGCGACCTGACGGCCGCAATGGCGGACTTCCAGTCGGCCTATCACGGTCAGCAGGGCGACGCGAACACGTGCTACTGGCTCGGGCGGTGCTACCTGGACCTGTCCCGCAAGGATGCGGCGGGCAACAGCACGGTGGCGGCGATGACTTATGCCGACAAGGCAATCTTCTACTTCGACTCGGCGATCCAGGCGCAGCCGTCGCACACCCTGGCGATCGATGGCAAGTCCGAGGCCCTGCGTTTGAAGGGCGACTACCAGGGGGCGACGCGGACGGCCCAGGAAGTCGGCAGCCAGTTGAGCCCAACGGCGAACATCCTGCTCACCAAGGCCAGGGCCTATGCGGCCGGCGGCGACATGGACATGGCCCTGATCACGTACCGCCAGGCGGTAGTGGCCGAGCCGACCAACCCCATCGCGCTGGAGGCGTATGGCCGGGCGCTGCTGGTGGCGGGCGACCGCGACAAGGCGCTAGAGTATTTGCAGAAGGCGTACGAGATCAAGCCGACGGTGGCGGTGCTCGACACGCTGCACCAGTACGGCGCGGTGCCCGAGCAGGCCCCCAATGGCGGGCTGAGGCCCGTGCCGCTGCCCAAGGACCTGCCCCAGCCGGGCGAGCAGCCCCGCAAGTAGCCGGGCCGGTTGAACTATACTAAGAGTGTAATGGGGCGGGCGAACGAGCCCGCCCCTTTCATTGGTACAGCGGCAGAGACCCTCTCATGACCGACGTCCGAATCAAGAACGTGCACAGGCCGATCGAGGCGACGGTCCAGTTGCCGGGCAGCAAGAGCCTGACGAACCGGGCGCTCATCATCGCGGGGTTGGCCCGGGGGACGAGCCGATTGCAGGGCGTGGGCCTGGCCGATGACATGCGGTACATGATGCAGTTTCTCAAGGGCCTCGAGATCGACGTCAGTCTCGACGAGGCGAGCCGCACCGCGACGGTGGCCGGCTGCGGCGGGCACATCCCCGCGGACGAGGCGGACCTGTTCTGCGGCAACGCCGGAACGGTGGTGCGGTTCGGCACGGCCATGTGCTGCCTGGGCATGGGCAACTACCGCATCGACGGGATCGAGCGGATGCGGAGCCGGCCGATCGGTCCGCTGGTGGACGTCCTGCGGGACCTGGGCGCGGGGATCGGCTACGAGGGCCAGGAGGGCTTCCTGCCGCTGACGATCGCCGGGCGGGGCCTGTGGGGCGGGCAGGCCTTGATCAGCGCGGACCAGTCCAGCCAGTTCGTCAGCGCGGTGCTGCTGGCGGCCCCCTATGCGCGGACCGACGTGATGCTGCAGCTGGCGGGCGAGGTCGTCTCCGAGCCATACATCCGCATGACGCGGCAGATGATGGAGGACTTCGGGGTCAGCGTGCTGGCCGATCGCGGCAAGTACATCGTGCCGGCCCTGCAGACGTACACGGGGCGAACGTACCGGATCGAGCCGGACGCGTCGGCGGCGTCCTACTTTTTTGCAGCGGCCGCTCTGACGGGCGGGCGGGTGACGGTCGCGGGGCTGGGCCGGCGGAGCCTGCAGGGGGACATCGGTTTCGTCCACGTGCTGCAGCAGATGGGTTGTACGGTCGAGCAGGACGAGACGAGCACGACGGTGACGGGCCCGAAGGACGGGCAGTTGCGCGGCGTGGACGTCGATCTGAACGAGATGCCGGACATGGCGCAGACGCTGGCGGTGCTGGCCCTGTTCGCCAAGGGTCCGACTCACATCCGCCACGTGGCGAACCTGCGGATCAAGGAGACGGACCGGATCGCGGCGGTGGCAAACGAGCTACGCAAGTTCGGGGCGATGGTGGAGGCCCGCGACGACGGGTTCTCGATCACACCGCCGGCCGTGCCGCCGCCGGCCGCGGTCGAGACGTACGACGATCATCGCATGGCGATGGCATTCGCCCTGGCGGGCCTGCGGATCGACGGGGTGGTCATCCAAAACGCCGAGTGCGTGAGCAAGACGTTTCCGAAGTTCTTTGAGGTGTTTGAGGGAATGGGGCGGTAGAAGCCGTACTTGCGCAGGTCAGTAGGTCGCGGGGTCTCCATCGTCCACGAACCGCACGCCCAAGGCCCGTTCGGGGCGGTCGTCGATATAGTCGGGATCGTCCTCGTCGCTGTTGAGCGGCAGCACCAGGCCCTATTGGTGGTGCGTGGAGTTCGGCCGGCCGGGCTTGAAGCTCCGCAGACGCATGACAACAACCTCGGTCGCCTCGCCGACCGCCGCGCGTACGGCCTGCAGCACGATCTGGCGAAGGGCATCCGGCTCGGCATGCGCACGGGCGTTGACCAGCAGCACCGCCCGGTCAGCCTGCGGCTCGGCGCAGAAGCCCTGCTTTTGGCGCTCATCGAGCGGCGGTCCGCGGTCAACATGCGCCGGCGGGAGCCGCTGATCGTCCACGACAGGCTCGCCGCCGGTGCTCGTGAGGTGAACCTGCACGCCGCCCGCGCGGGTCTCCACGCGGATCTTGAGGTGCGCCATCTTCGCCGCGGCACGGCTGCGACTACTCTTGCGGATCGAGCGCGCCGCCGCAGATCGCATCGAGCCACTGATCGACTCGCTGCTGGCTGTCGGCGCGGGCAATGATCGCCAGCCCGGGCGGCACGCCCGGCTTGTCGATGGCCTCGATGCTCAGCCCCGCCGTCGACCAGTCGAGGTAGACAGTCCCCTGCGGTGTCGGCACGAAACCCTTGACGCGGTATAAGTCTTCCGCCAGGTCCCGCAGCGCTGCCTGCAGTTTCGCCAGATCGACCGCATTATGCAAGGTGATGCTGAAACGTGCGTAATGCGGATCGGCGCAGGCGGCGTACTCGCCGTGCAGATCGCGCGTCGGGGCCGCACCGAACAGCTCGACCTCCGCCGCGCCGCGAACCGTGCGAACGATCCGCACGCGTGGGTTGAGTTGGCGCATCTCGCTTTCCGTCCCGGCGATCTGCTCCTCGCTGAACAAGTCGATCTTGTTGAGCAGCACGATATCCGACGCCTCGATCTGCGCGCGGATGTTCGGCAGCGTCACCAGCAGCTTACGAAAGCTGCCCGGATCCGCCACGCTGACGATGGAGGTCAGCTCGTACAGCGCGTCGAGCGTCGTTTCGCGCAGCATGTCAGCCACGACTTTGGGATTGGAAATGCCGCTGGCCTCGACGATCACGCCTGCGATCGGCTGATCGGCGGTGTGGAATCGCCGCGGGATCTCACCGAGATGGAGGATGAACTCCCCGACCAGGCACTTGCAGAAGATGCTGCCGCCGGGCACCGACACGATGTTCGGGCCGATCGCGGCCAGCACCGTGCCGTCGACGTCCAGCGAAGAGAACTCGTTGACCAGGTACACGATCCGCCGATCGGCCAGGCGCCGCGCGGTCTGCTGGAGGAAGGTCGTCTTACCGCTGCCGAGAAAGCCGGTCACCAGGCTCAGTGGGATACGCGCCATCGCACGACCTCGGATCAGAAGGATGCCGCCGCCTCGCCACACGCGGGCGAAGCGGCTGCGAATGCCAGGATATCTATTTCTTCGCGGCGATGCGCTCCTGGAGCGCCTTCACCAGGGTGTTCTGGTCCGGGATCAGCGAGATGAACTGCGCCGCCCCGTCGATGCAGATCGTCGGCAGGTTGCTCACGCCCAGCCGGGCCATCATCGCCACCCCTTCGCGGGTCGTGATGCGGTGCTCGACCACGCAAATCGGGCCGCCGACGATCTTCGCCGCGCGGTGCACCGCGTCCATCATGTACTGGCATGGGGCGCAGCTGGCCGAATCGAGTGTGATCACGTCGATGTAGAGGTTGCGGTCGCGGTCGTAATCGGGCAGCTTGATATCGACACCCGCGCCGGCCGCCTTGGCGGTGATCGTCCGCTTGGCGATCTCGCGCTGGTAGGAATCGTGCACCATCGCACCGACGGCCTGGAGGTTCTTTTCCGGCGTGGCATAAGGCAGGTCGCAGCCGGGGGCCAGCACGTAGCCGCAGCCGCCGCCGATGTCGATGCAGCGGATCGCGTCGAGCCGGGCGTCGTCCTCGTCACCCATCAGCAGCACGACGGTCAGCCGCAGGTTGCCGCCGAAGCTTTTGTCGTGGGCCCGCGTCACGTCGCGCACCTTCTCCAGCGGGATGTTCTCGTCGATCGACATGTTGTCGCACGTGGTCGCGCCCATCACCTCAAGGTTGCGGGTCGCATCGCCGCAGACGAACAGCGAACTGCACCCGCCCTTGCTGCGGACCAGGTCGAAGATGTGGTTCATCGGGCCCGAGCAGAATTCCTTGAAGTGCTCCGGCGAGATCTGGCTGGTCATCGGATCGACCACCGCGATGACATCCGCGCCGTTGTCCAGGTACCCCTGCGCGACCTTCATGCCCACGCTGGCGCAGTAACTGACCACCGCCCGCACGTAGTCGGGCTTGTCGAACATGTCCAGGAAGATGTTGTTGCCCAGCAGGTGCAACGCCAGCGTGAACGGCCCGCAGACCAGCCCGTACAGCGCGACCTTCTCGCCGATGTCCGCCTTGAGCGTCCGCAGGGCCTGCAGCGCGATCGGAAACCGACCGCTCTGGACATCGAAGACCGGCAGGTCCGCCAGGCTCTTGCCCTGCTCCAGCGGGTGCGTCACCACCGAGGGCGGCCCCTGCTCGGCCCATTTCAGCTGGCAGCCCAGCACCTCGGCCTCCATCTGCAGATCGAAGACGATCGGCAGACCGTCGGGCTTGTACAACTCGTACGCCTTCTTGAGGCCCTTGACGATCAGGTCGGCGCTCTTGAGGTAGTCTTCCGCGCTGACGCCGATGATCTTCGCCCCATGCACGCCGACGAACGGCACCCACACCGGCCGCGACGTGACCTGGTTGCGAATCGCCTTGAGCAGCAGTTCCCGACCCGTCATCGTCTTTTTGACCTCGCAAACCTCTGGCATGGTTCTCTCCGCATATTGTTGGCGGCCCGCCCGCCGAGCCGCTCCGCTCTGCCTTCAGGGCCCTCGCCTATTACAATATGCCAATCCGGCGGCGGGTTCTTGTATTGCACACATGGGTTTTGGTAAACTGGTACGATCGGCCGACCGCCCCGTCGAATATACATAAGGCACGTACTGCCGGCCGTTTAGGTGATGCATGCAGCCGGACCTAGGGATCAGCGAAAGCCAGTTTGCCCGTCTGAAACGCCAGTATCGCCAGCGTTGGCCCGTCAACCTGTGCGCCGTGGACGCCCAGGGCCGGGTGGTTCTGGGGGACCCCGCCTGTCCGGACCGCGACTGCCAGGCCTGCGAACAGACCCGCGCCTTCGCCATCGCCGAAGCCCTGCGCTGGGGCGAATCGACCGTCGGTTTTTGCTCGCGCCAGCGGCTGCTCTGGGCCGTGCCCCTCATGCACAACGAGCAGGTGACCGGCGCCCTGGTCGCCAACGTTCCCGAAAAACTGGTCTTCTCGCCCCGCCCGCCCGCGACACCGCTGGACGTCCGCCGTGCCTGCGTGGACCTGCGCGAACTCACCGAACGCGAGAACCTCACCAACGCCTCCGCGCTCGCCCTGCGCCGCCGCGAGTACCACGACGAACAGCAGCGGGCCTACGCCATCCACTCCTTCAAGAGCCAGGGCCACGCCGGCATCCGCGAACTCTACCTCCGCGAGGAGCCGGCCCTGTTCAGCGCGATCCGCGCGGGCGATCGCCGCCAGGCCCGCGAGATCCTCAACCGCGTGCTCGTGGCGATCCACCATCACGCCGGCAGCCGCCTCGACCTCATCAAGAGCTTCTTCCTGGAACTGGTCGTCACCATGTGCCAGACCGCCGTCGAGTCCGGCGGCGACCCGGAGCAGTTGCTCGGCCGCAACTACGCCAGCATGGCCGAACTCTCCCGCGTCAGCACGGAGGAGTCCCTGGCCGGCTGGCTGACCGCCACGCTCGAACACCTGATGGACACGATCCAGGCGACCCGCCACCGCGACGCCGCCACGCGGCTGTTCGACGCAATCGCCCACATGGAGCGGCACTGCTGCGAACGCATCGGCCGGGACGACGTCGCCCGCGCCGCCGGCCTCTCGCCGTCGCACTTCTCCAGCCTGATCCGCAAGGAGAGCGGCGCCACCTTCACCGACCTGCTCAACCGCATGCGCGTCGACCGCGCGGCCGAACTGCTCAGCCGGACCGATCGGCCGCTCTCCCTGATCGCCCTGGAGACCGGCTTCACCGACCAGAGCTACTTCACGAAGGTCTTCAAACGCTACCGCAGGATGGCGCCGCTGCAGTACCGGCGGCAATTCCGCTCCGCCGACCAATCGGCCGCGACACGCTAGAGCGGATGCAGTTTGTGTGTAGCGTCAGCCATTTGGGTGCCCTGGTCCTGCACTGTTGCAGGACCATGCTGTCGCCCCCGCTAGAGATAATCTGAACACGCTCTCGACGATCAACTGCAACCGCAACGCAATACCGATGACTGCAACCATTCGCATTCTCACGCGTACTTCTCGGCCGTTTCGATCGCCAGTTTCGTCCAGACGTGCAGCCGGTCCGGATGACCCGCCAGGGTCTGCAGTTCGCGCAGCACAACCTGCACGTGATGGCCCCGCAGTTTCTTCATGCCTTCATCGAGCTGTTTGCGGAGTGTCTCGACATCATCCGGGAAGACCACGTCGCTGGCCTTCTGCCGCCACATGATCACGTGCTTCTTGCCGACCTTCTCGATCACGGTGTCGAGGTTGCTCCACGCGCTGCAGACAAAGACTCGCAGGTTCGGAATCGACAACACGCCGTCGATCTTCTTCGTGAGATTCTCGCAGCAGCCATAGCAGACCACGCCGAACCGCTCGAGAATCGGCTTCTGATAATTCAGCAGGAACTCCTCCCACATCGCCGGCGAGACCTGGTCGAACTCCTGGCTGTTAACCAGCGTCCAGCAGTTCTGGTAGGTGACCTTGCCATCGCGCGGCGCCGGCCCGATCGGGTCGCTCGTCAGCATCGGCCAGTGGCTGCCCGGCGTGAGCAGCCCCGTTGCCTGTACCTGGTCCATCGCCCCGAGCATCGCATCGCGCAGGTACGCCATCATGCGATGAACCTCGTCGGGCGATTCGATCAGGTCCATCATCAACTGCGCCATGCCGCGAAAGTCCGTCGCCGGCGTGCACAACGTCGCGTCCATCGGATGCCGGCAGACGAGTCTCACCGGCAGGATATCGCCAAGCAGTTCGTCCGCCTGGCAGAGTGCCTCCTGCGTCTTGACGGGGTTGTAGGTGAACCGCGGCAGCCGAAGATTGTCCAGGTCGGACCACTCCTTGATCGGCGGATCGTACGCCCACGCCCCACCCGCCTGGCCGCTGGAGTGGCGACCGATCTCCACGCCCCAGACGTTCGGCGGGTCAATATCGAACACCGCCGGCACTTCGAAGTGCGGCAGGACGGGAGAGTCATCGCCGATCTCATGTTTCTTGAGAATCTGGCGAAAGCCGTACTCGATGCCGCGCAAGGTGTTGTCACTGCACTTTAGCAAGTCCTTCGGCAGGATCTCGCCCCAGGCCGCCACGGGCCGACACCAGACCGGCCAGCGGTCGGGCCTTCGCAGGGCGTTGACGTCGCACCAGCGCTTCAGGATGACGCGATTGGCATCGCCCGCGGCGATGGCGGCTACTAGCTTGGCCAAGTCACGGATGCAATCACGATCGTTCACCGTTTGCACAACCATGTCACTCCTCTGACGAAGTCGGCCATGTGCCGTCGCTCCAGGAACGTCCATTGGGACCCGCGGGATCACTGGCCATTGTACCGGGATGACCATGTATGACCACCCGCCTCCGCAGTAGGCGCAGGAGGGTGGGGCGGTATAGTAGCCTTGGTTCACGAAATCAGCAGGAGGTCATGACATGGCCTTCGACAAGGTCCAGGTAGGTTCAGTGCAGGTCTCCCGGCTGGCGATCGGCGGCAACCCCTTCAGCGGCTTCAGCCATCAGGGCGAGAAACGCGACACGGAGATGCGCCGCTACTACACCGTCGCCCGGATCAAGGAGACCCTCCGCCGGGCCGAGGCCGCCGGCATCAACACCTTCTTCGGCCGCGCCGACAACCACGTCATTCGCACCCTTCAGGAATACTGGGACGAGGGCGGCACGATCCAGTGGTTCGCCCAGACCGCCAGCAAGTGCGAGGATTACATCCGCAACATCAAGACCGCTGCCGCCAACGGCGGTATAAGGGCTGCTACCTCCACGGCGGCCAGGGCGACTACTACTGGCACCGCCACGAGACCGGCCACTTCCGCAAGGCCCTCGACCCCGACTTCCAGCTGACCTGCTACTACGACCCCAGCCCCCGCACCGACAAGCCCGACCACGTCGTGACCGACCACGAGAAGTTCGACCCGGTCCACCGCGACCGCATGGCCCGCACGATCTGCACGCGCAAGAGCAGCGTCGTCCACTACAAAGTCCTCGCCGCAGGCCGCACCCCCGCCGACGAGGCCTTCCAGTACGTCGCCAAGGTCATCCGCCCCAAGGATGTAATCCCGGCTTCCACTTGGGCGACGACCCCGACCTGATCACCAAGACCGCCGCCCTGTTCGAGCGAATCGTCCAGCCCGCCGCGCGAGCGAAGTAGGCTCGCTTCCTGCCGCACGCCCGCGTCCGCGTAGACTGCGACCTGTACAGCAAGGGGATGCCCCGGTCTACCGCCACTTCGCCACCTTCTCGATCAGTGCCTTACCCTGCTCCACATTGTCTACCTCACTGATGCCCAGCCACACCCCTTCCGGCCGCAGGTGCTCCATCAACGTCTCCACCTCGTCCGGCTGCGCCCAGATCTGCATCCCCTTGCCCGCCGCCTGGATCTTCTTGTAGACGTGCAGCCAGTCGCTCGCCCGGCCGCGCCCCGCGCCATACAACCACTGGATCGCGTTGAGTTCCGGGATCGCCAGCAGGCTGTCCAGGTGCTGCAGTGCCCCCGGCCCGTCGAGATGATAGATCGACGCCTCGTAGGAGCGGCACTCCTTGGCGATCCCCGGCAGGAACATCTCGTCGAACATGGCCTTGCTGATCATGCACGAGAAATCGTTGCTCGGCACGTACCACTTCTTCGTCGAGACAAACCCCGGCCAGCAGGTGATCGCCTGCCCCTCGCGCCTCAGCCAGCCGTGAAAGTCGTCGTAGACCCGCGTGTACACCTCGTCCACGTACTCCAGCAGCCGCTTGACCTCTTCTGCGTGCTCGATCATGTCGATCGCGAAGTTCTGCGGGTCCCGCCACGCCGCGATGCAGTCGCCCCCCGGATGAAAATCGCTCAAGCCCGTGTAGTACGTCCCCCGCCCCGCCTCCAGCAGCGTGGCCGTCATCTGCTTCAGGTTCTTATAGTACGCATTGTCCGGGTCGAACCGCACCTTGCCGACATCCTTCCAGTCGTGCAGGATCGGGATCGACCAGCTCGTGCCCTCCCCGTACTCCATCTCCTGCCCGAAGAACGCGCTGAAGACCTCCGGCCCCAGGTTCGGCCAGGCCGTCGGCAGCGAGTCACCGAGCCACTCCGTATGGAGCGACCGCGCCACCGCCAGCTCCGCCAGGCGCTCGCCATCCATCCACCAATCGCGCAGGCTCGCGGAGGTCCTCTCCTTGGGCCACGGCACGACGGGCGTCTTCTTGGGCACGCTAATCCAGACCACGGGCCGCTCGAGGATCTCTCGCTGCCAGAAGGCATCCTGCCGCGCCAGCCGCTTCTCCCAGTTCGCCACGTGCTCGATCGCCATAATGGGCATAACTTGCTCCTGCGGTTGCCGTTGCCTCTTGCATCTGCGCCTGGCGTACATCTTGACGCCACCGGCAAGGCCTTGTCAAATGCGCCGCAGTGGATGCGCCCAGGAGATTGCCCCTTGACTGACCGCGAACGTTTCGCCGCCATCATGTCTTATGAACCGTTCGACCGTCTCCCCGTCTGGTACTTCGGCTATTGGGAGGAGACCCTCGAGCGCTGGCTCGCCGAAGGACTGACAGCCGCGGACCAGATCCCCGCGGTCACCGGCATGGACCAGGACTGGGAGGCCGGCATGTGGAGTGTCCACGACCTGGTCAACATCGGCGCGATCTCAACCGAGACCGACCGCCTCGTCGAGCAGACCGGCGACTACCGCATCATCCGGACGCGCCTGGGCGCTCTTATCAAGGAAGGTAAGCACGGCAGTTCCATTCCCACCCACCTCGAACATGCCCTCAGGCCAACCCGCCAGGACTGGAAACGCTTCGCCGCCATGCTCGACCCGGCCGACCCTTCTCGCTACGCGCCCGACTGGCAGGCCCGCGCTGCGCGGTTGCACGCCCGCACCCGCGTCGCCTGCTTCCACGCCGGCAGCCTCTACGCCTACCCGCGAGAGTGGATGGGTGTCGAGGACTTCAGCTACCTCATGTACGATGACCCCGTGCTGCTGGAGGAGATCCTCGACCACCTGGCAAATTTCTGGATCACCCTGACCCAGCCGATCCTACAGAAGGTGCAATTCGACTTCGCGTACTTCTTCGAGGACTGCTGCTTCAACACCGGGCCCCTCGTCTCGCCGGATCTTTATCGCAAACATTTCGCCAAGTACTACCGCCGCATGACTGAGTTCTACCACTCCATGGGCGTGAAGTTCATCCTGATCGACAGCGACGGCAAGGTCGATGCCCTGATCCCCTGCTGGCTGGATAGCGGCTTTGATATTCTCTTTCCGATTGAAGTGGGGACATGGGGGGCCAACCCCGGCGAACTGCGCAAGCGGTTCGGCAAGCAGTTGCGGATGATGGGCGGCGTGGACAAACACGTCATCCCGCAGGGTGAGGTCGCCATCCGCCGGCACCTTGAGCCCCTCAAGTCGCTGGTCGCCGAGGGCGGCTACATCCCCCTGCCGGATCACCGCATCCCGCCGAATTGCTCGCTCGAGCAGTTCCGCACATACGTCCGCGTGTTCCAGGAAATCCTGGCGAGCTGACACCGGCGGCTACGGCAGGCCCGTCGCCTCGCTGGTGGAACTGTACGGCACCCCGCCGGTCTGCTGCAACCGCTCGAGCAACTGGTTGACCATCTGCTGCCGCTCGCGCAGCTCGTCTCGCACATCGCGGTTATCGGTGTGATGGATCTCCGGCGGCAGTTGCCGGTGCTCCTGCTGCAACAGTTCCAACAGAAGCCGCCGTTCCGGTTCACTGAACATATACATATTCTGCACGGGACGATCCTCCTGGCTCGCAGGGCCAACCGCCGGATGAAAATGCCTCTGATACTACCGAGCAATTATAGGCGTCCCAACCCCACCTCATCCCTTGGCGGCGCCCTGTCCGCCAATCTCTCGCGCCCTAACCCCGCCCCGATCGGCCGCCGCCGAAAACCGGCAACGACAGCTGCCAGCGGATCGCCGCCCGGTTCATGCCCAGCCCCCCCCCAGGCCGACGAACACCAGCCCGCCCAGGATAGACAGATACTCCCCTGCCCTCGCACGCACCATGTCGGGCTCAAATGGCGCGGAGGGCGCACCTGGCGCCCTCCGCAATTGTACAGGCCCATCCGTCCGAACTACATCGCCCGTCCGTGCTCGGCGTTCCGCGTCCGGGGAGCACCGGGCTCGCCGCTGGCACTGCTGCTCGGCCGGGCCGGCGTCTTCGGTGCTGCCTCGGCCGGGCCAGCCGCCGGGACCGGTTTGGCGGCCGCCTGTGACGCCGCCGCCGCCAGCGGCCCGTTCGTGCGGAACGACGAGGCCGGCAGGTCGTTCTTGTTCATCAGGTTCGGCTGGGCCCGCTGGCTCCAGGCAAACCGCACCGCGACCGGCTGGGCCACCTCGCCGCTGCTGACAACCACCGTGTTGCTGTCGATCTTCGCCGCCGCCTCAACGAACTTGCCGTCCGCCCCGGCGATCTCGAACCAATTCAGCGGCTCGCCGTTTCGCGACGCCAGACCGCTGCCTGCGTGGTCGAAGAAAATCCGGATCGTGCCGTCCTCGACCTTCATCAACTTGTACAGCGGGCCGCAGTACTCCAGGCCAGCCATGTTGTACGTGTTCGCCAGCGCCCACAGCGCCAACCGCTTGCCGACGTCCTGCTTGTTCTTGGGATGAATGTCGCCGATCGTGCCAATGTCGTTGGTGATCGCCATCCCCGTCTTCGGGATCGACAGCGCCGCCACCTGCGCCTCCCACAGCTCCGCCAGCTTCTCCGCTTCGCTCCCATAGCGGTACGGCGCCAACTGCACGTAGTAGAACGGGAACTCACCCTGGCCCCACACCGTCCGCCAGCCGCCGATGAGGGCCTTCATTTTTTCGTAATACAGCATGCCCTCGGTAACGTTGGCCTCGCCTTGGTACCAGATCGCCCCGCGAATGCCGAACGGCACCAGCCCCGCAACCATACCGTTGTATAGCGTCGTCGGCTGGCTGTTCT
Organism: Planctomycetota bacterium; assembly: GCA_025357795.1. Lineage (GTDB taxonomy): Bacteria > Planctomycetota > Phycisphaerae > UBA1845 > JANYLN01 > JANYLN01. Next base: position 24,740 of record JANYLN010000218.1, read on the forward strand.
GGCTCAGCCGGCTGCTCGGCAACGCCGGCAGCGGCGGCACCGGCTGGCCCTTGGCCTGGGCGGCGCGGGCGGCCTTGGTCCAGGCCTCCACCGCCGGCACCAGCGGCTGCAGATCCTTGCTATACTGCTCGTCCTGCGAGGCCACCTGCGCGGCAATGTCCTTGAGCGCGGGGATCTCCGCGAACGCCCCAGCCGGCGTCCACGGCTCGATCCGCGTGCCGCCCCAGTTCGTGCTGATCAGGCCCACCGGCACGTTGAGCTTCTTCAGCAGGTTCAGCCCGAAGAAATACCCCACCGCGCTGAAGTTCTTCACCGTCTCCGGTGAGCACACCTGCCAGCGAGCGTCGATGTCGCTGCTCGGCAGCGGCGAAACGACACGCGGGGCTTCGAACAGCCGGATCGTCGGCTGATCGGCCGCGGCGACCTCCTTCTCGCCATCGACCGCCCCCTTGACCGGCAACTGCATGTTCGACTGGCCCGAGCAGACCCACACCTCGCCCACCAGGATGTTGCTCAGCGTGATCGTGTTCTTGCCCGCGATCGTCATCTCCAGCGGCTTGGCGCTGACCGCCAGCGGCGGAAGCTTGACCTGCCAGCGCCCGGTCGCGTCCGCCTTGGTGCTGACCTTCTGCCCGCCAATCGAGACGCTGACCTGCTCGCCGGGATTGGCCCAGCCCCAGACCGGCAGCGCCATGTCGCGCTGCAGAACCATGTTGCTGTCGAGGATCCGCGGCAAGCTGACCTCCGCCCGCGCCGACGCAATCGACAGCACGCCCACAAACAGGATCACCGAGACGACAAGCAGACGACCGGCTCGAAACATGACGACTCCTTTCGCGTTCCGGGAATGGTGCGGCAAAGGTTGGATTCTACCGCGAAGCGGCAGTGGGCAAAAGCGATACCCGCCCTGCCCGCATCCCGCATCCGGCGCCGTTGGGCAGGCTACGGTTGCATCGGCGGGCGGCTGACAAGTATCTCGCACTCCAGGTAGCGATCCGCCTGCAGATGCGAAAACTCATAGCCGTATTCCGGACAATGCGGGCGATCCCCCGGGAATCGCCCGATCAACGAGCCCCTACCCAACACAATAGACGCCCAGCAGATTCAGCCGCACGCGAAGCAGAGTCTTGTACTTCACCGTCGGATGCTCTGGAGCGCCTCGATGACCATCACGCCCGCGACGCCTTCTTTCCGCGGACGGAGGCGGTTGTGCTCTTGGTGGCCTTGGAGGGTTTGGCCTTCTCGGCCTTGTCATTCTTGGCGAGCTTTCCGGCCTTTCCGGCCTTGTCCTTGCCCGCCTTCTTATCCTTATTCTTCTTGCTCTTGTGCGAGCCGTCGTCCAGCCACTCGACCTCTTTGAGTTCCTTGGAGACCTTCGCCTTCCAGACCGCATCGCTGGCCAGGGCCTCGCCGTCGCCCGCCCTGAGCAGATCGAGCACGTGTTCGATATCCGGATTGGACAACGCCAATTTCTGCAGGCGGTAATCCGATAGCAGCACGTAGACGGCCTTGCCTGTCATCGAGGGCGACGCCGAGGTCTCCGAGATCCGCTCGCGCAGGTCCCGCACGTTCACCTTCGCGCCCACGTCCAGCGCCTTCCAGACGATCACCGACAGCGGCTTGTCGGTCGCCCGGATCGCCTCGGGCCGCGCGGAGTTGCTGTCATACTGGAAGAGGTGCACCACCCGAAAGGCCGTCCCCGGCATGACCAGGGTGCTGACCCTCTCGCCCGTCGCCGTCGCCGCGGTGCTGGCCTTGCTCGAATCAGCCGCCGGGGTCTGCGTCTTGCTCACCAGGTCCGGGTGTGGACCGCTCGCCTCGGCCAGGGGCATCGGAATGATCGGGCCATCAAACGAGGAGCCGGCGTACATGCCAGCCCGGCCGGCAGCCATCAACACCACCAGCAGTCCCGTCAACACGAATACCTGCTTTGCCATCGAAAGGCCTCCGTCCGATCGCCCGATCTGCCATCCCCGCACATCCAGACATGCCCTGCCCGCTTGCGAGGTCGCCTGTGCTTCCTCCTTATCGGTAATCCCCAGCGAGATTTATGAGCCGTAACACACGCAGTTTTGCGGAGGAATGATGAATCCGCGAATCGCACCACGTTCCGGAAAACACAGTCACAAGATGTGGGGAGTATGCCCTCGCAACTCCCTAGCTCTTGATACGCGATCTGCTCGCCCCACAGTTCATACCCAGCCAGCGCCGCCAACGACCCGCCCTCAAACACCCCCACTGCCGGCCGCTCCCCGCCAACCGCGCTGCCCCCGTGCGACCACTCGGTCGGGTCGCATGCCTGCTCCAACGCCTCGACGGCCCCGTGCAGTCCCCCGGCCCCAGAACACGCGCGGCTCCAGCCACCCCCGGCCGAAACAAGACGCCATCCGTATACCCGACAAAGGCCGGTCCTGTAATCCCCGCCTCGGCGACACCAATATCCCGACCAACCCGTTCCGGATGCTGACGGCAGCCCTGCCCGAGCGTCAATAAGAATTTCGTTGGTTCGTGTGGATGGCGACCGCAGCGCCCTGGCCGCCGCCGCCTCACACCGGCACTTCCGGCCCCGGCAGCAGCGGATGCCGGAAGCGAACGCCCAGCGCCTCGCCCTCCCCATACAGTAGCGCCACGTTCGTGATCTCGATCTCCCAGCGGAAGTCCACCCCCCGCAGCAAGCCCATCACCTCCGGTAGCGCCTCGGCCAGCGCCGGGTTGTCGATGAGCGTGATGTGCGGCAGCCAGTTGTCCGGGTGGTAGTGCGGCGAGGCGTTCAGGCTGACCCGGCTCAGTTGGCGCCACAGTACATGGTGCATGGCCGTCAGGATCGTACTGCGCACCACCGGGAGGTAGACGATCGTGTGCGCCCCCGTGAACACCCCCAGCCCGCTGGTCCGCACGCGAAACCCCGCGTTCGAGCCCGCGAAGCTCAGCAGCGTCGCCGCCAGCATCTCCGGCTCGTACTCCTCCGCCACGTGGTACGAGATGTGCGGGATCGGCGTGACGCACAGCCCGTGCACACCGGTCGCCTCCTCGAGCTGCACCTGCACCCGCTCGATCTTCTCCTGGTGCGCCTCGTCCAGCAGCGATACCACGCCCTGCATCGTCTTGCCTTTCAGGCGGACTCACCCGCCCGCTCGCGCCGCCGCCTCATGCCCCCGCCGGCAGCACCTGTTCCGATGGGTCGTCCAGTCTCACGAATGGCATCGCCTGTTCCTCTCCTGACACGGGACTACAGCTTCGGGTGCAGTTCGAAGAATTCCCAGATCGTCCGCGTGGCACGGAAGTCCTGGCTAGTGACCCCGACAATTCGTCCTATCCTGCCAGGCAGTGGCGCCCCGGGCCACGTGTGTCCGCCGCCCTGAACGCGGTAGAGCGTGACGGCCTTCCCCTCCTTGCCGATCCACGTCTCGCACTCCACCTGCGTCCCGTCTTGCGATCGGCTCTCCAGCGTCGTCACACGGTGGCCCTTGTCGCTGCAGCCGTCCACCTCCAGCCACATCGCCACCGTCTCCCTCACCGACAACACCTGCCCGTGAAGGTCGCCCCGCACCTCGCCCCCGCCGTACGGCACGAACTCGTCCGCTGTGCCATGGATCATCAACACCGACACCGGTTCGGTCGGATTGGCCTTACCCGCCAGATCCCGGGCCAGCGTCCCCGCGACCGGTGCGATTGCCGCGATCTTCTCCGGCAACTCGCACCCCAGCCGCTGCACGAAGATCGCGCCGTTGGAAATGCCCGTCGCGTAGACCCGCTTGCGATCGATCGAGAACATCGTGCTCAGCCGATCGATCAGCGTCGAGACAAACCTTACATCGTCTGGGGCGGCCTCCTCGGTCCGGGGCCGCCCGTCGTTCCAATGTCCATCCAGCCCATCGGGATACGCAACGATAAACCCCTTCTCGTCCGCCAGTTGGTTGAAACCGCTCAACTGCGCAACCCGCTTGCCCGTGCCGCGCCCGCCGTGGAACACCAGCACCAGCGGCATGGTCTTGCGACTGTCGTACGACGCCGGCAGGTGCAGCAGGTACGTCCGCTCCACGCCGCGAACCTCGATGGGTCCTTGCCAATCCACGCTGGCCGGCTGGCTCGCCGGTCCCGAACCCGATCCAGCCCGCCCCAGCCGCGCCTGGCGGTCCAGGCAACCCAACCCCAGCATCGCCGACACCCCGCACATCGCCAGGAGGATTCGTCGCTTGCCTGCACTGCACATACATTCTCTCCGCGAAGAACCGAGGTACGCGCATGTACGGACCTGCCCGCTTCCCCGTGTCACCCCGTCACCTTCTCCGCCGTCCCCTGCGCCGGCATCTGTCGCACAAACAACGGCGCCGACGCCACCTGCAGCCCATCCACCAGCAGGTCGATCGAGTGCTCCCCAAGCCGCTCGAACTTCAAACTCTGCAGGTTCAGCACCAGGTTGATCGCGCAGCTGGACATCCCCTCGATCAGCCGCACCTGCAACCCCGCATCCAGCGACGGGATCACCAGCCGGCCATCCGCGTCGATCATGTTCACCCGAATCTTGTGGTCGCCCCGCTCGCTCCAGTCGAACCGCAGCCGGATCGCCACCGCGCACATCGGGTGGATCGCCGGCACGCCGCGGGCGTGGATCGAGTCAAACGTCCCCAGGATATTAAGCTTGCCCACGCATTCCGTCGCCGCATCGCACAACACGAACATTTCTACTTTCATGGCTCGCTTCCATACTTGGGTGAATCCGGGTCATTCTGCTCCTGGATAGCATCGTGTTTGCCGGGCGCGCTGTCAACGAGCAACACGCGGGTTCGCAAACGTCACAGCCATGCCGGGCGCGCAGAAGCGAACGCCCAGTCCGATCGGCGTACCACGATCAAACGGGGCGCGGATATCCGTGCCGGCAGGAGGCAGGATGTCAGCGGTGTGGTCCGGTCCGGATCGTCTCGCGCATCGTCCCGAACTCGACGATATTGCCGTCCGGATCGACAACGCGGAAGTCCATCTCGCCCCACTCCTTCTCCTGCGGCGGCGACTCCGGCTCGATGCCAGCCATCCGCAGCTCCTCGTAGAGGCTGTTCAGGTTGGGTGTCTCGAACTCGATGTGAAAGCCCGTCGGCAGCTTCGCCTGTAGCAGACCCAGCCGTCCGTTACCAATCCGCAGCATGGCGAACTCGTCGGGCCGATGCACCACGACTTTCGCGCCAGGCAAGCGTTTGTAGAACTCCAGCGATCGCGCCAGATCCGCTACGTGCAGGGTCAGACCCGCCAGCAACGCCTCTTCCATGACAATGCCCCCTTTTTCTCTGTGTGTTTCAGAATACCCTATGCCGTGGACGGCGGGTTTTCACGATAATTCTCTTATAGCCTGTAGTATGTCGGGCAATTGCAGTCGCCGGAGCAGTTAACGAATTCGAAATCAATATTGCGTCTTTCGATTCGAATGAATGAAGACTCGTATATTTTTCTTCGAGATCGAAAAATAAGCAATCGATAACGACATCCGCTCCTGATGTGACAAGTTCAAGAGTAGGATGTGCGGAGAAAAATTCTGTTAAGATGGCTCCGTGCTGCGGTTCGGAAAGTAACGTGACTTTCATTTATTGGGGCAATTCCTGTTTTGCTATCTGCGCTGTTTGGTCTTCTCTGAACTGACGAAGTTTTACGCGAAGTTCCGGACGGGAATTCGCAAGAATAGCCGCAGCAAGTAATGCAGCATTTTTTGCTCCGGCTTTGCCGATAGCAAGCGTACCCACGGGTATTCCGCCCGGCATTTGTACTGTAGAAAGAAGGGAATCAAGTCCATTCAAAACGCTTTCCATAGGTACTCCAAGTACCGGAAGCAACGTATGTGCCGCAGCAACACCGGCAAGATGCGCCGCGCCGCCGGC
>JANYLN010000025.1 GCA_025357795.1 Planctomycetota bacterium
CATCGGAGAGGATACGCAGCTGATCACATGCATAGTCGTAGGAAATCGTCTCTTTAGCGGGTGGCGACTCGACGGGCACGCTGTTCGAGGGATTCATGAACTGGCTGGCTTCATACGTGCTGGGGTCTTCCTCTCCGGTCAGGATGAGGTGCGCTTGTGGACTGGAAAGAAGTTTACGGAGGACGACCTGAGGCGGTATATCATGGAGGACACCCTGCACAAGGTGTATTTCGACTGCATGGAGCCAGAAACGATTGTCTACCGCTTCGGAAGCCAGACTGTGAGCCTTAGGAAGTTCGGACTCAACCTGTTGCGCTTAGCGGTCCGATTGAGTGCATTTCGGCCGGTCGGATCGCTGGAGTCGGGATGGTCCGTTCGCTCATATGGCCCACCCAGATCCATCGCTGATCGCTTCATGGCGAACTTGAGGCGGGGGGCTCAGGAGACTTAGCTTCGGTTTCCCATGAACGTGGGACCGGTGCCATTGCCAGCAGGCGCAAGAAGTCTATCCAGCCAGATCTACTCCCTGATCTCCCCCAGCGGCGGGGATGGCATTGGGGACATCACTTGGTTGGCATTCCTGTCATCAAGACCGCCGGCTGGTCAACCCGCGTGATCTCCAACGGCACGAACGTGCGGCTGGACATTGAGAAGCAGTAGGCCGCGGCGTCAGATCAACGTCCACGACAGCACCGCCAGCAGGGCCAGCAGCGCACCGATGATCACCCACAAGGGCATTCGCCGGGACGAGCTTTCCCGGCCTCGCCGGACGAAGGCGTGATCGCAGTGCGAGCAGCGCTGGGCGTCGGCCGCGATCAACTCGCCGCAGTGCGGACAAGGCTGCGTGCTGCTCTTGTATCGCGCGGCCGGGTTGAAGCGGTAGATGGCCGGCGGCTCGGCGTCCCTGTCGTCTTCGCGCTGCTGGTTCATGACACTCTTTCCGGGCTGTATCCCTTGGTGCCTCATTATGCGTGGCCCTGCCGGGCCGCACAACCGCTCGCCTGCCCCCCCCCGGGGCGCCGCCTCCGTTTGACTGTCGCCTCCGGCGTGCCAGTAATTGGCTAAGACTCGTCGATGAGCCGTTCCGCACAAAAGGAGGACGCTGCAATGGCCGATGGAGCACTGGGCTACGCGCTGGTGGGCTGCGGGAAGTTCGGGCGGTTCTGCTTGTCGCACTACCAGGCGATGCAGAACATCCGGCTGGTCGCCGTGGCCGATACCGATGCGGCGCTGGCCAGGGCGACCGCCGAGGAGTTCGGCGTCACCCCGCTGGCCAGCCTGCAGGACGTGCTGAATCACAAGGACGTCGACATCGTCCACATCGCCACGCCGCCCTCCACGCACGGACCATTCACCATCCAGGCCCTGCAGGCCGGCAAGCACGTCCTGGCCGAAAAACCGTTGGCTGTTACCGGCCGCGAGGCCGACCAGGTCGCCCAGACCAGCAAGAGGACCGGCAGGAAGGTCACAGTCAATTTCATCCTCCGCCACAGCCCCATCGTCGCGATGGTCCAGCGAATCATCCGCGAGGGAACGCTGGGCCAGCCACTGCGGGCCTACTTCGAAAACTACGCCCAGGACGAGGTCCTGCCGGGGACGCACTGGTTCTGGGACCGGTCCTTAAGCGCGGGCATCTTCGTCGAACACGGCGTGCACTTTTTCGACCTGTACCGCCAGTGGTTCGGCAAGGGGCGGGTCCGCTGGGCGGAGTACCTGACCCGGCCTGGTACCCGCCAGCAGGACCGGGCATTCTGCGTCATGGAGTTCGAGGACATGCTGGTCACGCACTACCACGGCTTCGACCAGCCGATCCGCCTGGACCGCCAGCGCCACATGATCCTCTTCGAACGCGGCGACGTCGTGGTAGGAGGTTGGATCCCGCTGGAACTGCACGTGCACGGCATGCTGGACGATCCGCAGAAGGACCTGCTCGCCGCCGCCGTGCCCGAGGGGACCCTTACAACCCTCAAACAATACGCCGGACCCGACCAGCGGTTCCGCTCGCACGGCCAGGACCACACCGTCACCGCCGAGGTCCAGTTGGACTACGCAATCCGCACGCCGAAGATGGACGTCTACGGCTCTCTGATCCGCGGGGTGATGCAGGACTTCGCTGCCTCCATCCAAACCGGCAAGCCCACGCTCGTGACGCTGGAGGACACGGTCGAGGCGGTGCGGATGGGCGAGGCGGCAAACAGGATCGCGGACGGCCTCGGCTAGGGCAGGGGGGCTCCCTCGGGAGCATTGCGAGCCGCTGGCGGTCCGGCTACACTGATCGCGCCCATTGCTTTAGACAGGGAACGTGCTCGGGCGGATGGCCGGCGCGGGGCATCCGCCGCCAGGGAGCGCGACAGGGTACTTCCGGAACTTGTGAAACCGTAGCAGGAGAGCGACAATGATCAAATCCATCAATAGTTGGGCGTTTCAAGGCGGCGTGGCCAACGAGATCGACCCGGTCGACGCGATGCGGCAGGCGAAGGATGCCGGTTTTGACGGCATCGAGCTGTGCATCGGCGAGAAGGGCGTCTTCAACGGAAAGACCAAACAGGCGACCTGCGAGGCGTGGCGCAAAGAGGCCAGGCGGATCGGCATCGACATTGTCAGCGTCGCCACCGGGCAGTACTGGGCCTGGCCGCTGACCAGCGAAAAGGCCTCGATCCGCAAGAAGGCCTATGACTTCTCCGTCGCGATGATCGAGCGGGCCGGCTGGCTCAAGGCCGGTGCCGTGCTGATCGTGCCGGCGCTGGTGCGGGCCGGTTTCCTGCCGGACAGCCCCGAGATCCCGTACGACTTCGCCTACAAGACCAGCCGGGACCAACTCAAGAAGCTCGCCAAGGTCGCCGAGAAGAACAAGGTCACCATCGGCGTGGAGAACGTCTGGAACGGCTTCCTCTATTCGCCGCTGGAGATGGCTCGGTTCATCGACGAGATCGGCAGCCGGTGGGTCGGTGCGTACTTCGACGTCGGCAACCCCGTGGTCTTCGGCGTGCCCCAGGACTGGATCCGCATCCTCGGCAAACGGATCAAGCGAGTCCACTTGAAGGACTACAAGCGATTCCTGGAGGTCGAGGTCGGCGGCAAGAAGGTGATCTACCAGCACACCTTCCCCACGAACTTCGAAATCCCGCTGGGCGAGGGCGACGTGAACTGGCCGGCCGTGAAGAAGGCCCTCAAGGCCACCAAGTACGACGGCCCGGTGACCATCGAGGTAATGAACTTTAACAACACCCCCGGCCTCCCGAAGGATCTGTCCAAGCAGGTCGACAAGGTGATGTTCTAGCCAGCAGCGGCCACAAGCAAGCAACCAGGAAAGCCCGTGGGAACATCCCCGCGGGCTTTCTTTTCGCGCGGGCATCGGTCCTGCCGGACCCCTCCGCGCCAGGAGGTGGTGAAATGTGCCCAGCCATACCGGTGCCGCGAGTGGGCACATGTGCCCTATCTGCACGATGGGTCGCAGGGACGTCGCAGTTCGTCGGCCTGTAAGTGGCTGTCAATGCGACGGGTCGGCTGGCCGTGCACCAGCCGCCCCGTTGCTTTTTTCCCGAATTCTCGCCCGCTTCCCCTGTCCTGCCAACCTGCCACATCGGCTGTCCCACTGTCCCCCATCCTAAAGCCCTTCGTTACCAGCATTGGACGCCACGTAAGTCATGTCTAATGACCGTCCGGAGGTATTGCTAATATTAGGTGCGAGATGCATAATCCTGGTTCATTTTGCGCTGGCCGAGTCGAGTCGACGGGTGAGAGTCTCGCATAGGGCATATGCAAGGAGAGCACGGGCAATGGCAGTCGTCGATCTGGAGCGGGTATCAGCAATTCTGGCCATGCCGCCGCAGGCCAAGGCCATCCTGGACAGCAAGGAAAAGCAGGTCATCATGAATCTGCGGCTGAAGATCTCGTCCGACGAAGTCATCTCCGCGGAGACGTTTATCGTCTATCACTGCACGGTCCGCGGACCGGCCAAGGGCGGCATCCGCATGTGGCCCGACGTCACGCTGGAGGAGACCGGCGTGCTGGCCGAACTGATGACCTACAAGTGCGCCCTGTCCGGCGTCCCCTTCGGCGGGGGCAAGAGCGGCATCCGCCTCGACCCGCACAAGATCAGCCGGTTCATCAAGACCGCCATCGTCAAAGAGTACGTGCACATCATGCGCGAGGAACTCGACGTCGGGGCGTACGTCCCCGCCCCCGACATGGGGACCGGCCCGGTGGAGATGGCCGTCATCTTCGGAGAGACCCACAAGCCCGAGACCGTCACCGGCAAGCCCGTGGGCGTGGGCGGCCTGCCGGGCCGCAAGGAGGCGACCGGTCGGGGCGTCGCCCACGTGACCCGCCTGGCGGTCGAGCGGCTGTTGCAGAAACCTATCAACAAGATGACCTGCGCGGTCCAGGGCTTCGGCAACGTCGGCAGCCACACCGCCGTCTTCCTGGCGCAGATGGGGGCCAAGGTCGTGGCGGTGTCGGACCTCACCGGTGGGGCGTACGACCCCAAGGGCCTCGATATCGACAAGCTCCGCGACTATTCCAACCACAACGGTGGCGGCGTGGCGGGCTTCACCAAACAGGTGATCACCAATGCCGACCTGCTGGCGATGCCGGTGGACGTGCTGATCCCCGCCGCGGCCGGCGACGCGATCACCCACGCCAACGTCGAGACCATCCAGGCGTCGCTGATTGTCGAAGGCGCCAACGCCCCCGTCGATCGCCAGGCCGACTCCATCCTGCGCGGCAAGGGCAAGCGGATCGTCCCGGACATCCTCGCCAACGCCGGCGGCGTGATCGCCTCGTACGTGGAGTGGCAGCAGGGCAAGAGCGGCGCGATCACCCCCATCACCGAAACCTACGACACCATCGAGCAGCGGCTGACCAACGCCTTCGACCGCGTGCTCGCCGTTCAGGACGAGACCAAGGGCGACCTGCGCCTCGCCGCCCATGTGGTCTCCTGCCAGGAACTCCTGATCGCCCTGCGCGACCGCGACTGGGTGTGAAAACGACCGGGGTTGAGGGGCAAGAGGTGCCGGAAACGGGATGACGCCGGGGTCCGGCCTGCGTCGGTTGGCGGGCCTGCCGGCTTTGCGGTAAGTTGTCTCTCGACGCGCGGCGGGTTTGATCCAGCCGTGCGTCGCTGGGTGCATATGGCGCGGTCAATCACAATATCTTGCGGAGAGCGGACGGATGGACAAACTGCCGAAGTTGCCGACCGGGATGAAGGACCAGCTCCACAAGCAGGCCCTGGACATCGCTGACTGGATGGTCCGCACGCAGGTGAAACTCGACAAGTCCACCTGGGATGCCAACCGCGGGCGATTCATCTACACCCGCAAGCGGAGCACCGGCCAGAAGGTCCTGGGCATCGGCTGGACCCAGGCCCGCGGCATCATGGTCCTCTTGACCGCCTACCAGTCGACGAAGAACCCCGTCTACCGCCAGGCCGCCCAGCTCGCCGCCGATTACCTCCGCGGCATGCAGCAGACCGCCTCCAACAACCCCCTGCACGACGGCATCATCTGGGAGGAGATCCCCTTCTCCGACCACGTCTACGTCCGCGATACCTCCGAGGTGGCCGAGACCTTCTGCTATCTCTACAAGGTCACCGGCGATGACGAGTGGCTCTGGCGAGCCGATGTCTACTTCGATTGGTACCTCCGCCACGGCGTGAACAAGCAGGGCTGGCCCGTCGGCGACGTCCGGCTGCCTTCCGGCGAGCAGAAGGACATGGTCGGCTCCTACCAGATCGGCAACGGCAAGCTCTTGTACCGGCTCTGGCAGGCGATGGGCGGCACACGGATCCTCAACAAGGGTTTCAAACCGATCATCCAACGCGCGATGAGCGAGTTCTTCAGCCCCGAGGGCGGCATGTACGCCAACCCGCTGGTCCGCTCCGCCGACGCGGTCAAGAGCGAGATGGCCCACCACGGCGGCCGGGGCGGCGAGGCCCACCTCACCCTCAACGACGATGGCGCCGGCGTGACGCTGCTGTGTGCTTACAAGGCCACCCGGCAGCAGGCCATCCTCGCCCAGCTCGAAACGTACGCCGCCTGGACGATGACCAAAAAGACGCCGCTGCCGACCTTCTCCGGCTTCGTCAGCATGGGCAACTTCATGCTCGACCTGTACCGCCAGACCGGCCGCAAGGATTACCTGCAGTGGGTGCTCGACAACCTTGATGCCGGCCTGCTGAAGCTGCGGATCACCGACCGCAAGAGCGAGGACTACGGCGCCATCAAGGGCGAGGACGAGCCGTCCAAGGGGTACTGGGGCGGCGAACAGGCCGACTACACCAACATGCGGACCAACGCCTACGCCGCGATGCTGCTGTTCAAACTCGCCGACCCGAAGAACTGGTGCCCGGGCTACTCCGCCTTCGGCTGGGATGAACTGAAGGCCTGGCCGAAGATGAAGAAGTCGCCGCAAGCGTAAGGCAGCGGAAGATCGCCGGATGCTGTCGTGGCGGCCGCCCGGCGCCGTGTCTTTGTGGCTGCAAAATGAAAAAGGGTGGCGATCCGAGGATCGCCACCCTTTTTGTCATTCACCGCACCCGGCTTATCTACTTCCGTACCTGCACGAACCCCTCGTCCCGCGTGAACACCTCCACTACCGCGGTAATCTGGCCCAGGCTGTCGTACACCGGCGTGAGCACCGAGTACTGGCCCTTGTCCTTGCTGACCTCCAGGCGCGCTCCCGTCATGAACACCTGCACCAACTCCGGGTCCGGCGCCCCCGAAATGCCGTCGGGCGAGACGCTGTTCATCATCTGCTTGCCGCCGTAGACCGTGTTCATCACCAGGTACCACTGCTTCGGATTGGCCGCCGCCGGCATGTACAGGTTGCAGGTGACCTGGCCCGCCGCCAGGTAGCCCGCCCGCTCCAGCGCCTGCTTGATCCGGACGAACGGCTCGTGGTTGTAGTCCCAGTTGTCCCCGGCCGCCCACTTGTCCTTCGGGTCGACCTGGAACACCTTCTCCTGGGCCCGCTCCGTCAGGACCTCCTTGACCATCTCGCCGTCGACCATGCAGGTCACCGTGCGAGCGATCTCGTGCAGGCTCCGGTAGACCGGCCTGGCACCCACCGGGGCAGCAGCCGGGGCAACCTGCCACGGCGGCGGCAGGCGATCCGCCGCCGGCAGCGTGCCGGGGGCGCTGGACGGGGCGTTTGTGTACCCGGCCGTCAGGTGCCCGGCCAGCAGCCAGCCCGTGCCCATCGAACCCATCAACAACATTGAAAACAAGAGCCACAGAACCTTCGTTCGCTTACTTTGCATGGGAACCCTCCTGAGGCTGCGTTGCGGGGGCCTCCGCGCCGCCCGGGCTGTGGGCCTGCCTCTCGATCTCCTCGTCTGTCTCGTACGTCCTCGCCGCGCCTTCGATCCCGGCATTGCGCACGCCCAGCCACCAGTTCGGATCGAGCTTCTCTCGCTGCACGACGCTCGGCCGGCTCGCCCCCTCGAAGAAGGCGTTGTTCCAGTATGCCGCCGGCGTGTGAAGCGCCTGGGGCGTGGCGTTCCACCACTCCTCCGCGCCGGACTTGTCCGGCGGGGACATCTGGCCCTTGGCGACCGCGTCCTTGATCTTCGCATCGGCCATCTTCAGGATCGCGACGTCCTGGATGATGTTCCGTTCCAGCTTCAGCCGGATGCACGGGATCGGCTTTTCCATCCCGAACCGCTCGCCGGAATAGACCAGCGCCTCGCCGCCGCCGTTGAAGTTGAACCACGGGTCCTCGCCCGGGCTGTTGGTCAGCCAGCGGCAGTAGCCGTCGACCTCCCACTTCCACGCCTGCAGCGGATACTCGATAATGCTGATGATCGGCTCCCATGCCTCCGGCGTGCCGCCGTAGAACCACACCAGGTTGCCGCGCTCGTGCAGCATCGCCGGCGCCCACGGGAACCACGACAGGATCCCCCCGCTGCAGACCCACAGGTCCACGATGCCGTTGAGGCTCTGGAACTGCTCGTGCATCCGCCACGAGGCGTCGTGGCGGATGATCATCTGCACCGCCGTGCCCCGCGGCGTCGCCTGCGCCAGTAGCCGCTTGTAGAGCTTGAAGTAGACGTCGTCCTTGGGCCAGCGGGTCTCGTCGCCGTCCCAGTCGAACCCCTTGTACCGCTTCTTGTGGTTGAAGAACATCTCGAACTTCGTCTTCGTCCAGCCTTTCTTCTCGAAGTGCTGGATCATCTGGCGGACGGCGTTGACGAATTCCGTCTCGTAGCCCTGGCTGCCTAACAGTACATACCGGGCGGGCCATTCCGGGTTGATCGTCAGGTAGAGGTAATCGATCGGCTTGGGGCCGCGGCGCGTGTCCTTGAATGCCGAGCCGTCCAGCAGCGGGCCGAAGTGTTTCTCAAAGAGCGTCCAGTCGACCGGCCCGCGCGTCTCGCCGTAGCCGCCCAGCACCGGGACGTACTGCTCTGTCACCGCGCCGCTGTGGCCGTATCCAAGGTTGTGGAACGTCCCGCGGTTCTCGTAGTGGATCTTGTAGTACTCGTGCATCAGTTGGAAGGCTTCGTCGCTCGTGTTGAACTTCTCGCCGACCTTCGCCCGCAGCTGCGGGTACTGCCCCGACAAGAAGCCTATGCCATAGCTGTTGTGATCGGCCGTGATGGGGTCCTCGTCCGGATACGCCAGCCGCTGCGTGTCCATCACCGCGTAGGCTTCCGTGTTGAAACCCGCCGTGTTCAGCGTGAACTTGAGCGTCACCTGTTGGTCGGGCGGGGCATCCTTGGGCACAAAGACATCCAGCCAGAACATCTGGGCCTTCTGGTCCGGCACGCGGTTGTCCGCCGTGGGCAGGGTCAGCTCCACGCTGCTGCCGATCGGCACGAGCGCGTCCGGCACGGCCGGCAGCCAGAGCTTGGGCTTCTCGCCGGGCTGCGTCGCCGGCGCCTTCGGCGACAGGTGATACCACGCCCGGTACAGGTCCAGCTGGACCGGAGGCCCTTCCGTCTGGCTGACGGACAGGCGGTACGGCCCGCCCTTGATGTCCTTGACCAGCAGCACCAGCGAGACGTACCCGTTGCGCAGGGCCGGGATGCGGTTGGGCCGCGTGATCGTGTTCAGTGGCTCGGGCGGCTGGCTCGTCCAGTCCTGCTTGATGAGTTGCCCGTCCGGCGTGAACCGGGAGAACTCGTTCCAGACCTGCAGTTCCCATGCGTGGGCTGTCGCAGCCATCGCCGCGAGCAGCATGAGTCCTGCCAAGGCTCTTCGCATAGCATGCACCTCCTGAGACATTGGATGAAAGGGTCGTGCAACGCAGCCGTCCCGGACTTCCGCGCGGGTCCGTCGGCTGCCGAGCCAGCAGTGTATATGGTTCCATCCGGGGCGTAAAGGACAAGCCCCCGACCGCGCCACGCTGTCCCCCAAATCGCTCTGGAAGCCGGCCCCGGCCCAGTGTATGCTTTTAGTCGGAATCTCTTGCCCGGTTCGCTGGCTGGGGCGGAACGGGATCCTATTTTCTTGGACGCAGGCGGCAGTATCCCGTCGGACCGACGGCTGCGCGATCGGTGCCGGCTTCGACCCCGCCCGCCGACCTCAACAACGATGCCGCCATCGACATCGTCGATTTGCTTCTCCTGGCCGGCAACGGGGGCAAGTGACCTGCGCCCGGCACGCCAGCGACTGACCCTCTCCGGAACTTCTCTGGGACGCCATCTTGACCGCCTGGGCTGAATTGGTACGATATACCCATGGTGCGCGGCCGGAACATCCGGTCGCCCGCCATACGGGAACATCGGGTGCCATGAAGGTCCTGCGAAACATCCTCCTGCTGTTCACCCTGTTCGCCAGCACCGCTGGCGGCTTGTGCGGGACGTCATGGAATACGCTCTGCTTCGGCGCCGAGGGTAACGTCCAGCTCAAGACCGCCGACGCACAGTGCTGCCTGCCGTCCCATGCCTGTGACAGTGCGACGGATATCGACTTGGCCTGTCTGACGGCCTCATCCGCGCCCGGCGATCACCAGTGTATTGACATCCCGCTGTCGCCGATCCGCCTGCATCGACCGACAACCGATCACACTCGTCTTGTCGCCTCTCTTGTTCCCATTAGCCTGGCAATGCCAGCGGCCTGCCTCGCCCCATCCGCGCCCGAAGTACCATTCTCGCCAGCCCAGGACGATCCTGCCGGCGATGCCGCTTTCTTCTCCTGCCAGACCATTGTCCTTCGCTGTTGATCCCTGACCTCCTCTTGCGCCTCGTTCCTTTCGTGGTTGCGCTATGACCTGTCCCGGAGGCCCTTGATGCTGCGCTATCGTCTTGCACCCATTTTCTGTATTGGCTCCATGCTCGCCGGATGCGCCATGCCCAAAGACCAGGGCTGGCAGCCTCGTCGCCCCCTCGGGGCGGATCTGCCTGCCTTCAGGCCCGGTCTGCAGCCAGCCGCCTCCTCGCAGCCGGCCGTGCTTGACCAGGAGCCCTCCGGAGTCATCACCCTGCCACAGGCCCTGGCCTTGGCCCTGCTGCACAACCCGGCCTTGGCCGCCACTTCCTGGGAAGTCCG
>JANYLN010000260.1 GCA_025357795.1 Planctomycetota bacterium
CAGGATGATGGCCCGGTCAGGACTGCGGGGTGCAAATCGCTCCTGTCCGCGACGGTTCTGGCATGCCTGTGCCCCTACCGCCATATTATTAACTACCTGCGATCGGGATTCAAAGCAATTCGCCGTGTAAATCGTTCGTGCTGGTCCGGGCGTGTATCGTATGTAACACGTGCGGCAGAAAACACTTACACGCGGAGAGAGAGGGGGGCGGAGATTCCCTCTGGCGATGGGGCATCTCGGGTGGCCTTTCGCCCGTGTACTGGAGAGGGGCGTGCCGCGGATGATGTTATGGCAAAAGGGACGAGCGTTGGCGAGGCAGCGGATGTGTGGAATTCCCGTATGGCAAGCGACAATAGGTGTTGCTATACTTACCCGCTTAGCGTCCTGTTTCGGCAGATCCGGGTGTTCCGGGTCTGGCAGGGTACCGCCGGGGCTTTGTGACCGGCGGATGGCAACTTGTTTGCTTCTTTACGTAAACAGCAGAGTAGAGAGAACGATTCAGCATGACGGATCCAAACCTTCTGAGAGAACTCGCGATCGATGACGCCGACGTGAATAAGGCCTTCGAAGAGGCCTACGGCAAGGTCATGGACGATCAGACGCTTGCGCAGATCGTCGAAGGGACCCTCGAGACGTTCCAACCCAACACCATCCTTACGGGCCGCATCGTCCGCATCGAGGGCGACAACGCCGTGGTCGATGTTGGCCTCAAGAGCGAAGGCATCGTTCCGCTCAACGAGTGGAGCGACCGCTCGAGCGTGGACGTCGGCGACGATGTCGAAGTCTGGCTCGAACCCCAGCAGGAGTCTGATGGCGGCATCATCAAGCTCTCCAAGAACCGCGCCGACCGCGCCCGCGCCTGGGAGCGCATCCTCACATCTGCCAAGGAAGGCGACGTGGTCCGCGGCCGGGTCACCCGCAAGATCAAGGGCGGCCTGCTAGTCGATATCGGTGTGCCGGTCTTCCTGCCGGCGAGCCAGGTGGACATCCGCCGCACGGGCGATGCGGGCGAGTACATGGGTCGGGAGATTGAGGCGAAGATCCTCAAGATCGACCCGGAGCGTCGCAACATCGTCATCAGCCGTCGCAAGATGCTCGAAGAGCTGCGAGAGACGGCCAAGCAGACGCTGCTGAGCGAGATCGCGATCGGGCAGCGTCGCAAGGGCGTGGTCAAGAACATCGCGGACTTCGGCGTGTTCGTGGACCTGGGCGGCATCGACGGTCTGCTGCACATCACGGACATGAGTTGGGATCGGATCAACCATCCGTCGGAGATGGTCCGCCCTGAGCAGGACATTGAGATCGTCGTCCTCAACGTCGACAAGGAAAAAGAGAAGATTGCCCTGGGCCTCAAGCAGAAGAGCGAAGATCCGTGGAGCCGGATCGAAGAGAAGTACCCGGTCACCTCGCGGATCAAGGGCGAGGTGGTCAACGTCGTCAATTACGGCATCTTCGTGAAGCTCGAGCCGGGCGTTGAGGGCCTGGTACACATCAGCGAGATGTCCTGGACCCGCCGGGTCAATCACCCGAGCGAGATGGTCAAGGTCAATGACCAGGTCGAGATCGTCGTACTGGACGTCAACAAGGACAAGAAGGAAATCAGCCTCGGCATGAAGCAGGCCGAGGAGAACCCGTGGACGAAGGTGGCCGAGAAGTATCCGCCGAACACGATCGTGGAGGGTACGGTCCGCAACCTGACGAACTACGGTGCGTTCATCGAGATCGAGGAAGGCATCGACGGCCTGCTGCATGTGACGGACATGAGTTGGACGAAGAAGGTGAGCCACCCGTCGGAGCTGCTGAAGAAGGGCGACCACGTCCGTTGCGTGGTCCTGGCGGTCGACGAGGAGAAGCAGCGGATCGCACTGGGGCTGAAGCAGCTGAGCGAAGATCCGTGGCTGCGGGCGATTCCGGAGCGGTATTTGCCTGGCCAGATCGTGCAGGGCAAGGTCACCAAGATCACGAACTTCGGCGTGTTTGTGGAGTTGGAGCCGGGTCTGGAGGGTCTGCTGCACATCAGCGAACTGGCGGACGAGAAGGTCGAAGATCCGCACAACATCGTCAAGGTCGGCGAAGACCTGGAAGTCAAGATCCTCCGTGTCGATCCGGCCGAGCGCAAGATCGGCCTGTCGAAGAAGCGGGCGGAGTGGGCCGGCGACCAGGAAGGCCAGGGCCAGCAGCAGGATCAGCCGGAGCGTCGGCGCGAGCTGCGTGGCGGTCTGGAAGGTGGTCCCGGCGCGGGCATGGGCCGGCTGGGCCAGCTGATCGACGAGGCGGGTTTCATTCGCAACGCCAACAAGGGCCGCGAGCAGGGCCAGAAGGAATAGTCCTTCGGGCCGATTGACTGAGAAAACCAAGCCGGGCTGGATGCGCAAGCATCCGGCCCGGCTTTTTTATTTGCCGGGAAGTCGGTTGTCAGCGGTCGGGGATCGGAAGTGAAAGACGTCAACGTGGCGGGTTGTGCTGCCGGGCCCGGGACGCTGATCTTTCATGCTGCGCGATCGTCTGGGCCCCACATTCGCAAGGGCAGGGGAGTGGCGGCGGGGGTGCGGTTGACTGCCGCCCGGCCGTCAATGTTTGAAATGGCGCGAACTCGTCAGGATCATGACGGCGTCGGCTTCGTCGCAGGTGCGGATGGTTTCCTCGTCGCGTTTGGAGCCGCCTGGCTGGATGATCGTTGTGACGCCGGCTGCCAGCAGCGCCGCGGGGCCGTCCTTGAAGGGGAAGTACCCGTCGCTGGCGGCGACGGCGCCGACGAGGTGTGGCCCGTGGCCGTTTTCCTTGGCTAGATGCACCGCGAGTTTGCAGGCCGCCACGCGGCTGGCCTGGCCTGCGCCGACGGCGAGGACCTGACTGTCGCGGACGATGACGATGGCGTTGGAGCGGGTGTGCTTGGCGACCAGCCAGGCGAGTTGTCCGTCACTGAGTTCCTGGGCGTCGGGGGCCCGGTGGGTGACGGTGATCCACTCGTCCTCGTCGAGTCCGGTGAGGTCGCGCTGCTGGACGAGCATGCCGCCGGTGATGGGGCGGAAGTCCCGCTCATCGGCGAGGCGCGGGTAGTTCATCGGTCCGGCAGCGATGCAGCGGAGGGTGGCGCCCCAGGGCTTGGCTTGGCGGATGTAGTCCAGGGCGTCGGCCTCGAAGCTGGGCGCCAGCCAGACCTCCAGGAGGAAGGCGTGGGCGCCGGCCTCGCGGCCCCAGCGGTTGAGGCTGTTCATCACGCCCTCGGCCAGGGTCCGGTTGACGGGCCTGTTGATCGCCAGGACGCCGCCCATCGTCGCGGCCGGGTCCGCCAGGTACGCCCGCTGGTAGGCCTCCAGCGGATCCGCCGCAGTGGCCACGCCGCAGGGGTTGTTGTGCTTGACCAGGACGCAGGCGGTCTGGTTGGGCCGGTGGAAGGAGATGTCCTTGATCAGTTCGAGGGCGGCGTTGGCGTCGTAGTAGTTGTTGAAGGACATTTTCTTGCCGCCGGTGGTCTCCTGCCGCAGCAGGTTGGCCTCGTTGCTGGCGGGTCCGGCGGAGATCTGCTCGTAGAGGGCGGCCCGCTGGTGGGGGTTCTCGCCGTAGCGGAGGTCGTGCTTTTTGCGGAGGGGCACGGGCAGCAGGTCGGGCAGGGCGGTGTCCTGTTCGGCGGCGGCCGAGCGGGAGAGGTACTGGGCGATGAGGGCATCGTAGCAGCTGGTGCGGGCGAAGACCCGTGCGGCCGATTGCCGCCGGAAGGGCAGGCGACTGGCGCCGTCGTTCTCGTTCAGGTGGGCGAGGAGGGCGTCGTAGGTCGGCTCGCACCAGACCATCACGTACTGGTGGTTCTTGGCGGAGGCGCGGATCATGCAGGGCCCGCCGATGTCGATCTCCTCGATGGCCTGGGGGAGGGTGCAATCGGGTTTGCTGACGGCCTGTTCGAAGGGGTAGAGATTGACCACGACGAGGTCGATGGGGGCGATGCCGGCCTTGTCCAGCTGCTCCATATGGCTGGGCATGTCGCGATTGGCGAGGATGCCGCCGTGGACGGCCGGGTGGAGGGTCTTGACCCGCCCGTCGAGCATCTCGGCGAAGCCGGTGAGTTTCTCGATGGGCGTTACCGGGATCTGGTTGTCGCGTAGCAGTTTGGCGGTGCCGCCGGTGGAGAGGATCTCGACGTTCCAGCCGAGCAGGGCGCGGGCCAGTTCGACGATGCCCTGCTTGTTGTGGACGCTGAGTACCGCGCGACGGACGGGGATCAGATCGTGGGTCATTTGCGTATCCTTCCGCATGCTCCTGGTTATCTTCAGCCGGGTCCCAGGACCTTCTCCAAAGAGTCCTGGGCTAAATTCATGCCGTCCCTTCGGGGCGAACGGCCACAGCAACTGCGGTGTTGTTCTGGCACGGACCCTGAGTACAGCGACCCGCTGGATACGGATGCCCGGGGAGGTCGGCAGGAATTCCTGAATGTCGTTTGCGCCTTATGGCTGGGCGGGCTGCGTGGCCGAGGTGTTGCCGCCTACCGGGGGGATCGCGTCGCTGCGGCGGAGGCGATCGACGGGGGGCTTGGTGGCAGGCTCGGGCACGAAGTCCTGGTCAGCGGGGCGGCTGGCGGGGCGGGTACTGGGGGGGGTGTTGCGTCCGGCGGCCTCGCGGGCGGAGCGGTACCGCAGGAAGCCCGCGCCCTGAGGCCGGACGCAGACGACCTGACCCTCGGTCGTCGCCAGCCAGATTGCATCGTCGTCCTGGTTGCTGACCCAGAGATCGGCACTGCAGGGGACTTCGCGGCGGACCTCGCCGCTGGACTTGTCGCAGCCGAGCAGGCTGGCGCGGCCGCTGATCAACCAGACCTGGTTCTGGTGCTCGGCCAGGAAGCCTTGCCCGTCTTCACGGTGCCAGTCGATGTTGCCGCTGTCGGGGTTGAAGCTGTACAACCCATGCTTCGCGACGGGCAGATATACGTGTTTGGCTGTCGCCTTTGGATCTTCCATCAAGGGGGCCGACAGGCGTGTCCGCCAGAGGGTCCGGCCTGTGACGAGGTCGAAGCACCACATCGACTGGTCCAGGCTGGAGACGTAGAGGTGGCTGCCGTAGATGGCGGGGGTCGATTGGACGGGGCCGGTGGTCTGGGCCTCCCAGAGGCGGGTTTTGTCGGCCTTTGTCAGGGCGTAGAGGTGGCCGGCCTGGCTGATGACGTAGAGGTTGGGTCCGAGGAGCATCGGCCTGGCGGTAACCATGCCGGCGGAGGCGAATTGCCAGGTCATCAGCATGTCGCGTAGCCGCATGTTCACGACGCGTCCGTCGGTGGTTCCGAAGTAGAGGCTCTGGCCGTCGGAGACGACGGGGGAGGCGGGCGTGATGCCTTCCTTCCACTTCATCGTGCGTTCGCCGTTGATGCGGTCAAAGGCCTGGATGCTCAGGATGTTGGCGAAATAGACCACGTCCGGGCCGTGGGTGGGGCCCTGCAGCCGGATGTCCGGCTGGGCGATCGTGGCGTCCCAGCGGAAGACGCCGGTAGCGGCATCGAGGGTGAGTACGCGGTCGAGGTTGGTGATCAGGTAGAGATTCTCTTCGATGCGGCTGAGGCGGCTGATGCGTTCGCCCTTGCCCAGATCGAGGGCGCGTTGCCAGTAGAGGGTCAGGCCGGCTGTTTCCAGTTGGGCCCGATTGACCAGGGGGATGGAAACGGTAGCGGCAACCGGTTGAGCGGCGACCGCGGCCGGCTGGGCCGCTGCCAGGACAACGCTGCCGACGAGCCAACCGATCGCGTGAACTGCTGCCGTGATGGCCATTACTGCCCTCCTGCCGGGATCTTGCGAGTGCTTGTCGTAAGCCCGGACGGCCCATGCCTGCCGAGGCCGCCGGCGATGTCGAGGCACAATATACAACGATTCCCCTCTGCGAACAATAAACGACTGCCCTTGCAAGAACTTGCGTTGACATTAAAATTCGTGGAAACTGCCGTAATAGACAGTCGGAATCTCTGACGTGTGTCAGGGTGCTGCCGCAGTGGGTGCGGCAAACGAGAGAGACGACTGGTCCGCGAAATACCGGGCTGTGCCGGCTGATCGACCCGCCTGATCGCCCGGCTCGCGGCTCGCAGTAGTGCAAGGAGACGCCCCTTGACGACGGTGACCAAAGTTTTCCTCGTGCTGTTAGTCATTGGGGCAATCGCCCTCAGTACCGCCAGCATTACGATCGTGGCACAGACCCGCAACTGGAAGGCCCTGTCCGAAGGCTACCGCTCCGATGCCGTTGCCGCGTGGGCCAATGCCACGAGCTATACGGCCGAGGCCAATGTCCGCGCCGAGCAGCTCAACCAGGTCCAGCAGACCCTGACCGAACAGAAGGCCAACCTGGAGAAGGATCTGACGGCCCGCACGGCGGAACTGGCGAGCCAGCAGGTCGAGATCGAGCGTCTCAAGGTCGAGAGTTCCAGCGACAAGGCCGCCATCTCCAAGTTGACCACGGCCCTGAAGACCGAGCAAGATCGGGCCTCGCAGTGGCAGGAGCAGAACCAGCAAGCGTTGGCCCGGGCCCTGGATCTGGAGAGGCGCAACATCGATCTGAACGGTCGGGTGCAGGAGCTGACCGCCAGCGTGAACGTTCTGGAGAATCAGACCCGCACGCTGCAGCAGCGGAACTACGGCCTGCAGGAGCAGGTCACCAAGCTGCGGGAGACGATGGCCCTGGGTCCGCAGAGCACCAACGTTGCCGGCGTGCAGCCCTCGACCGGTGCCGCGCAGCCGCTGTCCACCCCGGCGGCCACCCCGATCCGCGGCAAGGTTCTGCAGATCGAAGGCAACGTCATCGGCCTGAGCGTCGGCTCGACCGACGGCGTGAAGCCGAATATGGCCTTCGTGATCTTCCGTGGCGACAAGAGCCTCGGCCGGTTGCTGATCCGTGATGTCGATGCGCAGGTTGCGGCCGGGACGCTGGACAAGAAGTTCGGCGATATCCAGGTTGGGGACATGGTCATCGACGAGGCGGGCCTGATGTCGCAGCGGCAGTAGGTTTCCAGGCGATTTGAAATTCAGTGGTGGCGGAGCGGGCCTGGGGCAACCCCGGGGCCCGGCTCTCCCCCCGGAGTGATGCATATGGCGCAGATGACGACTGGCAGCGGGGAAGGCCCCGCCCGCAATGACATCTACACGCTGCTGATCATCGCAGCGACGGCGTTTGTGTGGATTGCCGCCCTGTTGGCGATCACCCGCTCGATTCAGCTGTTCGGCTCGCTGTTGCCGCCGGCCGGCGGCTGATCGGTGGAACCCCAAGGGCCGGTTGCACGATCGAAGTTTCACCTTTCAGATGTATTGCACCTCCGCTCTTGCCTCGGGCCGCTGGCGGCTCGATAATGCCGGCTCTGTATCTGATTCTTCAGGAGCAGCCTCCGTGTGGTTTGATGACTTTGCCAATTGGTTCCGGCTCGACATGGGCATTGACCTGGGCACGTGCAACACGCTGGTGTGTGTGCGTGGGGTGGGGATTGTCCTGAACGAGCCGTCCGTCGTAGCCGTACGCAAGGGGACCAACGAGGTTCTGCAGAACGGCAACGCCGTTGGCATCGTGGCCAAGGAGATGCTGGGCAAGACGCCCGGCTCGATCACGGCGATCCGGCCCATGAAGGACGGCGTGATTGCCGACTTCGAGATCACCGAGGCGATGCTGGGCTACTTCATCCGCAAGGCCAAGGCCACTCACGGTTCTTCTTTTATCCGTCCCCGGGTGGTCATCAGTGTGCCGAGCGGCATTACGGCGGTGGAGAAGCGGGCCGTCTATAACTCCGCCGAGCGGGCGGGGGCGCGTCGCGTTTACCTGCTCGAAGAGCCCAAGGCGGCGGCCCTGGGAGCCGGACTGCCGGTCGGCGAGCCCAGTGCGAGTATGATTGTTGACATTGGCGGGGGCACCACCGAGATCGCCATTCTGAGCCTGGGCGACATTGCGGTCTGCGAGTCGCTGCGCGTGGCGGGCGACGACATGGACGAGGCCGTCGTGAGCCACATGCGCCGCACGTACAACCTGATGATCGGGCCGCAGACCGCCGAACGGATCAAGATCGACATCGGCTCGGCGGCCAGTACGGGCGATGAAAAGACGATGGAAGTCCGCGGTCGGGACATGATTTCGGGCCTGCCCCGCAAGACGGTGATCACCTCGGAAGAGATCCGCGAGTCCCTCAAAGAGCCGATCGGCTCGATTATCGAGGCGGTGCTACGCGTCCTGGAGCACGCGGAGCCCGAATTGTCGGCGGACCTGGTCGACAACGGCATTCACCTGGCGGGCGGCACGTCGCTGCTACGCGGCATGGACAAGGTGATGAGCCAGGCTACGGGCCTGGAGTGCCGGGTCGTGGACGACCCGCTCACCTGTGTGGCCCGGGGCACGGCTATGTTTCTCGAGCACCTCTCCGAATGGAAGGAAACGCTCGAGTCGGACGCCGACGCGAAGTAGCCCCCTTTTCCTTCCCCTGGCTGTGCGATGGTTTTTGCGGGAGCCGCCCTTTGGGTCCGTGACAGAATTCGCGGGTTGTCGTTGGTTACAGGGGTCGGCCGAAAGGGCGAATCGATTCCGGCATCCTGAACGGGCTGCCGCCCTGCCGAAGGCCCGTCCGCCTGGTACGCCGCCATAGATTGCTACGCAGGGGCTTGTACGCTTCACCCCCTTCCCAGCCTATCGTGCGTTCGGGGCCGACCCCCTGTTGCGCCTCTCGTTACACTCGGGGCATCCGCAGGGGGCTTGTAACGGCAACTCGCGGATTCTGTCACGGACCCGTTGTTGCCTCTTGCCGCCAGCGTGGCTATCGTGGAGCCATATTCCCGGTATCAAGAAGAGGTGTCGCATGGCCGGTCCGCCCCGTCCCGACAATTCCAACCCTGGTTCGCCGCTGGACAAGCTGAGTAAGGATGTCGCCCAGTACCAGAAGGCCCACTCGGCTGGGAAGGTGGTTCGTCGCCCCGCGCCCGCCCCGGCGGCACCACAACCGGCGGTCGTGCAGGTGAAGGCTCCGGTGCCGGCGGAGCCCGGCTGGGTGGAGTTGGACCGTGGTTTGAGTTCGCAGATGACGGCGAGTCTGTTGATCGCGGGGTATGCGATTTTGATGCTCGGGGCGGGGATCGCGGTGACGGTGTTTGCCCGCGAGGCAGCGGCGATGCTCTGGCCGGTGCTGGCGATGGGCGTGATCGTCTCGATGATCGCGAGCCACAAGGGGCGGCCGCCGCTGCTGTGGTTCATGTACGGCAGCGTGGTGCCGCTGCTGCCGGTGCTGGCGTCGGTGGTGATGGGGCTGGTTACCAAGGCGGTCTCGGGTGCGACGGCTGGGCTGGGCCTGGGGCAGGGGGGGCTTGGTGGGTCGCAATCTGGCGCTGGGGCTGGGATGACGGACCTGTTCCTGTGCGTGTGCGTGGTGGGGGCGATTCCGCTGGTGCACGCGTTGCTGGCGGAGCCGGACCGGATCGCCTGCGAGACCCGGCATCTTGCCAGCGGGATGAGGAAGTGCCCGCCGTGTGGGGAGATTATTCGGCGGGAGGCGCGGGTGTGCCGGTATTGCCATAGCGAGCAGGCGTAGGAAGGGCAGGGCAGAGTTCCCCCCACTGCTCGCGGCCCTGCGGGACGATGCGGAAGTCACGATCGTTCAGGCTCACGAGGAGTTGTTCGAGGCAGGCATTGACCTGTATTCGCGTCGGCCCGAGAAGGGGTGGTCATTGACCGATTGCATATCGTTCGTCGTAATGCAGGAACAGGGTATCAGCCAGGCCCTGACTGGCGATCATCACTTCGAGCAAGCGGGCTTTCGTGCGTTGTTGAGGTAGAGATGCACCGGCACGGCCAGACCATTCCTGCGCCAAATGCCCAGGCATGGGATCTGGTTCCTGTGTTCTGCGTATGAAAAAAGGGCGGCCCGAATCGAGCCGCCCTTGGGTTGCTGTCGTTGTTGTTTTGTCGCTGCTGGCCACTTGCGAATGGCGTTTACCCTTCGGCCATAACTTCCTGGGCGGCGGACAGGCCGGCGCCGAGTTTGAACTGGTGGCCCATTTCCTTGAGAGTCAGTTCCAGGGCTCCGATTGCGCCGGTGGTCTCGTACTCATCGACTGCGCCCATGTGGCTGATGCGGATGACCTTGCCCTTGAGTTCGTCCTGGCCGTCGGCGACGTGGACGCCGTACTTGGCCTGGAGGGTCTTTCGCAGGGTCGAGACCTTGACGGCCTCGGGGGTCAGCACGGCTGTGAGAGAGTCGACCGGGTCCTGGGCGTAGACCTTCAGGCCGATCGCCTCGCAGGCAGCGCGGGTTGCGCGGGCGAGTTTGCTGACGCGGCACCAGATCTTCTCGATGCCCTCGGCCTTGATCATCTCGAGGGCCTTGTGCGTCGAGCGGACCAGGGTGATGGCGGGAGTGTAGGGGGCATCGTTGTCGGCCAGGCTCTTGAGGTAGGCCTTGTACGACAGGTAGAAGGCCTTGGGTTTGACGGACTGGATCACGTCCTGGGCCTTCTTGCTGATGGCGGCGTAGGCCAGGCCCGGAGGCTGCATGAGGGCCTTCTGGGAGCCGGTGACGACCACATCCACGCCCCACTCGTCGGTCTTGAGGGGGATCGCGCCGGCGGCGGTAATCGCATCGGTAATCAAGAGGACGTCGGTGTCCCTGGTCAGCTTGGCGATTTGTTCGAGTTCGGAGACGGCGGCGGTGCTGGTCTCGCTGTAGACCACGACGACCATGCCGATGGACTTGTCCTTGGCGAGGTACTCGGCGACCTTTTCGGCCTTGGCGCCATGGCCCCATTGGATCTTGTAGGTCTCGCGCTCGATGCCGAAGGCGTCGCAGACCTTGCCCCAGCGCTCGCCGAACTTGCCGGCGTCGCAGATGAGGGCCTTGCGGCCCGGGCGGGCACACGAGACGAGGGCGCCTTCCATCCCGGCTGTGCCCGAGCCGGCGATGGTGATACACGGATTCGATGTCTGGAAGACGTACTGCAGACCGGCCGTGACCTCCTTGAGGAGGTTCTGGTAGGCCTGCGTACGATGGTGCTCGAGGGGCTGGGCGGCCGCCAGCAGCACTTCATCGGGGATCATGACCGGTCCCGGAGTAAATAGCCTGATCTTCGCCATGTTCGGGGTCTCCTGCCTAAAAGGGTGCCGTACGTCCCAACAGATGCGAGAGAGTATAGCGTACGGATAAGTTCGTGCAATCTGTCACAAAGTCGTCAGTGTGGTCGACAGATGGCCATAACCAACGACAGGGCCCCTATGGTAGCGAAAACCCAAACCCTTGCCCAGCGTGCGAGTTAACCATATAGTGAGAATCGCAAACGACGCATTTCCTGTAAGTTGCAGATGCATAGACTTGGGTTGCACCAGACTCATTCGAGGTTTTTCGATGGGATTGATCGTACAGAAGTTCGGAGGCAGCAGTGTTGCCGACGCCGAGCGGATTTTTCTAGCTGCCCGGCGGGCCATCAAGGCCAAGCTCGACGGCAACAAGGTTGTGGTCGTGCTCAGTGCCATGGGCGATACGACGGATGACCTGATCGAGTTGGCTCGCCAGATCAGCAAGAGTCCGCCCCGCCGGGAGATGGACATGCTGTTGGCGACGGGCGAGCAGGTGAGTATCGCGCTAATGGCGATGGCGATCCACGAGTCGGGGCACGAGGCGGTGAGTCTGACGGGGGCCCAGGTGGGGCTGATCACCGACAGTGTACACACGCGGGCGCGGATCCAGCGGATTCAGGCGGACCGGCTGCAGAAGCACCTCGACGATGACAAGATCGTCATCGTGGCGGGGTTCCAGGGGGTGGACGAGGAGTTCAATATCACGACCCTGGGCCGGGGCGGCTCGGACACCACGGCGGTGGCCTTGGCGGCGGTGCTGCACGCGGATGCCTGCGAGATCTACACCGATGTCGATGGCGTGTACAGCACGGACCCGCGGATCGTGCCGCAGGCCCGCAAGATCGAAGTGATCAGCTACGACGAGATGCTCGAGCTAGCCAGCGTCGGGGCGAAGGTGATGCACGGCCGGTCAATTGAGTTCGCAAAGAAATATAACGTCGTCGTCCAGGTCAGGAGCAGCCTGACGGACGGCGCGGGGACCTATATCATGGCTGAATATCCGGGAATGGAAGACATCGTGGTGCGTGGGGCAGCGGTTCGGACCGACCTGGCGCGGGTGCTGCTGGTGGGGGTACAGAATCGTCCCGGCGTGGCGGCGGACATTTTCGCGCGACTGGCCAGCCGGCACGTGGTGGTGGACGACATCATCCAGAACGTCTTTTACGAGCACGAGAAGAGCGCGAACATCGGCTTTACGATCAACGAGGACGACCTGGACATGGTCAAGGAGGTCTGCCGCGAGCTGGTCAGCCGGTACGGCGTGCGGAGTTTCGAGATCGACGAGAATGTTGCCAAAATCAGCATCGTGGGCGTGGGGATGCGCAGCCACACGGGCGTGGCGATGAAGATGTTCCGGGCCCTGGGCGATGCCCGGATCAACATCGAGAACATTTCGACCAGCGAGATCGTGGTGGCGGCCATCATCGACCGCGACGACGCGGAAAAGGCCCTGCAGGCCGTGCATGCCGCGTTCGAACTGGACAAGAAGGCGGAAGAGCAGACCATCGGCAAGACAATGGAGGCCAAGCCGAAGGCGAAGGCCAAACGGGCGGCTCCGCGCAAGAAGGTCGCGAAGTAGGGATCGTGCGAGCTGGGCCGCCGCCAAACGGCAACGGCGGATGTGGCCGCCACTTCCACTATGACCATTTGTGATCACCAGCGGACCGCCGCTGTGGCTGGCGACTCGTCGCAGCGGCAAGGCCGGGGCGAAGATCGACCCAGCCAAGGTCGATCCGATCGACGGTATGACCGACAAGCGTGTGCAGGCCGGGCTGGGTCGGCTGATCGAATTGGCGAAGAATGTGGGCGTCGTCGTGGTCGATCACCACATGGCTCGAGGAGACATAGTGTATGGCGCCGTCTGCGATGCTGTTTCGCGGGGTTGCCGGGGGCCGCTGAATCCCAGGCAGATGTCCAACGGGCAAGCGTAGGCTGGGCTCTGCCCGCCAACAGACGGATTAGCGCATGGCGCGTCGTCGCTACAGATCCCGGTCCTTTCAGTGGCCCCTCGGACGAGTCGACCCGGACCGCTGGCTGCGCCGCCGGCGGTTCGGTATTGGTCTGTTGATCCTGACGATCGCCGCGTTGGCCGGCTACGACCATGTTCGCCGTGGCCCGACAGCGTCACAGGTGCCGGCCCGGGACATCCGCGACGACCTCGCCTGCTACGATGGCAAGACCTTCCGGGTCGTTCAAACCGTCGATGGCGATACGGTGCACATCGACGAACTTGACAAGGGCAAGCCCTTCACGATCATCAGGCTATGGGGTGTTGACACGCCCGAGGTCCACGGCGTGAAGCGGCCCGCCTTCTTCGGCCCGGAGGCCTCCCGGTTCACGCATTCGGTCGCGGATGACCAGCGGGTCCGCCTGGAGCTGGTACCTGGCCGGACGCGGGACCGTTACGGTCGACTGCTTGCTTACATCTACCTGCCCGACAGCCGGATGCTCAACGAGCGGCTCGTGGCGGAGGGCTATGCCTACGCCGACACCCGTTTTCCGCACCGCCTGCGAGCCAAGTTTATTCGGCTGGAGGAGCAGGCCCGGGCAAGCAAGGCGGGGCTCTGGGCTGGCGTGACAGTCACGGATATGCCCCCTTGGCGGCGAAAGCGCGAGTCGCCGTCCGAGGCGTCCGATCCTCGGCGCGATGGTGCCGATCCGCCCGCATGAGGGGCTCACGAATCACTTCCCTTTTCCGGAACTTTCGTGCGGGTGGTGCGTTCTGCTTGTAATGGCGTGAGAAAGAACGGCTCCGGGACCGGACGATAGACTCCAGCGGCGCGGGAATGTGACAAGCTGTTTGGCCGTGCATTAAATAATCTGCGGCTCGTCCTGGCCGCGGTATCGACAGATGGGGTCGACTTTGGCATCCTGTGGCCACTGCCTGGCCGCAATAACTACTTAAGGGAGCAACCTATGCCTCGTGCTCGGCTGGTTACGGGTCTGCTGTTCATCTTGCTGGCACTGTCCCCGGCCCTGGCGCCGGCCGCACCGGGCGCCACGCCGCCGTCCAGGCACGCCGCCAAATCGGGCGCCGCCGCGGCCACGCAGCCGGACAAGGCCGACGCCAAGACCGGCTCGGAGATCGCCTGGTTTCGCCTCGACAACGAGATCCCCGAGTCGCGTGAGGGGTTCAGCCTGTTCGAAGGCAAGCGGCAGGTCACGCTGGAGAAGTGGATCCGGCGGCTCGCCCAGGCCCGCAACGACTCGAAGGTCTGCGCTATCGTGCTGGAGATCGGCGACCTGAAGGCGGGCTGGGCCCAGGTGCAGGAACTGCGGGACGCCATCGCCCGGGTCCGCGAGGCCGGCAAGCCGGTCTACGCCTTCCTCTCCGACGCCGACCTGCACCAGTACGTCATCGCCAGCGCGTGTGACAAGGTCGTCCTGGCCAGTGCGGGGCACCTGATCATCCCCGGCATGCACCTGCAGATGTGGTTCTACAAGGAACTGCTGGAGAAGCTCGGCATCCAGGCCGACATTCTGCACATCGGCGCATACAAGGGCGCCGGCGAGCCGTACACGCGAACCGGCCCGTCCGACGAGTTGAAAGAGGAGATGACCCTTCTGGTTGACGGCATGTACAGCCAGGTCATCGAGCAGATTGCCAAGAGCCGGGACCTCGAGCCTCAGGACGTCAAACACCTGATCGACGTCGGTATCTTCAGCCCGAAAGAGGCCATCGACTCCAAGCTCATCGATCGCTCGGCGCAGCTGACCGAACTGCTCGACGACCTCGAGGACCAGTATGACGCCACGACCGTCGAGGATTATGGCATCAAGTCCTCGACGGCCAAGGCCGACATGAGCAATCCGTTCGCCTTCTTCAAGATGTTCAGCCGCTCCAGCGGCAGCGACAAGCATGGCGGCAAGCCCGCCATCGGGTTGATCCTGCTGAGCGGTATGATCGTGGACAATCGCGAGGACAGCCCCTTCGAGGCCGGGACCGTCTCGCCGAAGGACGTCCAGGATGCCGTCGATGAGGCCCTTGAGGACGACAACATCAAGGCCGTGGTCCTGCGCATCGACTCGCCCGGCGGCTCGTCGTTGGCCAGCGATGTCATGTACAGCCACATTCGCCGGCTGGTCGAGGAGAAGCCCGTGGTTGTCTCGATGGGCAACGTGGCCGCCAGCGGCGGCTACTATGTCGCGTCCGCTGTGCCGATGATTTTCGCTGATCCGGGCACGATCACCGGCAGCATTGGCGTGCTGGGGGGCAAGCCGGTCCTGAGCGGCCTGCTCCAGAAGATCGGGATCACGACCTGGACGCTGGATCGCGGCGAGATGGCGGGCATGTTCGACATTACCTCCCCGTTCAGCCCGCCCCAGCGCGAGCGGGTGCTCAAACTGATGAACCAGGTCTACAGCCAGTTCCTGGACCGCGTCCTGGCTACCCGCAAGGACAAGCTGACCAAGCCGATCGATCAGTTGGCCGGCGGACGAATCTACACCGGCCAGAGGGCCCTCGAACTGGGCCTGGTCGATAAGCTTGGTGGCATGACGGATGCCGTCTATGCCGTGGCCGAGCAGGCTGGTATCAAGAGCTACGAGATCCGCATCGTTCCCAAGCCCAAGGGCTTTTTCGAGAGCCTGATGGAGAACCTCCTGACGGACATAAATGAAGAGTCGCTGACAATGAGCCAGTATGCCAGCCGGATGATCCCGGCCATGGCCGACCCGACCGCGGTGTCCCTGCGTCGGGCGATCAGCCGGGTCCTGCTGCACGTTCGCATGCTGCGTAGCGAGTCGGTGCTGCTGCTGATGCCTTACGACACGAACATGGTGCCGCAGTGAGAGTACGGCGTTGATTGTGAACGATGCGGGGTCGGGGACCTGGCCGCAACTGGGCGCTGACAATTGACAACGGACAACTGACCACTGACAATCCCCGCATGCGGGTCCGTAAGCAACGGCAGTGCCTGCCGTTGGGATGAGTATGGACCCTGTGAACGGAGTCAGCTATGTTGAACCGACTCGCGAATTATCGGGCGTTGGCCGTTGTGATGGGATTGGGCCTTGTGGCAGGGCTGGTCATTGCCGCCGCGGAGCCGGCCCCGACGACGCAGCCGACGCCGCCCTCGGCGGAGCAGGTTCTCAAGGGGGTCCTTGAGAGCCAGCAGCCTGTCCAGCCGCTGCTGCCCGTTGAGCCGGGCCGACCCGTGCGTGGGACGGTCAGCACCCGGCCGACCAACCCGGTCGTCGCCGAGCAGGAGCAGCAAGAGTTGCTGCCCGACGGCTATGCGGTCAAGCGGATGGGTCGGCTGGTCTATGATGGTACGTGGTGGACGCTTGCGGTCGAGGGCGCCGGGCAAGATACCAATCCGGAAAAGCCGATCCGCCTGCTGCCCAACCGGCTGTTGGAGACTATGGAAGCTACCTCCATGGGCGGTTCCCGGCCAATGATCTTCACCGTGACCGGCCAGGTGACCCAGTACCGCGGGACCAATTATCTGCTGGTGCTCAACGTGATGATCAAGCGCGACCAGGGGAACCTCAGCAAGTAGGGATTCGGTCGTCAATTGTGGCAACGGCAATCTGGAACTCCAACGGCAGCCTGCGACTTGCGGGCTGCCGTTGGCGTTAGCGCTGTTTGCGGAAGGCTACTGAGAGCCGGTCCCTGGCTATCCCGCCCGTACCCGTCTATGACCATGAAGATTGTCTTTGCCTTGCCGGCCGGCCCCGCGCCTGCTTGGCCGGTCCGTGAGGCGCGGATACAATGCCCGGCTCATTCGACATCGCAAGGCCAATGGGCAGGAGTTGATAATGGAACTCAAGAAGCGTCCGTTTCTGCTGCTGATCCGGGATGGCTGGGGCCACAATCCCGACCCCAGGATGCACGACTTCAATGCTGTCGAACTGGCGAAGACGCCGAACGAAGACTGGCTGATGGGCACCTATCCCAACACCCTGGTCGCCTCCAGCGGCGAGGACGTTGGCATCCCTGCTGGCACCATGGGCAACAGCGAGGTGGGCCACCAGAACATCGGGGCCGGTCGAATCGTTGACCAGGAAGTCCTTCGCATCACCAAGGAGATCCGCGAGGGCCGCTTCTTCGAGAATCCCGCCCTGATCGGCGCGTTCGACCGAGCCGCCAAGACTGGCGGCAAGGTCCACATCACGGGGCTGTGCAGCGACATCGGCGTGCACTCGATCCTGTTCCACCTGTACGCCCTGCTGGAGATGGCCCGCAAGCGCCACTTCCCGGGAGAACGCGTCTTCCTGCATTTCGTGGGCGACGGCCGGGACAGCCCGCCTGACAGTGGGTTTGGCTACTGCCGGGATATCGAAGCCAAGATGAAGGAAATCGGGGTAGGGCGGATCGCCACCGTGGTCGGCCGGTTCTACGCCATGGACCGCGATAACCGCTGGGACCGGGTGGAAAAGGCGTACCGCCTGATGGTCCAGGGCGAGGGGCGTAAGTCGTCGTCGGCGCTGGAGGCGATCCAGTACTATTACGACCACCCGACCAACACGAGCCAGGTCGGCGACGAGTTCATCGAGCCGACGGTCATTGTTGATGATAATGGCAAGCCGCTGGCGCTGGTCAGTGACGGCGACACGGTCATCCACTTCAACTACCGTGGCGATCGGCCTCGCGAGATCACCAAGGCCTTCCTCTTCGACCCGTTCCCGTACGAGGCGATGGACAAAGGCCAGAAGAAGGTCATGGGTTTCCAGCGCGACCGCAAGGTCAACGACCTCTACTACGCCACGATGACCCACTGGGAAAAGGGCCTGCCTGTCCACGTGATCTTCGAGAAGATGCCGCTGATGAAGAACATCGCGGGGCAGCTCTGGTCGAACCTGGCCTTGAAGCAGCTTCGCTGCGCGGAGACCGAGAAGTACGCGCACGTGACGTTTTTCTTCAACGACGGTCGGGAAGAGCCGTTCCCCGGCGAAGACCGCGTGCTGGTCGACTCGCCCAGGGTCAGCACTTACGACCTCAAGCCCGAGATGAGCGCACCTGGCGTGTGTGAGGCGGTGCTCAAGGCAATCGAGTCCGATAAGTACGACGTGATCGTGGTCAATTTTGCCAACGGTGATATGGTGGGCCACACGGGCAATCTCCAGGCCGCCATCAAGGCGATCGAGACCGTCGATGCGTGCGACGGGCAGTTGATCAAGGCCGTGCTGGCAAAGGGCGGCTGCGCAGTGGTTTGTGCCGACCACGGCAACAGCGAGCAGATGTTCGACCCGAGCACTAACGGGGCCTACACGGCCCATACGACCTACCCGACTCCGTTGATTGTCGTAAATGACGATCTCAAGGGCGCCCCGCTGCGCAGGGACGGCCGACTGGCGGACATTGTCCCGACCGCCCTGCAGATGCTCGGGATCGAGCAGCCCAAGGAGATGACCGGTAAGTCGCTACTGCAGTAACCGTCGTGAGTTGGGCAGGGCGTGCACTGCCCACTCATGCTTAAGGAACTTGTGAGTTCGTGGTCTGGAGGCGTAGCGCCCATGAAGAAGATGATTTCAGCGGTCCTGTTTGTGGTCGTGGCGGTGACGGGGTTTGCCGGGCTGCCCGGCTGCGGTGACAAGAGAGCCAAGCCTGTGCGTGCCGGCAATGACCGGATCATTCAGCATTACATGCAGCGGCGGTCGGATCTGGTGGGCCAGCGGCGGCGTCTGGCTGCCACGTATGGCGCCAATAGTCCGCAGGTCGCGGAGATCGATCGCCAGATCGCCCTGGTCGATGAGGCGGCGACGCAACGGCGCAACCAGCTGATCCAGGATGACCAGGCCCGCCAGCAGCTCCAGCAGATGAAGGAGCAGGCGACTCCGAGCCCCGAGACCTCGACCCCGGCGGCGACCCGACCGGTGCGGTAGGACGCGGCGGCTTCGTCCAGGTGGTCCAAATAGGAGCGGCCTCGAGTCCATCCCGTTTCGACCCGTGATCGTGCAGGAGATCGTGGCCGGCGAGGTCTGGCCCTGGAACAACTGGGGGCTACAGGTAACGCCGACGATAGTCACGAGGGCAGGGGGGTGACGTCGATCATTGCGTCGATGGAGCCTTGCAGGCCGGTATTATCGGTCGCCACCAGGTGGACCGAGTAGCTGCCGCTGGTGACCGGAGTGATGCTTGCCGTGGCCGTCCACTAGTCCGTGTCGGGGTTGTAGTACATGGCCACGTTTGACGGCCCGCCCAGGTATTTAAGGTCCACGGCCACGCTGGTCACCGCGTCCATCGGATCGGGATCGTAGGCATTGCAGCGGACCTCGATCATGTTGTTCTGGTCGACTGTCAGCGGGCCATCCAGCGGCGTGACGGTGATGTTGGTGATCTGCGGCGGCCTTTGTGCGGCGGCTACCGTGATATTCGTGGTGAACGTCGAGGCTGCACCCATGTCATCGATGGCCTTGAGCGTGACCGGCAGCGAGCCGGCGGTCATGGGGTACACGAAGCCGTACCAGTTCCAGTTGGTGCCGTCGTACGAAGTGAATTGGGCCAGATCGGTGACGCCGATGGTGGAGAGGTCCGCCTCGACCGTGGTGACGGTTCCCTCGTTGTCGCTGGCGGTGCAGGAGATCGTCAGGGTGTTGGGTATGCCCTCCATCAGCCCACCCAGGACCGTGACGGTGATGTTGGTGATCTGCGGCGGCTGGTTGGTGGGCTGGGAGGCGGGGCTGCGGCCAGTGTGAGTCAGGTCCCGGCGGAACATGGGCCAGGGGCTGCTGGCGGCGCCGGTGAAGGCCCGCAGGGCGTAGAGCCGGCCATCGTCGGAGCCGACGTACAGCGTGCCGTCGCTGGCCAGTACGGGCGAGGAATTTATCGGACCGCCGGTCGCGAAGGACCATGCGGGCGAGCCGTCGGGCTTGATGGCGTATACCTTGCCGTCGGCGGAGCCGACGTAGATCGTGCCGTCGCTGCCGATGGCGGGGGAGGAGTCGATGGGGCCCGCTGCGGCGAAGGCCCATTTCAGGGAGCCCTGAGGGTCTATCGCGTACAGGTGGCCATCGGAGGAGCCTGCATAGATCGTGCCGTCGGCGGCGATGGCGGGGGATGCGTCAATGGCGTCGGTGGCGGTGAAGTGCCACTTGGGCGAGCCGTCGGGTTGGATGGCGTAGAGGTTGTGGTCGGCGGAGCCAACGTAGATCGTGCCATCGCTACCGATGGCTGGCGAAGAGTTTACCTGTCCGCTGGTGGCGACGTGCCAGAGTGGGTAGCCGGTGGGGTCGATGGCGTAGAGGTTGTAGTCGCGGCAGCCCACGTAGATATTGCCGGTGGCGGCAATGGCGGCACTGGACCAGATGGGTCCGTTGGTCATGAACGCCCACTTGGGGCTGCCGTCAGGGTTGAGGGCGTAAATC
Source organism: Planctomycetota bacterium (assembly GCA_025357795.1). GTDB lineage: Bacteria > Planctomycetota > Phycisphaerae > UBA1845 > JANYLN01 > JANYLN01. Next base: position 20,374 of record JANYLN010000260.1, read on the forward strand.
TCGCCTGGCGTGGGAGTTGAGCCGGTCGAGACAGTTGCGGGGGTCGAGCCGATGTAGATCGTCCCGTCTTGCGCGAGTGCGGGGGAGGAGTCAACGGACCCTGCAAACTCCCACTTTTTTGTACCATCCGGATTCAAGGCGTAGAGCTGGAAGTCTCGCGAGCCAACGTAGATAGTGCCGTCGGCGGCGACCGCGGGCGAGGCGTAGACGTACGAGCCGGTGGCGAATTCCCACTTCTTCTGGCCTTGGGGCGTGATCGCGTAGACCTTGCCGTCGAGGGAGCCGACGTAGATCGTGCCATCGCTGGCGAGCGCCGGGCTGGACCAGATCCAGTCGCCTGTCTGGAAGTGCCATTTCTCCAAGTCATTTGCCGACAGTACGTTAATGGTTGTGCTGGTCGTGGAGGCGGCCCCGCTGTTATCGGTGATGACAAAGCGGACCGTCCGGCTCCCGTTTACATTGGGGGTGACGGAGCCCGTCCAGGTCCAGGTGTTGGTGCCATCTTGGGTGAGGGGTTGACTGGTTGGGGCGCCTAGCTGCGAGAGGTCCGCCACGACCGATTGGACGGTGCCATCGGCGTCAGAGGCCTGGCAGGACACTGTTATGGGACTGGCCTGGCCTACGAATGGCGTACCGGCCGCGGTGGGGTTGGAGCCTTGGGGCGACTGGTTCCGCGGACCGGTCTGGATGGTGTAGGAGGTCTCGACGATCTGGCTGGGTAGCATGCCGAGCTTGTAGGCGATCGCGCGAACGGTGGCGGAGGCGGCGAGGTGAATAGGACCTATATAGGGCCTGGCGGTATCGGAAGGGGCGGCCTTATCGGTCGTATAGTAGATTGCGGCGCCTTGGGTGGCGGAGGTGATGGTTACATCGACTGCGTTGGGGTACGTGCCGGCCGAGGGGCTGAAGACCGGGTCGGCGGTTGGGGTTGGATCGATGGTCGGGATCGTGCGGCCGTCCGGCAGGGGGAAGCCATCGCAGCCCACGAGGCCGGCGGCCAGGACCAGGGACATCGAAGTGATTATGGCGACAAGGCTTCGCTTCACGGGGCTGATCCTCCAGATAGATGCATGGCCTTGGGGAACGGCGTGGCGGGCCGCCCGGGGCCAGGAATTTTCAATTTGCTATAACATCAACAGGCGTAGAGGGATGCGGGGGACGCACCGATGGCGTGGATGTAAGTTCCGCTGATGCAGAGTGCTCGATCGCCAGTGAATCCCAGACGTTCCCTCCGATGCGACAGACATATAGATTACTGAAAACGGCGGGATTTCACAATCAAATCCTGCCGGGGCATCTGAGGGGGCACTGAACCGCTGAGAAGGTAACACGGAGACCAACGGCCAGTTTTGGAGCCGGCAGGTATGCCACCAACGGCGCCCGTGAAGAGGTTGGCGGTAGAACCTCGTGGCGTGAAGCTGGGCTGGATGCGGGGAATGGGCTGAGAAGCGCCACTTCGGGCGCCACTTGACGGCCAGCGGGCGGGCGATCGGCCATGTTCGCGGCGTGGCACATATTGGCGCCGTGGCCTGCAGGTGGTATGTGGATACTGAGTCTCGCCAATCTAAAATGAAGCTGTTGCGTGAATCGTCGAGGCATTTCAGGCATCTGCCATCGAAGGTGTAACATGCGGCGCATTCTGATTCAGGCTCTGATTACAGGCGTATCTTTGCCGATCATCGCGTTGCCGATGGTCTGCGACCAATTCATGGGCAATCTCAATAGACTTATGGAGTCCGGCGCGTTGGGAAACCCGCTTATCAATGGGAATCCCACCATCGGCATCGATCCCTTTGCGGCTGGGGGGCTTGGCTCCGTGGGGCCCAAGAGTCCCCTAACAAGCGGGAGGACGGCCGGGCTTGGCAGTCCGAGCACGCTTACCAGTCCACTTGCGCCGGTGAGTACTACGACGCTCCTGAACCCTGTCATGCCAGGGAGTTCCCTTACGCTCGTGGGGCCCAGTACTTTCCTGAATCCGGTCAGTCCGGTGAGTTCCTTCACATCCGCGAGCCCCATCACGGATATCGGACCTGCCACGGCCAACACACCCATTACCACCTTGGCGGTTGATCCGTTCGCGACCGGTCTGCCGTAGCGGGCCATAGCCAACCGCAGGGTGTTTGGCGTACGACGGTCGGGCCTGTCCGTTTGTCCAGGACGGCAGAATCCGCAGAGGCTTTACTCTTGACAGGTGGGATTCGGCGGCCGTTAATACTAGCCTTACAGTCGGAAGTGCCTCGTTGTCGTGGTTCTTGCCGCGGACCGGGGCCTAAGCCGAAGTAGATGTGACGCAGGTAGTAGCGCCAAAGGTGCCGCGAGGGGCCGTATGCACGGCTTGGTCGGCTGCATTTTGGGCTCGGCGAAGGACGACCATGCTGCAGTGTGGAAGCCAGGTTGCCGCGATGCACCTTCGAGGGCGGGTGTGCGCCTGGGCAGCGGGAGTGGTCGGGCATTGCCTGTTGTTGGCGGCACTGCTGGGGCCGATGGATCGGGTCCTGCCAAGGTTGGCCGATTCCCGTCTGCTGTTGGCGGAGCAAGCGGCTGAACTGGTTGAAGAGGGTCTGCCGGCTGTGGACGTCCCGTTCTACTGGGAGCCGCCGGTGGGTAACGGGAGTGATTCTTACAACAGCTGCCTGCGGAGTCCGCTGAGCCGGTTGTGGCGGGTTTCGCGGCGGTTCGTCGGTACGACCGGGGCGATTGCACTGGTCGGCGGGCTGCAAGCTCCGCTGGAGTTAATCCCCTACCGGCCGCTCGGGGAGCAATCGGACATCGGGCCGGCGCGGGCATGCACACCCATTCGCGCGAGGGGGCCATGACGGCGGAATATGCGGACAGCATTCCCCCGGGCATGCCCGGGGCAGGGTCTGCGGACCCTGGTTATCGCGTGATTCGGCTGACCCAGGCAGATGCCGCCGAGGTGGCCGAGTTACATCGCTCCATGATCCCCACGGGTTTTCTCTCCAGCCTGGGCGCTCGTTTCTTCCGCCATCTGTACAGGGCCATCCTCTCGAGCCGGTCGGCATTTGGTTTCGGCTGTCGCGCGCCGAGCGGCGAATTGCTGGGCTTTGTCACGTGTACCGAAGATACGTCCTGCGTCTACAAGCAGAGCCTGCGGCGGTATGGCGTTTCGCTGATGCTGGCCCTGCTGCCGCGGTTGTGGCGACCCAGCTTTTTCCGGCAGGCCTGGGAGACGCTGTGCTATCCCGCGGAGATCGGCCGGAAGTTGCCGAAGGCAGAGGTGCTGAGCCTGGCGGTCTCCCGCCGGGCGCAGGGGCACGGGTTGGGGCGGATTCTGATGCAGATAGCGCTGGTGGAATTCCAGCGGCGGGGGATCCCGGCGATCAAGGTCGCGGTTGGGGCCGACAACATTCAGGCCAATCATTTCTACGAGCACTGCGGGCTGAAGTTGGTCCTGGTCCGCCAGCATCACCGGCGGAAGATGAATATCCGCGCGATCCAGTTGCTGCCGGGGTGCGCCGGCAAGAACTAGAGCGTTTTCAGATTTTCTCTAGCGGGAGCGACGGCATGGTCCTGCAACAGCGTAGGACCAATGGCACCCAATCCCTGACGCTACACATAAACTGAATCCGATCCAGTAGTCCGTAAGGCCAGGTTCAGGATGCATGGACGGTTGGAGGGCCCTTGGGCCCGGATCCGTTCGACCATCTCGCGGGCCAAGGCAGCGGTCCGGGGCAGGGGGTCAGTTGCCCCAATTCTCCGCCAGCATCAGCAGGTCGATCACATCCACGCTGCCATCGCTGTTGAGGTCGCTGCGGGGGTCGTACGGGGCGTCCCCGCGAATCGTGCCCCAAGCTTGCGCCAGCGTCAGCAGGTCCACTACATCGACGTGGCCGTCTCCATTGATGTCACCGGCGTAGGTCCATTCATCGGCACCGATATCGACGCGGCCTGCGATGACGCGCGGCTGCCAGTCGATGTCGGTTTCGCCGGTGGCGGGGAGGTAGGCGGGGTCGCCGGTATTGAGACAGGGGGAGGTTGGCGGCAGGTGCAGGTCGGCGGTGAGGTTGGGGTTGGCGGAGAGGTTGCCGAGGCCGGCGTAGGCGCCCTGGACATCGCAGAAGGTGAGGGTCAGGCCGGCGCCGTCGACCTGGCTACCCGTATTGCCCCAGAGGATGCAGTTTCGGACGGTCGCGGGGGAGGACCCGAGAAAGACGTAGAGTCCGCCGCGGTTATGGGCACTGCCATTGTTGACGATGGTGCAGTTGGTGATGGCGGCATTGGTGGAGACGAAGGCGATGCCGCCGCCGCCGCCGAGGGCGTTGGCCGCGCTGGAGGTCGAGATCGTCGTGTTGGCGGCGATGAGGCAGTTGGTCACTTGGGCGGTACCCGCGCCGCAGTAGAGGCCGCCCCCGAGCCAGGCGGAGTTGTTGGAGAAGACGCACTGGCTAACGACGGCGGCGGAGCTGTCGAGGGAGAGGCCGCCGCCGGCGCCTGCATTGGTGGCGGAGCCGGCGCTGCAGGTCAGGAGGCGGCACTTGCGGATGGTGGGGCTGGCGGCGTGGCAGGCGATGCCGGCGCCGTCGCCGTCGGTGCGGCCGTTGAGGACGGTCAGGCCTTCGAGGATGCTAGCGGGGGTTTCATTTGTCTGGAAGAGGAAGCCGCGTCCGGCGTTCTGGCAGTCGAGGATGGTGGCGTTGATGACACCGGGGTCATCGGGGCTGGCGGAGCGGACGGTGATGGCCTTGCCCTTGAAGTCGACGTCGCGGTTGCCGGCGCCGGTGTAGGTGCCGGGCTGGAGCACGACGAGGTCGCCGGGGGCGGCGGCGTTGATCGCGGCCTGGATCGTGGGGTAGGCCCCGGTTCCGTCGGCCTTGATGGTGAGAGTGGCCGCCCATGCGCTACCGGCCAGTGCCATGGCTGACAGGAACGCCACAATTCGTATTGACACGATTGCTCTCCCCTTCCACCAAAGTGCCGCGTGGACTGGATCGTAATCCGAGACGTCTGCTTATCGATTATGAGGACTTTGTGGCGCGGGTTCAAGCAGAATCCCGTTTGATGTGGGCTTGGCTGGGGTGTTCTGCCGGCGGAAAAGCAGAAAAAGGAGTAGCCATGAGCAACCCGACCGTCTCCGCTGTATTGGCCGGTGTTGTGCTGTTGTTGTCCGTTCCGGCGCAGGCGGAGGTTGAGCCTGGCGGCTGATGGGACGCTGGCCGGCACGTTGAACTTCGACGTCGAGGCGGCGGTGTCGGCGGGGAGTTTGTCGAGCCAGATGCCGTCGAGCTGGCAGAAGAGGTTCTTGAAGGGCTCGGCGCGGTCGTGGATCACGACGATTCGGAGCCCCTTGGCGAAGGGGATCGGCAGATAGAGGTTGTGGCCGGGGTTATCGAGGGCGACGCGATCACGTGGTTCTGGATCGGATCGCATGCTGACTACGACAACCTTCTGAAACGACTGAGGAGCGCATAGCCAGGCGATCAGATCCCGAGGGCCTTGCTGGCGATATCCTTCCGGCAGTACATCCCGTCGAAGTGGATCTTTTCGATGGCCTTGTAGGCGCGTTTCTGGGCGTCGGCGATGTCGTCGCCGAGGGCGGTCACGCCGAGGACGCGGCCGCCGGCGGTCAGGACCTTCTTGCCCTGGAGTTTGGTGCTGGCGTGGAAGACCCAGGTATCGGGCAGGCCTCCTGCGTCGGCGAGGCCGGTGATTTCCTTGCCGGTCTCGTATTTGGCGGGGTAGCCGCCGGAGGCGAGGACCACGCAGACGCTGGGCCGGGTGTCCCATTGGAGCGTAACGGTGTCGAGTTTGCCTTCGACGGTGGCGAGCATCACCTCGAACAGGTCGCTCTTGAGGCGGGTCAGGACGCACTGGGCCTCGGGGTCGCCGAAGCGGCAGTTGAACTCGATGACCTTGGGGCCGGCGGGGGTGAGCATCAGGCCCGCGTAGAGGACGCCCTTGAAGGGGGTGCCGTTACGGTGCATGGCGTGGACGACGGGCACGAAGACCTTCTCTTCGATCTGCTGCATGAGGGAGTCGGTGACGATGGGGGTGGGGCTGTAGGCGCCCATGCCGCCGGTGTTGAGGCCGGTGTCGCCATCGCCGATGGGCTTGTGGTCCTGGGCGGCTTCCATGGCGTAGATGTTCTGGCCGTCGATGAAGGCGAGGATGGAGGCCTCCTGGCCGTAGAGTCGCTCTTCGACGACGATCTGGCGGCCCGCGAGGCCGAAGATGCGGTCGACCATGATCTTTTCGGCGGCGCGGATGGCCTGGGAGGGCTCATCGCAGACGATGACGCCCTTGCCGGCGGCCAGGCCGGTGGCCTTGACGACCAGGGGCACGTCGCGGGCGGCGATGTATTGGCGGGCGGTCAGGTAGTCGGAGAAGGTACGGCTGTCGGCGGTGGGGATGGCGTGCTTCTGCATCAGTTCCTTGGAGAAGGCCTTGTCGCCTTCGAGGCGGGCGGCGGCGGCGGAGGGGCCGAAGATCTTGAGGCCGGCCTTTTCGAAGGTATCGACGATGCCGAGGACCAGGGGGGCCTCGGGGCCGACGACGGTCAGGTCGATCTTCTTGTCGCGGGCGAACTTGAGCAGGCCGTCGATGTCGGTGTCTTTGATGGGGACGTTGGTGGCGACGTCATCCGTGCCGGGGTTGCCGGGGGCGACGTAGAGGTCGTCCACGTGGGGGGAGTCGGCCAGTTTCCAGGCCAATACATGTTCGCGGCCGCCGCTGCCAATGACCAGTACCTTCATGATCGCTACCTTCTTGGGGGTCGAACCCGTTAACTGCTGTCGTATGATGTTCGCTTCGCCAGCTTCATTAGAAAGGGGGGATTGTAGCAACGAGCGGGGCCAGAGGCGAGGGGGCCAGGGAACGGCAGTGGCGGGGGCAGATCCTCGTCAGGGAATCATCACCAAGGATTCACCAATACCGGCTGGCGGGGCGGGTTGACGCCTGGGGTGCCGGTCAGTAAGTTACTGGACAGTCAGAAATTGCGTTTGTGCGGCGGATGTGGAGCCTTCTCATGCGGTCCTACACATACATACTTTGCGGGCTTCTGGTGACGGCAGCGATGGTGGTTCTGGCGGGCTGCGCCAACGACGAGAGCGCGACGCCGGTCCATGCCAAGGATCTTGGCAGCGGCAAGGGGGAGGTCCTGGTGCCGTACGAGCCGGTTATCTCCCGCAAGATCACCCAGGATCCCAGCCAATTCCAGATGCCGGAGGCCCAGGCCCCGGCCTCGGCGGAGGCCCCGGCGAGCAGTCCGACCGAGGGTGGCGCGGCGGCGGCCGCGGCGGCCGGCGACGAGTACGTCGTGCGGGCCAAGCAGGTGGTCGAGAACCTGACGACGGGGCAGTACGCGAAGGTGACCGGGGCGTTTGATGCGACCTTGAAGGCCCAGTTATCCGAGGCGCAGCTGGAGGCGACCTGGAGCAGCAAGGTGGCGCAGGTGGGTGCGTTCCAGGAGCTGGCCAGTGTTCGCCGGGAGCAGATCCAGGGGCTGGAAGCCGCAGTGGCGACGTTGAAGATGGAAAAGGCGAGCCTGGAGGTGCGGGTGATCTTCAATGCGGAGAAGGCGATCGGCGGCTTGATGGTAGTGCCGGCCGGTGCGGCGCCCGTCGGCGAGGAGCCGGCTACGCCGGCCGCCAGTCCGGCGCCAGATGCTCCGGCGGCTGCGCCGAAGACGTCCGGCTCTTCCCGGGGCATGGGCGAACTGCCGCCGACCGCGCCGGCCCCGATTGGGCTGGGCAACTGAGACGGGTAACGGCAAAGGCGAGGGCAACACGGCCCCCTGTTGCCCACACAGGGGGCTAATTGAGCGTCCCTTTCGTTCCGTGGGTTATCTGTTTCGGAAGGTATTGCACGCTTGCGAACGACGCAGGCGTGGCAGCCAGAGAATCCATTGTGATGGACCCCTCGTGCGGCAACGTTTGCCTGGTGCAACGGGTCCGTCCAAGGATTGTTGTGCGGCTGCACTGTCCGACTGCGCTCCCGGTGAGCAGATCGCGGGCGTGGTAGCCAGAGAATCAACTGTGACGCGTCAGCCGTGTCATCTCATCTAGTTTGTCCTTGTCTGCGCGATGGCCTTTACGTTGTTGTGAATGTGTCCAAAGACAGGTGAGTCGTGGCAGGAACGTCCGTAAGGATCCATAGCGTGGCCGAGGCCTATCTTCTGGTCATGGTGACGGTCTGCGATGCGTGCGGCAAGGGGCCGTTGGAGCCGGGCGGCCACGAAGCGCTGGAGATCGAAGGGGGGCAGGGCCGCCGGATGCTGGCTCGCTGCAAGGTGTGTGGGGCGGAGCAGGAGTTCGCCTTCGATCTGAGTGATCTGGTCGAGCCGGAAGATGCGGCTGGTTCGCCGCGGATCAACCCTTCCGAGCAGCCGAGCCAGGCGATCGATTTGGCGCAGTGGCTGATGCTGTTCGAGGCGATCGTGCGGGCGGCGGATGAGCAGAGCGACCCGATCGAGGGCCGGCGCCTCGGGTACGAGGCCGCGCAGTGCCTGGAAGAGGCCCTCAAGTTCTATCCGCTGGGGGCCGTGGAGTGGCCGGACGAGTCGGCGTTTTTCTACGAGTCGACGCTGTCGCGGTACCGCGAGCACCGGCATGTATTTGCGCGGACGCGGCTGGTGGAGATGCGGCAGCGGTTACCGAGCCTGGGGCAGATGCAGGAGCGGCTGCGCGGGCAGGCGGGCAAGCGGGCGTGGTGGGTGTTCTGGCGGCGGCAGTAGGGGAGCGGGGGCGCTAGGCGTTGCCTTCACCCAGTTGGAGGCCGGCCAAGCCGGTGAGCAGGTCATCGGCGAATTCGAAGATCTTGTCGAGGCCGGTGACCAGGAAGACGCCCCAGACCTGGGTGGTCACGCCGCAGAGGACCAGGCGGGCGCCTTTGGCGGTGACCATTTTGCGCAGTTTGAGCATCTTGGCGATGTTGGAGGAGTTGACGTAGGTGACCTCGGTGAAGTTCAGGGCGACGTCGAGTTTGCCGCCGGTCTCCAGGGTATCAAAGAGGGCGTTCAGATCGTCGCTGAACTGCGGCTCGTCCTGAAGGTCGACTACGAGGATGTTTTCCGACCATTTCTGCAGGGGCATATCCGACTCCGGTTATCTGAACCTATGCCAGGAGGGTACTTGCGTTTGCTCGTAGTGTCAATCGGCGATTCCACCATTCGGCCGTTCGGTAGATAGGGTTGAGCGGACAGCGGCTGACGGTCGCAGGAAGCTGAGCCGCCGCAGCTGGTTGGGGAAGAGCCGTCGGGGTCCGGACCAACTGTAGCGGAGAAACGTACGGAGAGTAGGCGAAGGTTCGATCGGGCAGATATTGTTTACTAACGATCCGCCCGAGGCCGATAAGACGATATATATTGCAGGACAAGGGGTCCGGTGCATGGTGACGACCGATAGCTAACAGGCTCAGATGGCCGAACCCGCCGGTATCTGGCAAGTTGAGGAAGTAGTGGAGTGTTTCGGTGGGAAAAGCCCGGTTATATTCGGAGTGCATGATCTGGAATATGATCGCAGGTGGCTGATCGGATCAGAACTGCAATAGATGTAGTATCTTAAGACTGTCTCAGGACTGGTAAGTCGCCCTTTTCCGACTAGACAGGAAGGTACGAGATAAGGTATTATGGATCGCCCTTATCGGATGATGTTACGGTGGCCAGGTGCTGACGGAGTGGGTTTGGAAATCGGATCTTCCGAGTACCAAAAAGCGGCCGCCATGCCGGGTTGTGAGCGATGGGTTTCATGAGATTTCTCCTGTACGGCATGTATGGCAGCATCGAGGCCAACGACCAGCCGATCTGTCATGCGGCTGTTGCCCGGGAACTCGTGAAAGATATTCGGTTTCCTGTGATGTCGGCGGACTTCGCAATCTCGTGGGAGTCTCGGGACTATTGGTGCTGGCGCCCTGTGGCGGGCGATCCCGGCCTTCATTCAAGAGTCTCTTTGGCTGGGAGCACGTACGTTGCACCAGATCGGTGAGCGTCAGGCAAACACCTCCGTCGAAACCTTCGGACCGTCTGTGCCGCCGCCGTGCATTGATGTTCCACCGGCTCGGCGTCAGAAGCTCACGCTGCGCCGCAGTTTTTCGTGGATGTTCATCTCGACAGTCCTGAGCAGCGTGCTGCGGTGGGGGATGCTGATCTTCCTGGTCAAGATCGGCGAAGCCAAGATGGTTGGCGTGTGGACGCTTGCTCAGGCGATTTGCCTGCCCGTATTCTTTTTGACAGGGTTGAATCTCGAGTCGGCCCTGATGACCGACACTCGCCGGGAGTTTCCCCTCGGGCAGTGCTTCGGGCTGCGGCTAATGTCC
>JANYLN010000265.1 GCA_025357795.1 Planctomycetota bacterium
CCAGCAGCGCCGCCGTCACGACCGGGTCGATCACGGCCACCCAGCCCAGCCTGAAGCGCTGCTGGCTGAATGGTTCGAGGATCTGCGTCCCATAGGTCGTCAGCACGTCCAGGAAGATGTGTCCCAGCAAACAGACCAGTGCCAGCACGAAGTACGATACGAAGCTGCCGGCATGGCTCAGCCGCGACCAGATCCCGGCCAGGACGGCCGCCGCCAGGGGTGCCAGGATGATCGAGTGCGTGATTCCCCGGTGCGTGGTAATCATGGACCAAGGGTTGCCGATCCCGAAGAAGACATCGATATCGGGCAGCTCGGAGGCGGCAATGGCCAAGGTCAGCCCGGCAGTGCTTAGCGACGGAAACCCGGCCTGCTGAATTGCCAATCCCAATGCGGCATGTGTAACGTTGTCCAAAGTCATCCTCGCTTGGCGGCTACGAAAGGTTCGCCACGGTCGTCCTGTATCTTATCCGGATGGAGGCGCAAAGAAAAACGGCCATGCCCTGTATGTATGCAAGGCACGACCGTTTGGTATGTAGCGTATGCCGCTGGCGAGGCTTACGGCTTGAGCCGCTTGCCCTTGATGTTCTTCTCGACGTGCTGGATCGTTGCCGCGCAGGCCCACTTGCTCCAGGGGTCCGCCGCGGGCGTGTCGTTCAGCAGGATCGTGGGCTGCTCCATGATGGCCTTCCAGGTCCAATCGCACAGATCGCGAGCCTTCATCAGGAACACGTCGGCGTTGTAGATCTGGGTGGTCTTCATGAAGTTCCTGGCCAGCAGGTATTGCTCGATCTTGCTGCTGCGCTTGTAGAAGTCGCGTGGGCCGCAGGGGCTCTTGTAGACCTTGACCTTCTGACCCTGACCGTTCGGACCTTCGACCAGGGCGTAGGCCTCTTCCATGTATGGCAAGTCCATCCAGTCCTCGACGGCGTGGATAGTCGTGCAGGTCCGCATGTCCGTGCCGAAGAAGCAGATGTAGCCGTCCCAGTCGTAGTACCGGCCGTAGCAGGTCTTGCGGTCGAACGTGCTGCCTTTGTCGTGGCCGGCGATGAACTCGGCGGCACGGCTGCCGACCGCCGAGAGGCTGTGGGTCGGGTGGGCGCTGCGTTTGTTGCCGGGCCACTTGCGGAAGACTTCGGTAATGCTGCCGACACGACTGGGCGTGGTGGCGGGGTTGAACGCCAGCTTCGCCGGACCGGGCTCGCCAGGAGCGAAGGTGGCCGACAGGGCCGGGCCGATCACCAGACCTTCGTCACCGACGGCCTGGAGGAAGCCGTCGACGATCAGGTCGGCACCCATGTTCTTGTCTTTGTACTTGATCAGGTCGCGGGCCGGCCCGAGGGCGCGCAGGTCGCCGTGGAACAAGACCACGTCGCCCTTCTTGAGGCCCAGCTGCTTCAAACCATCAGCGATTACGTCCGCACGATATTCCGTCGTCGTTTCCGGCATATGAGTTATCTCCTGAGACAATTCTGACATTTGAGTGTTTGCCTGGGGGGCTGTCAAGTGCACCTGCCGGGTTACGGACCCGCCGCGCGTATTGACCTCCCCCGCCTCCAGCGGCACAATGCGACAGGTCTACTCGCAGCACCTCCTCGGCTAGACAGCGATCCTGTGGCCGATAGAAGGGGTACATGGACATGGATATCGCACTGGCTGGCTGGAGCATCAACCGCCGTTTCCACCGCGAGCACGACCCGCTCCCACTGCTGGATTATCCTCGGCTGGCGGTCGAAGAATTCGACATCCACCGGATCGAACTGAACAGCCCCTTCTTCGTCTACCAGAACCCCGATGACAAGGCCGCCAGCCCGATTCCAGGCTCCTACCTCAAGGAGCTCAAGGGCGCCGCTGACGCCGTGAACGTCAAGATCGTCGGCATCGCCGTCGATGGCCACGGCAACCTCGGCGCGGTCGATCCGGCAGATCGCAAAATGGCCGTTGAGAACCATCGTAAATGGTTCGACATCTGCCACGCCTTGGGCTGCGCCACCTTCCGCGCCAACTCCGGCGGCAAGAGCAACCAGAGCACGGCCGAAGAGGTCAAGGCTTGTACGGAATCCTTCGCGAAGCTTGCCCACTGGGCCGAGGACGCCCAAATCACACTGCTGATGGAGAACCACTGGGGCATCTCGGTCAATCCCGACACAATGGTCCAGATCATCACGGCTGTGGGCAGCAAGAACTTCGGTGCGCTGGCGGACTTCGGCAACTTTCCCGACGAGTACCGCCTGGACGGCTTGGCCAAGATCGCCCCGTACACCAGGTTCGTCCACGCCAAGTTCCTCGAGTTCGACGCCGCCGGCGAGGACCAGCGGATCAACGCGAAGGCCTGCATGGAGATCTTCCGGAAGGTCAACTACCGCGGCCTGTTCGGTATCGAATATGAGGGCAAGGGCGACGATCACGAAGGTGTGATCAAGAGCAAGGCCCTGCTGCAGAAATATGCATATTGATGGTATGTAGTGTGTTCCATGCACGCCACACCACTTCCTGCGGGAGAGGAGTTCGAACGTGGCGGTAAAGCCAGTCAAGACGGGCAAGAAGGCAACCAACGGCAAGATCCGAAAGGGCATCGTCCGGTACGTGCTGGCTGGCTGTGGCGGGCGGGGCACGAGCATGTTCGGCATCCCGCTGGCCACGGAGTTCCCGAACAGCGCCTCCCTGGTCGGGTTGTTTGATCTGAATGCCAAGCGGATGGCCGCCTCGGCGGAGATGATCGGCGATGCGAACCTGCCGCAGTTCACCGATTATGACGAGATGCTGAAAAAGAGCGGCTGCGACGCCGTGGTCGTCAGCACGCGCGACGTCAGCCACGCCGGCTACATCGTCCAGGCGCTGCGGGCCGGCAAGATGGTCGTGTCGGAAAAGCCGCTGTGCGTCAATGCCGAGCAGGCCCGCCAGATCGTCCGGGCGCAGCAGGAGACCGGCGGCACGGTCTTCGTCACGCACAACGCCCGGTACGGCGCGGCCGAGACAATGGTCCACAAGCTGCTCCACGAAGGCGCCATCGGCGAGGTGCTGACGATGACCTTCCACGAACTGCTCGACCGCCGGCACGGGGCGGATTACTTCCGCCGCTGGCACCGCAATAAGAGCAACTCCGGCGGCCTGCTGATCCACAAGGCGTCGCACCATTTTGACCTGCTGAACTGGTGGGCCGGCAGCAAGGCCGATTGGCTCAGCGCCCAGGGCGGCCTCCGGTTCTACGGCGAGAAGGGCCCGTTCCACGGCCCGCGCTGCAGTGCTTGCCCGCACGCGGCCCGCTGCGAGTTCCACATCGACCTGTTCGCCAATGACAAGGCCAAGAAACTCTACCAGCAGGCCGAAAGCGAGGACGGCTACGTCCGCGACGGCTGCGTCTTCGATCCGGGCATCGACATCGAAGACCACGCCTCACTGCTCTACCGTTACGCAAACGGCATCCAGGTCACTTACAGCCTGCACGCGTTCAGCCCGCTGGAAGGCTATATCATCAGCATCGAGGGCACCAAAGGACGCCTGGAGTTCAACACGCTCAAGGACACTGCCTGGGCCTTCGGCGCGGTCACCACGCCGGGCATGGAGAAGATGAAGGGCGAGACACTGCGGCTGATCCGGCCGGGCAAGGGCGTCGAGGATGTGCCCGTCGAGAGGCTCGCAGGCGGCCATGGCGGCGCGGACCCGGCCCTGCGGGCGGACTTCTTCGGTCGGCCCCTGGGCAGCGCGGTGACCGAGCGCATGGCCCCGCTGGACCAGGCGGTGCAAGCCGTGCTCATCGGCGCCGCCGCGAATGTCAGCATCGCCAGCGGCCAACCAATCCGCGTGCAGGAACTACTGAACGGCTGCTAACGTAGAGTGTGCGCTGCACACCATTTGCTATAGTCAAGAAGAATAGATGGGAACCCGAATATGGAATTCAGTATCGCCCTGTATAGCCTTCACCGTGCCGCCGCAGCAGGCCTGGAGATCTGCCAGATTCCACAACTGGCCGTCAGCAAGGCCGGCATCCGGATGCTCGACCCAACCTATCCGATGATGCCGCTCAACGACGACGCCAAGCGCAAGGCCTTCCTCAAGGCCGCCAAAGACGCCGGTTGCACGATCCGCACGGTCATGGTCGGCAAGGAAGGAGACCTCGCGACGGCGGATGTGGCCGCACGGAAACAGGCCGTTGAAAATCACAAGAAGTGGTTCGGCTTCGTCAAAGAGCTCGGCGCGGTGGCCTTCCGCGCCAACACCGGCGGGCCCAGCGAGGGTCACACGCCGGACGACGTGAAACGTTCGGCCGAGTCATTCTGCCAGTTGGCGGACTGGGGCCAGCAGGCCGGCATCGCCGTGATGATCGAAAACCACGGCGGCATCAGCGGCGATCCGGACGCCGTCGTGCAGATCATCAAGGCCAGCGGTAACCGCATTCGCACGGCCCCGGACTTCGGCAACTTCAAACCCGCCATCCGCTACGAGGGCCTGGCCAAACTGATGCCCTACGCCATTGCCGTCCACGCGAAGCTCTTCGAGTTCGACGCGGCTGGCGACGAGGTAGGCTTCGACCTGCCGCGCTGCATGCAGATCGTCAAGGACGCCGGCTGGACCGGCCCGATGAGCATCGAGTTCGAAGGGCCGGTCGGCGAACCCGGCAAGTGCACCGACGAGTGGGACGGCATCGCCAAGTCCAAGGCGGCGCTGGCGAAGTACGGCTGGTAACAGCCGAGGGTCGGGTCTCGCGTTTCCTGAAACGCCATAGCAGACGAGTCACACGAACAACGGCAAGGGCCGGTCCGGAAGGATCGGCCCTTGTTCTTCCCCTACGAGCATGTGCCGCGCAGGAGCTACTGCTTTCGCTGCTGGGCATACCTCTTGCGCGCCCGCTCGTCGCGACGTGCAGCAATATCTCGTCATAGAAGCCGCAATCGGGGCACGTAGGGGCCTTGTGCCGACGGAGGCCGCACATCCTGGCGAATCGCCGCGAGAGTCCAAGCATCATGTCCTCTGTTATGAGGCCACAAAGAAAGACGTCATTCTTTTTCGATCGCGGCCGGAGCTGTGATGCTACCCTTGATGATCGCCAAGTCGAACTTAGGTTTGCGATCGTAGGTGTACAGGCCGTTAACTTCCTGCTCGACGTCGGTCAGCTGCGTGTAGCAAAAGCCGCAGATGCCGGGGTTGTCCAGCAGGGCCTTGTTCAGCCCATCGAAGCGGCGGAGGAACTCCTCCAACGTCGCCGGGCGCTGGCCGTAGCCCCACGCCTTGGCATTGGCGGCCTCGGCGGGATTCCACCAGATTCCGCCGTACTCGCTCACGAAATACGGCATCTTTCCGTCGTAAAGGATGTCCACCTTCGGAAAGTTGCGGAAGACATTCCCCGGCTCGGCGGTCTTGAGCGCCTCGAACAACACGGCAAACTTGGCGGGGTCCTGCTCGTAGTTGTGGATGTCATAGATATCTGTCACTACGTGGACGTAGCCGCTGGCGTCGATCACCGGGCGGGTCGGGTCCAACTGCCTGGTCAGGTCGTACACCATCCGCAGCAGGCCGTCATGGCGGTCCTTGTCATGTGTGTTGAACCGCCGGCCGTGCGTCTCGTTGAACGGTGTCCAGAGGATCAGGCTGGGCCGGTTACGGTCGCGGCGGACGGAGGCGGCCCAGTCAGCCACGAAGGCGTCGTGGCTCACGGGGTCATTCAGGTCCATGCCCCAGTCGCCCATCTCGCCGGCCAGCAGGTAACCCATCTTGTCCGCCCAGTAGAGCGTCCGCGGCTCGAAGACCTTCTGGTGCAGTCGGGCCCCGTTGAAACCGCAGGCCAGCGACCGCTCGATATCGGCTTTCAGTTCCGCATCGCTTGGCGCGGTGTAGATGCCATCCGGCCAGAAGCCCTGGTCCAGTACGGTGCGCAGGAAGACGGGCTTGTCGTTGATGTAGAACTTCTTGTCGCGGATCTCGAGCTTGCGCAGGCCAAAGTACGACTCCAGTCGATCGACCGTCTTGCCGCCGCAGTCGCGGACCTCCAGCACCAGGTCGTAGAGGGTGCCCTTGCCCAGGTCCCACAGCTCGACCTGCTTGAGCGTAAGGTTCGCCGCGGTGAGCGCGCCGGCCGGGCCCTGCCAGACGCCCACGCTCTTGCCGTCGAGGAATGCTTCGGCCCGCAGCCTCATCCCGCAGGTCGTGCCGTTGATCTCCGCCAGGATGCTGACCTGCGAGAGGTCCTCACTGGGGACGATCTGGAGTTCCTGCACGAAGGCCTGTCCGACCGCCTCCAGCCAGACCGTTTGCCAGATGCCCGTCACGCGGGTGTACATACAGTCGTACGAGCCGTACTGGTCCGACTGCTTGCCGCCGGGCTGCTTGCCGGCCCGGGCGTCATCGACGGCGTATACCACAACCTCGTTGGCGCCGCTCTTGAGGACGTCCGTCACGTCGAACCAGAACGGCGTGTAGCCGCCAATGTGCCGCCCCAGCAGTGTGCCATTGACCCACACACGGCAGTCAAAGTCCACGGCACCGAAGTGCAATCGCACCCGCTGCCCCTTCCACTCCGCCGGCACCTGGAACGAACGGCGATACCAGACGCCAGGCATGAAATCCTTGATCTCGATACCCGATAATTTGCTCTCCGGGCAGAACGGCACGGTGATTGGCCGCTGGCCGGGCCAGGCATTGGTACTTGCCCAGCCCGCGTTGAGGCCGTTGCGGCCGGCATCGATCGCAAAGTCCCACGGACCATTGAGGTTGATCCACGTGTTGCGGAACCGCTGCGGGTCCGGGTGTTCGGGGCGGGGAATGTTCGTGCTTGCCATGTGCCGTCTCCTCCAGGTCAGGCAGAAGCCCTCGGGCTCGTGCCGGCTCATGTCCGGGAAAATGTCCACTTCAGCAGCAAAGCATTGTAGCCGCTGGTCACGAAGAGGCCATAGCAGGTCGACCGGCTCACGCCCCGATGGCATCCTGTAAATGTCGATCTTGCCGACCTCGCGGAAGCCCCGCCGGCGGTAAACCAGCTCGCCCTTCGGAGTCGCCTGAACCGCCGCCCGGCGCGGACCAGATGCTTTCGCGGCCTGCAGCGCCGTCACAATCACAGCCGTGCCGATCCCCTGGCCGCGAAACGGCTCGAGCGTCGCGACCCTGTAGATCCCGGCGGTTCCGTTCGCCCAGTACACCATCGAACTGGCCACGGGCCGGCCCTGCAGCCGAACGCATCCAGCGCCTCACGCGGCACGCACACGACCGGCGGAGCAACACCCTCGCGAACCCCTGCTGCAGCTCGCGCAAGTGCGACGGCCCCTCCGCGGAAGCCAGGCGCAGCCGGTAGACGTGGTTCGGCTAGCGGGAGGGCCGGGTCAGGATCCACGAGTACGCCTCGCCGACGAACCACCCTCGCGGCACCATCTCACCGAACATGTCCGCCAGATCGCAGAAGTTCCCCTATACCGCCGAGTCACGTTCATCGTCCATCGGCCAGCTCCTGCAGATTCACCGACTTTCGCGGAACAAGACCGCCCCAAGGTGCGCCGGCTCTGGCCGAAACCTTGGGGCGGGATCTCGCTATTTGGATGCACAAGGGACTACAACTTCGTGTTCAGTTCGACCGGTCGGCCGTTAGTGGCGCCGCTCTTGTTGACGGCGTCGATGAAGGCCATGATCTCCAGCGTCTCCTCTAGCGGCACGGGGGCCTGCTTCGTCTGGAAGAACTGCATGATGTTGCGAACCAGGGCGGCGTAGAGCGGCACTTCCTTGTTGCGAGGGATGAAGACGATGCTGTCGTCGCCGTGAAGCACCGCGCCGAACTCGCCCTCGCCCGCCCGGTTGCCGCGGACCACGCCGATCCGTCCATCCGCCCACTCGCCCGTGGCTACGTCGCTCTGCTCGCTGCTGGCGCAGCGGACTTTCTTGCAGCCCGGGCCCATGATGCGGTAGAGCTCTTCCACCGCATGAATGCCGTACCAGTACCAGCCGGGCTGCTGGGCTTCGATCGCGGCCGGACCCCAGGTCGTCGCGCCGGTGATCTTGCCGTGCGGTTCGGCGAGCCACTTCTCCAGGTTCACCTCGAACCGCAGCCCCGAGGAACTCCATGCCGGGATGCCCTTCTTCTGCAGGAGCTTCACCATCGCCTTGGCGTCTTTGAGCGAGGCGGCGAAGGGCTTGTCGATGTAAACGGGGACCTTGGCCTTGACGACCTCTTTTAGTTCCGCCAGGTGACGCCGACCGTCCACGCTCTCCAGCAGGACCGCGTCGACCTGCTTGAGCATCTCGGGAATCGAGTCCATCAGCTGAACGTTATATTTGTCCTGGAGGTCCTTCTTGAAGCCCTCGACCCGGGTGTAGCTCTTGTCCCAGTCCGGACTCTGGGTCGGCACGCAGGCGACAACCCGGCCGCCAGGGACGTGGGCCGGGTCGGAGACGTCGTTGATGAGCTTCGTAAAGGCCGTCACATGCGAGGTGTCAGCGCCGACTATGCCGATACGAATGTCACCGTTCATTGTGTGCTCCCTGTATGGAATCCATTGTACGCCCGATCCAGTGTCCCTTCCTCTCATGCACACCATATGCACCGGCGCCCTGCCTGGCAAGGGGGTGGGCGTGCCCTGCGAGAGGGGTCTCCCCGGCAGACAAGACCAAGCAAGAATGGTAACAGTAGCCTGTTGACAGCCCTTGATGCGTACATACAATGTATGGATGCTCAGGTTTGAGTGGGACCTATCCAAGGATGCAGTGAACCGCCGCAAGCACAGCGTGTCGTTCGAAGAGGCGCTCACCGCGTTCTACGACGAATTTGCGAGGATCATCTACGATCCGGACCACTCGGAAGGTGAAGAGCGCTTCATACTCCTGGGCACGACAATCAAGTCCCGACTGCTTGTGGTGTGCCACTGCTATCGGCAGGACAACCAGGTGATCCGGATGTTCTCGGCACGAAAAGCCAACAGAGACGAGGTTGCGGAATACGAAGGATTCAAGTCATGAGAAACCGTTACGACTTCTCCAAATCCCGGCCGAACCCGTATGCCAAGCAGTTGAAGAAGAGTGTCACCATGCGGCTCGGAGTCGATGTGATCGAATACTTCAAAGCCATGGCTGAGGAAACGGGGATCCCCTATCAGAGTCTTATCAACCTCTACTTGCGCGAGTGTGCGCAGCAGCATCGGAAACTGCGGACCCGGTGGGGCTCGAGCCCGTCCGTCATTCCGTCCCGACGCTGATCGAGGCCGGATGGTGCCGCACCTCCGCCACCACCGGATTGGTCAGCTTGCCGATCCCATCCAGCTCTACCGTGATGATATCTCCATCCCGCAGGTACACCGCTGGTATCCGCGCCATACCCACGCCCGATGGCGTACCCGTCAGGATCACCGTCCCAGCCAGCAGTGTGAACTGCCGCGACAAGTAGCTGACCAGGTGCCGGGCCGAGAAGATCATGTCGTTGGTGTTGGAGTCCTGCATGACCTTGCCATTCAGGATCGAGCGGACCGGAACGTTGTCGGCATCGATCTCGTCCGGCGTGACGAGCATCGGTCCCAGCGGGCAGAACGTGTCGAAGGACTTCGCCCGCGCCCACTGCTTGTCCAGCCGCTTCTGGCAATCCCGCGCCGAGACGTCATTGGCGGCCGTGTAGCCCAGGATCACGTCGTCGACATCCTTTTCCAGCACGTGCTTGCAGGTCTGGCCGATTATGATCGCCAGCTCGGCCTCGTAGTCCACTTCATCGGGGGCCTCGCCCGGCAGGATGATCGGGGCACCCGGGGCGGTCAGCGTCGTGGTTGCCTTGAGGAACACCAGCGGATGATCCGGATACGCGGCTCCGGTCTCGTCGGCGTGCCGCTTGTAGTTCAGGCCGATGGCCAGGATGTTCGGCGGGTCTACGGGGGCGAGGCTCTTGAGGATGCCCACTTCCTTGTCGCTGACGGCGTAGTCCCCGAGGATGTCGCCAAGGATCAGCCGGGCCCGCCGCCCGGCCGTCGGCGCCCCGTAGCGGACCTTACCCGTTTCATCCAGGAACCGCATGATTTTCATCGCCGCGCCCTCTTTGCGTGCCGGACAATGCCGCTTTACAATAGGCCCCAAGTTGTTAGGTACAATCGTTTTCGGTTACAGTACAGGTCCTGTCAAGACCTTCTCAAACGATACGCAAGGGGAACGAATCATGGTGAAAGTTGGCCAGATCGGTATGGGCTTCATGGGTAGGACGCACTTCGGCATCTACGAGAAGCTGCCGAACGCCCGCGTCGTGGCATTCGCGGACCAGGATTCCAAGCGTCGGGCCGGCGCCTGGGCCGATCCGATCGGCAACATGCCGGCCGACTGGCCCGCGCAGGTTGATATGACCGATCGCAAATCGTACGCCAGTCTCGACGAGATGCTCGCCGATCCCGAGATCGACCTGGTCGACATCACCCTGCCGACGTACCTGCACGCCGAGGCGGTGATCAAGGCCCTCAAGGCCGGCAAGCACGTCCTGTCGGAAAAGCCGATGGGTCTCAATGCCGCTGAGTGCAAGAAGGTCCTGGACGCCTACAAGAAGGCCAAGACCAACTACATGGTCGCCCAGTGCATCCGATTCTGGCCGCAGTACGTCGCTATCAAGGACATGATCACCACCAAAAAGTTCGGCAAGCTTCGCTCGCTGGCGCTGAAGCGCCTGGCCAACCCGCCGATGTACTCGTCGGGTAACTGGCTGATGGATGCCAAGAAGTCCGGCGGCGCCCTGCTGGACCTGCATGTGCATGATATCGACTACGCCAACTTCCTGCTTGGCAAGCCCAAGGCCATCTACGCCAAGGGCACAACCGGCCCGTCCAAGGGCATCGACCACATCGAGGCCCTCTGGGATTACGGCCAGAACCTGATCGTCTCGATTGAAGGCGGCTGGTGCTTCCAGAACGCATGGTCCTTCGAGATGGCCGTGCTGGCCCGCTGCGACAAGGCCACCATCAAGTGGGTCATGAGCGAAGGCAACGACATCAAGGTCATCACGGATGACGGGGTGAAGATGTACGACGCCTTCGGTAAGGAAAAGGTGGCTGGCCAGCAGGCGGCCCCGGTTCCCACGGGCTGGCAGGAAGAGATCAAGTACTACGTCAACAAGATCAACTCCCGCAAGAAGGGCAAGGAAAAGATCTGCTCGCCGGAAAGCACCGCCCTATCGATCGCCTTGGCCGACGCCGAGGTCAAGAGCGTCACCAGCGGCAAGATCGTTACGGTCAAGTAAAGTGGCTGGCCAGAGCCCGAAACCCAACGGGCGGCGCAGCGGAACCCGCTGCGCCGCCTTTGTTTTTGCGCCGCCGTCCCGGGCTGTACCCGCCCCATTCCCATCATCTATAATCTCTTCAGAAAGGCAGGATTCGGCCCGTGCCTACCGATCCGACATCCGATCCGATCGTCTACACCCGCCTGCGAGTGGTGCTCGATGCCGGCCAGCCGCCCTGGATGGTCCCGGTCGACTACTACCGCCTGCTGCGCGCAGCCGTCTACAACTTGCTGCGCAGCGTCGATACGAACCTGGCTGATTTCCTGCACACCAGCGGCTTTTCCGCAGAGGCCCCGGCCACTGACCTTCGCAGCTCGCGCGACCTGACCGCCGCTACCACCGGCCCCGCCGCCGAGGCCTTCAAGCTGTTCTGCTTCTCCAGCCTCGTCGGCGACGGCAGGCTCCAGCAAGGCCGGTTGGCCTTCGACCGCCCGGTCGTCTGGTTCTTCACCACGCCGCTACGCATCATTGCACAGGGGCTGGCCAGCGCGCTGCGTCAGGCTGGAACCCTGCGACTGGGCTCGGTCAACCTCAAGGTGACCGACCTTCGCGCGTTGGACGAGCCAGCCGTCGACAAGCCGCTGACCTGCGTACTGCTCAGCCCCTTGGTCATCAGTGCCACCCTGCCGGCAACACCACCGGGCCGCGAGCCCGAGGACAGCCTCGACGCCGCGGCCGCCGATAGCCAGCCGCCCCGACCGACCGGCCGAAAGCGCCGCTATCTCACCCGCGACGACGGCATCGTCGTGACGGAGGCTCGTCTTCGCAGCAACCTGCTGGCCAAGCACCACGCCCTGCACGGCCTCGAGCCGGACGATCCGGAATTCAAACTCCTCTGGGCAACCTCCTCGACGCTCTGGCCGACGCCCGACCGCCCGACCCGCCTGATCCGCCTGTCGGGGCCCCACGAGCCGCCCGTGCGAGTTCGCGGCAGCCTCGGTGCGGTCACTATGGCCGGCTCGCCCGCATTGTTGCGGCTGGCCCTGCACGCCGGTCTGGGCCAGTACAACGCCAGCGGCATGGGCTTTCTGCTGCCGGAAAGCGAATCCCATCTGTTGCAGATCCGAGATGATCCCGCCAGAACTTCAACCCCGCCGGCCGATACGGTATAAGTTGACGTTTTGATATTCGTGCATCGGCCGGCCTACCGCCTCCAAATGGTTGCCGCCATTTGGAGGCTGCGGCTGTCAGGGACGCAAGCAGGCAGGGGTTTCGCCGCCATGGATGTCGTCAGGACCGAGGAATCTGTCGATCCGTTAGAACGCAAGCAAGCCGCCGTCGTCGCGACTGTCCCGGCCCCCGACTGCACCAAGGTCGCTGCCGCGGGAACCGCCCGCGAACCGCTGGATCGCCACATTACGATCGTCCTGTGCGTACTGATCGCCATTTCGATCATGGGCCAGGTCTTCGCCAAGTTCCTCAGCGACCTGTTCGGTCCGGAAGACTACGGCCTGCTCACGATCGTGCTCTCGATCATCTCGCTGTGGCAGATGACCTTCAACTTCCGCCTGCGCGCCGGATTGGACTACATGCTCGCCCGCCAGCGCAGCGGCGAAGACGACCTGCCGCCGATCGAACGGGCAACGGGGCTGTGCCTGGCCTTCGACATCATGGCGATGATTGCCCTGGCCGGCATGCTGTTCGTCATGGCGCCGCACCTGGCCAGTTGGTACAAGCGCCCCGACGCCACAGTGTACCTGCGACTCTTGTCGGGCTTCCTGCTGCTGCAACCGTTCATGGACGTCGTCGAAACCCTCTGGAAGGCGCAAAAGCGCTTCGCCATCTCCAGCATGGCGACCTTCAGTCGCACACTGGTGCCCAGTGCCAGCGCGCTGCTGGTCGGCTGGATGGTCGGGCCAGGGCCGGACCGGCTGTACTACGCGATCCTGGGCTACGGGCTGGGCATGGCGACAGTCTACATCGGCTGGACCGTGATCAGTCTCTCGCAGATCCGATTCAGCCCGCACCTGTGGCGGGACCGCGGCATCATCTTTGAACTCGGCAAGATCGCCTGGCCCGTCTGGTTCGGCGAGTTGATCAAGGGATGCCAGCCCGCCTTGCTGCAGCTGCTGGCCGGGTATGTCTTCCTCGGCCAGGCCGGTGTCGTCCGCATCGCGCAGGTCATCATCGGCCCGTCCGAGATGATCGGCTGGGCCGTCCGCACCGTCGCGATGCCCTTGATGGCGGAGCGGCACTCCAGCGAGCGGTCCACGATCGCCGACCTGCTGCTCCGCGCGCACAACTTCCTGCTGTTTCCAACGCTCGGAATACTGCTGGTAGTCGGGCCGACGCTCATCCGCACCTTCTTCGATAAGGACTTCCACGGTGCGACCCACTTCGTACCGATCCTGGTGCTGATGATGCTGGCCAACTCGTTCGTCCGCGTGGCGACCTGGGTGCTGGTCAGCAGCGGCAAGGCCTACACGTACACCGTCGTAATGGGCACGGTCGCGATCGTGAGCATCCCGGGTATGTTCCTGTCCGCCCTCTGGACCAAGAGCATCATGGGCGCCGCCTGCTGGATGACCGCCGGCTGGTTCGTCGGAGCCGGCACGACGCTCTGGATGATCCACAAGTTCGGCATCCGACTGAACTGGACCCGCACGTTCCTCGAGCCGGCCTGCTGGGCGATCGCGACGGCGCTGGTGGTCCGGCTCGCCCTGACGCAGGGGCTGCTCCTCGTGGCCGTGGTCGGCACCTGCGGTGTGGTACTGCCCATGCTGACGGTGCGCAAGCACCTGCGGAGTCTGCGGGCCGTGGCGGTATGATTCCTTCTTGAAGGCGAACACCAAACGACTGTCCTGCATAATCCCGTCAATGGTCGTTATGCGGCGGCTTGTTGTTGATATAGATACTTCTGAAAGCCCGCGAAGACCTTCCCGATCTCTTCCGGCTTGCCAAGATCAGCCACGGCATCGGCGATGGAGTTGTGGTATTTGAGGCGGAGCAGCGGCGTCAGCTTTTCCTGGTCGAGCTCCTCCACGCCAGCAACTCCTCGAAGACCAGGACCTGTATTTCGGCCGGCTCCTGCCCGCCCACAGTCAGCCCGGCACCGCCTCACGTCCGTCAAGTGGCGCCGGAAGTGGCGCTTTCGCCCCGGCATCTGCACCCAGCCCATCTCGCCCATCCAGCCCAGCTTCACGCCGCGCTCGCCTGGCCCAGACCTGTTTGGTGGCGCCGTTGGTGGCACCCACCCCGTATCCGAATTGCCCCCGCTATATACGCGTAGCGCCTGCTTCTATGTGGAAAGGCACCACCGCCAGCATGCCCGACACCCCCGCCAACCAGAAGGAGTATCTGCTCAAACTGCTCCTGACGTGAACATCCAATTGCCCTGCGCCTGCCCCAGCGGCCCGGCCTGACGCTTGCCCACCGGTCCGCACCCGCATATCCTGCCCAACCATGCACGACGTGAAAACCATACTGCCGCCGGAACTTGCCAAAGCCAGGGGCATGGCCGTCTCTGCCCGGCCGCTGGTGCGCCTGGGCCTGCTGATCGCCGTGGTCGCCGCCACCCACGGCTTCAGCGTCACCAGCGGGCTCTGGCTGGACGATCATCTGCACTTCCAGCAACTCCAAAAGGCCAGCTGGAACTTCCGCGACCTTGTCGATGCCAGCACCCTCGATGCCGGCGTAACGCGTGTCCGCTTCTGGGGTTCGCTCAAGCATGAACTCCGTTTCTTCCGCCCCGTGGCCTTCGGGCTGATGAAAGCGGAGTACACCCTCGTGGGCTGGCACCCCGGACCGATGCACGTGTTCAGCCTGCTCTGGCACGTGGCCGTGGCCTTCATGGTCGGCTCGCTGGTAGCGGGCTTGCTGCGAGACCGGTCGGCGGGGACGGTCGCGTCGCTGCTGTTCGCGGCGTTTCCCGATCACGTCGTGACTGTCTACTGGATCGCGTGCCAGACCGAGCTGATGGTGACGTTCTTTGTGCTGGCGGCGACGCTCTGCTATGCACGCTGGGCGGGGTGGTTCGTTCCGGCCGAAGCGCCTTCCAACGAACGACGCTCGATGGGCTGGCTGATCCTGTCGTTGCTAGCCTTCACGCTGGCCATGGGTTGCCGCGAGAACGCCCTCGTGCTGCCGGGCATCCTGGTAACCGCGGACCTTCTGGTCGGCGGTTGGCGAACTGTCCGACGGCGGATCCCTGTCTACCTCGTCCTGGCCGGGATGGTTGGGCTGTACTTCCTGGTCCGCCGCATGGCATTGTCGGGCATGGCGTTGCCGCATCGGCCGTACCTGGTCTACCCGAACGACCCGGAGTTCGTGGAATTCGCCAGCCGCAAGGTACTGTACTACTTGGGCGGCTTGTTCCTCTACCTGCCGATCCTGCCGGGCGCGGCCACAACCTATTTCGCCGAGAAGACTTACTTGCTGCAGATCGGGGCGGCCTTCAGCGTTGTCGTCGTCTTGGCGGGCCTGCTGCTGTGGCGGCGATGGGTCCTGCTGCTGGGCCTGGTCTGGGTGATCCTGGTCATGCTGCCGACGCTGCCGGTAGAGCCCAGCCCGCATCATCTGTACCTACCAGGGGTTGGCTCGGCCCTGCTGCTGTCGGCGATGCTGCTGGGGCTGTGGCGCCGAATCAAGGGTCGCTGGGGGGGACTGCAGCGGTCCGAGCCGTGGGCCTCGGGCCTTGTTGGCGGGGCGGGTTTGATTCTGGTGATCACTGGATGTTTCATGTTTGGTTGGCTTTATGTGTTCGGCACCGCCTGTGAGAAGCAACTGGTCGCGGACGTGCTGCAAAAGGGCGACCCGCTGGAAAACGGCGACGAGTTGTTTTTCATTAACCAGCCGATGGTTGCAGGCTGGCCCAGTGCGGCGGTTGAGAGCGGCTCGCAAAGCGCGGGCCGTCCGCTGCAGGGGCTGAAGAGCTACACCCTGACGCTCTCGGACGAGGTCATCCTGATGACCCGGCCTAGCCAAGTCACGGCCCCGGACTGCTTTACGCTGCGGCTGCAGGCGGAGTCGCCCGGGTGGATGAACGGCGTCAGCGGGAAGGTGTTTGCGGAGTTGTGCGGTACGAAATGGCCCTTCCAGACCGGGCAGGTCGTCCCGGGGCCCGTCTTCAACGTGACGATCCAGCAGATCGACGCCGTGTCCGGTGGGATCACGGACTTGATCTTCCGCTTTCACGAGCCTATCGATAAACCAAGGCGGCACTTCTACTTCGGTTCGCCTTACCAGGTGGCGTATCCCCTGCATTTTGCGTGGGACCGCACCGCAGCTGCGACCGGGCCGTAGTACAGTCTGCCTTGCGAGCGAAACGGATTTTACGACAAGGAGTCGCAATTGATTTTGCCACAAGCGGCGCCCCTTGGTAGAATCGGGCGTTGGCTGGCCGATGATTGGCCAACCAGGAGGTCATGCAATGATGTCGACCATGAACGATGCGTTGGGCTTTATCAGCATGCCGGGTGGCCCCGAATGGATCGTCATTCTGATCGTCGCCCTGCTGTTATTCGGACGCCGGTTGCCAGAAGTTGCCCGCAGCATGGGCAAGAGCATCGCCGAATTCAAGAAGGGTCTCAACGAGGCCCAGCACGAGATCGAGACCGATATCCGCACCGACGAGCCCGCCCGTCCGGCCCCGGACACCCGGAAGACGACCGAAAACCATTAAGCGATCTCACCCACGATATTCCCTTACGACCGCCAGCGGACTGGCTGGCGGTCGTTCGCTTGCAGGAACCCGCTGGTTTGCCTACCTTACTGACACGTTTCCCATGACGATTCGTCAGGGGCGGTCGCGCTGTGCGCCGTCGCCAGGAAGGTGGACCCGTGAGTGAATCTACCCCCGCAGCCAGGTTGGTCTCCAGACCGTTCGAGGGTCCGTGCGTTGCCCGTGCCGAGGACCTGCCCGACGTGGTAAGCCTGGCCAACCAGGTCTTCCGCCCGTCCCCGCGCCCCGGGGACATGGGCAGCGAGTTTCCGATCCTGCTCGGCCCAGCCAACCTGGGGAACCAGTACATCTTCCGCGACGGCGGCCAGGTCGCCTCGCATGTCGGCATGTTGCGCCAGACGATCCACACGCTGGGCGTGGACATCCCCGTCGCGTGCATCGGTTCGGTCTGCACGCACCCGGACTACCGTCAGGGCGGGCTGGCGGGCCGATTGATGGACTTGGCGATCCAGCGTTCGATCGAGGCCGGCGATGTACTCATGCCCATCAGCGGCAAGCGGACGCTCTACGTCAGCCGGGGGGCGACAAGTCTGGGCCCGCAGATCCGCCTGAAGGTGCCGATCCAACCCGACATGGCCGGCGCCGCGGACTTCGCCGTGTGCGCTTATGAGCCGGCGGACTGGACGAGATTGGCTGCGTTGCAGGCCCGCCAGTCAATCCGTTATGCCTGGTCCGACCGCGAGCCGCAGGTACTGGAGTCGATCCGGCGCTGGGGCGGAGTCTGTCTGCTGGCCAGCCACAAGGACGGCGAGCTGGCGGCTGCCCTGCTGTTCTGCGTGAACCATCCGATGTACGGCGGCAAGGACGGCTTTGGGCGCGTGGTACAATTCCTCGGCGACGTCGCGGCGATCCCCGCGTGTCTCGCCCGCGCCGCCAGAGGCGGGCTTACGGGCATGGAATGGACCGTGCTGGCGACGGCCCACCCAGAGGTGGCCCGTACGCTGCTGAGCGCCGGTGCAACCGGCCCGTCGCAGCTCACCGCCTGGACGGTCTTGGTTTTGAAGCTGGCGAAGCTAATCGAGAAGATCGGCCCGGCTGTGGCGCGGGCCGGCGTGGAGCTGTCAGCCAGAGACGGGCAGCTTACGATTGCGGCCGGGGAGCAGTCGGTCACGTTGGCTGATCGGGAGTCGCAGATCGAACTGCTATTCCGCCATCCGGGCACGTGGAGTCCGACACTGGCGGGCCTGCCACGGGAGCTGCGAATCGCCTGCAGCGTGGCCTTGCCGGTGCCGTTGCCGGATTACGGGATCAACTACGTATAGGCGCCAGGGGATCGGGCAGTGGCAACAGCAACTCCAACGGTCCAACGGCGTGATGCCGGGATCGCTCAAGAGTCGATATAGGTGAACAGGCGCACGAACCGTTTGGAAGAACCAGGAAAAGACTGAGAGCAAACGCATGCACGTATACGTCGACGACAACCCCTACGCTGTCAGCGACCTGCCCGCCAAGACGCTTCGCCAGATCGCCCAGGAGATCCGCCAGAACCTGCCGGCCCAGAAGCGCATCCTGGTCGCCATCTACACCGACGGCCAGCTCGTGCCGCCGGGGGAACTGGATGTGGCGCTCGACTCGCCTTCGACGAAGTACGAACGGGTCGATTTCCAGACGGCCGAGCCCCAGATCCTGGCCCGCGAGGTGCTCAAGCAAGCTCGAGCGCTGGTGGCCGAGGTCGCGCCGGTCTGCGAGCAGGCAGGCGAGATGCTCTCTTCCGGGCAGACCGGGCGGGCGATGGAGATGCTGGGCAGCTGTTTTGCCGTCTGGAACCAAGTGCAGGAGTCGATGTCCCGGAGCGTGGACCTACTGGGGCTGGACCTCTCGAAGCTCCAGATCGAGGGCAAGAAGGCCGACGAGCTGCTCAGCCAGTTTGCCGACCAGCTGCGCCATGTGAAAGAGGCCCTGGAGAACCGCGACTACGTGCAGCTGTCGGACATCCTGCAGTACGAATTGCAAGACGTCGCGCCGCGCTGGCAGGGGTTGCTCGACCAGCTCGTGCAGCAGATCGACAAGGCGTAGGACGGCAGGCTCAGTGGAACTTGCCTTTGAACTGCTCGACGGGGTACTTGCGGCGGTTGGCCTCCATCTTCTTGCGCAGGGCGACCGTCAGGTCAATCCCGCAGCGGTTGGCGAAGGAGAGCGTGAAGGAGAGGACGTCGGCCAGCTCGTCGGCGACCTCTGCCATCTCCTCGGGGTATTTGAGCGCGTCGCGGGCCTCCTGGCTGGTCAGCCACTGGAAGTGCTCCATCAGCTCGGCAGCCTCGATGGCGATCGACATGGAGAGGTTCTTGGGGTCGTGAAACTGCTCCCAGTCGCGCTCCGCGACGAAGCGGGCCATCTCCTGGCGCAGTTGCCACACGGTCGTATCCCGGTCATCCTGCATCGCGATGGGTCTCCTGGGGGCCGGCCTTGCCTGGCACGGCTTACGGCAATATAACGACTCTGGCGGGCGACGATCAACCGGTATCGCTCTCGATCGTGGCCGTTATTCGCGTTGCCAATGTTGTCAACGTCGTTCCGATTGTTGAACGAAGGTGCAATCCATGGGTGAACTGGTTCGTTTCGGCGTATCGATGGAGGGCGATCTGCTCAAGCAGTTCGACGAGATGATCGAGCGGCGCAGCTACGCCAACCGCTCGGAGGCCCTGCGCGACCTGGTGCGGGCGGCCATCGTCGAGAACCAGTGGCAGCATGGCAACAATAAGACCGTCGGCGTAGTCTGCCTGGTCTACGACCACGAGATGGGCGACGTCGGCCACAAGCTCACCCACATCCAGCATGAGTCCGAGGTGCAGATCGTCTCGAGCATGCACGTACACCTGGACCACCACAACTGCCTGGAGACGATCGTGCTGCGGGGCAAGCCGGCGGAGATCCAGCACACGGCCGACCAGCTGATCAGCCTGCGAGGCGTCAAGCTGGGCAAGCTGGTCATTGGCCATACCGGGCACGGGCTGTAAAGCCGCAGCCACAATCTGGCCGATCAAGAAAGCATGACCTGCCATCGCCAGGACAACCAAATACAATCCCGACGGTCGCGGATCCCCCTGCTGGCGATCCCCCTGCTGCTGCCTCTGATGACGGGCTGCCTGACGACGCTGGTGGTTTCGAGCGTCGCCGGAAGCGGCGCGGGTGGCGAACATGCCGAGGCAGCGAAGGAGACGGCCAAGGAAGTCGCCAGCAGCGCCCGGGATAAGGCGGACGACATAGCCTTGTCGGTACACGACGCGTTCGAATCGCTCCAGGGCGATTAGGGTCAACAGCCTGCCAGTCCTTTGCCGCCCGGATCCTCCTTGTTTGGAATAGCCTGGGCAGAGACCCAATGCCCCGCCCATGCCGGTCAGCCTGGATACCAGGCTACGGCACGATCATCGCCGGCTCATTGGCCTTAACGCGATTGGGCAGTTTGGCGGTATCGGTGCCCGAAGGGAACCAGTAGACCGCCTGCCGGCTGTCGGGCTCGGACAGGCTCTCGACATGGCCGTCGAAGAATAACGCGTTGATACCACAGGGGTGACGGTAGGACATGTCGACCAGGCGCGGATCGCGGTAGGCCTGCAGCACGCTGGTGCCGCGGTTGCGCCAGGCACCGTAGTCGGCAAAGCCGTTGGTGGCGTGCTCGTAGCGGGGCTCGCCGCCGGCTGTCGTGCTGAGGCGCGTGCCGTCGGCCAGGAAGATCTTGCGGGCCGGCGGACCGATCATCGCGATCCGCGGCCTGAACCCTGGAAGATAGTCAAAGTGGTTCTTGGCCTCGTAGCCAAAGGCCTTGTATGTGCCGCCACCGGGGATGCTCACCAGGAAGTAGATACACGTCAGGTAGCTCGGCAGCGATTGATATCCGTGGGTGAATTCGCTGTAGACCTCGCCCATCGCGAGGGCGGGGCACTGGAAGACGCCCTCGCGGTTTTCGATCTGGCGATCGGTGATTTTCGTGGTCTGGCGCATCATGACGGCCCGCAGAGGCCCGCTCCAGTCGTACGCGTGCGTCTGAGATCGCTGCTCGTAGGGCAGCATGTCGAGTTGCTCGTACTCGTTCGGCTCGGCCGGCGAACCGTAGGCAAACGACCTCCAGCCCGTGGTGTTCGGCGAACCGGGGATCCATTCACAGTTGCTGGTAGTGTAGTTAACCAGGGCATTGGCGAGTTGGTGAAGATTGCTGGCGCAGATAGCCTGGCGGGCCTGCACCTTGGCACGTTGCAGCGCCGGCAACAAGAGCATCAGCAGCAGGGCGATGATGCCGACGACAATCAGCAGTTCGATCAAGCTGAAAGCCCGGCGGCAGACATGACGCTGCATGACGACGCACTCCGTCGGCCGCCCCTTGAGCGGCCGCAAGATCCTCACTGCTCATTGGCCGGGCACCGGCAACAACTGGAAATACACACGACCGAAACAACATGGAGCCAGAGACGACAGGAACCAGTGGATCAGACCCATCCACCGGCTGCCATATAATACTGGCCCCGGGCTCCGGTGCAATAGGTTTTTCAATGAGGAAGAATATGCACCGGCGCAGTGTCATCTTCTGTCACTGTGCCGGCATGTGAAACGCACCGCACGTGAGGCAGGGTTACTCGATCTCGTATTCCTTCAGCTTGCGGTACAGCGTGCGAGCGCCGATGCCGAGGAGCTTGGCGGCCTTCTCGCGGTTGCCGGCGGTCAGCTTGAGGGTTTGCTGGATGGCAACCTTTTCAAGTTCCTGTAACGTGTGGCCGGCGAGGAAGCCGCTGGTCACCGGGATGATCTCGGTGCTCTGGCGGAACTCCTCCGGGACGTCGGCCATCTCGAGGATCGGTCCGGGCGCGAGCACGAGCATCTGCGCGATCACCTGGCGGAGCTGGCGGACGTTGCCGTCCCAGCGCTGGTTGACTAGAAGGCGCACGGCCTCGGGGGCGATGCCCTGGATCTCCCGGGCGTGCTCGGCGTTGCCCAACTGGATGAAGTGCTGAATCAGCAGCGGGATGTCCTCGCGCCTTTCGCGCAGCGGAGGGATGCGGACGGAGACCTGATTGAGCCGGTAGTAGAGATCCTCGCGAAACTTGCTCTCCTTGATCAGCTCGCGGAGGTCGCGATGGGTCGCGGCGATCACGCGAACGTCGGTGTGGCGGGTCTCGTTGCAGCCGACCGGCAGGACCTCGCCGCTCTCCAGGGCGCGAAGCAGCTTGGCCTGCATGGTCAGTGGCATGTCGCCTACTTCGTCGAGGAAGACCGTGCCGCCATCGGCCGCTTCGAGCAGGCCCTTTCGCTCGCTGATGGCGCCCGTAAAGGCGCCCCTGACGTGGCCGAAGAGCTCGCTTTCCAGCAAGTTCTCGTTAAGCCCGGCGCAGTTGATCACCTTATAGGGCTTGCTGCGGCGGGGGCTGTTGGCGTGGATGGCGCGGGCGATGAGTTCCTTGCCGGTGCCGGTCTCGCCGAGGATGAGCGCGGTGATCTTGGTCGGGGCGATCTGGCGGACGATCCGCAGCACTCGCTGCATAACGGTTGCGCCGGCGACGATGCCGTCGAAGTGGACGGCTCCTTTGAGGCGCTCGCTCAAGCGCTTGGCCTCGCGGTTGGCGATGGCCTTGGCGGCGGCGCGACTGACGATCTCGCGGACATCCTCGAGGTCGACCGGCTTGGTCAGGTAATCAAAGGCGCGGGTCTGGCCGTCGCCGCCAAGCGCCTCACGGGCGAGTTGTTCGCTACCGTAGGCGGTGATCAGGATGACCTCGCTTTCGGGACCGGCCTTCTTGGCCTCGCGGAGGATGTCCAGGCCGGTGGGCCCTTCGTCGCCAGCGAGGCGGTAGTCGGTCACGACGACATCGGGCGGGCGGTTGCGGATCGA
This sequence comes from Planctomycetota bacterium, assembly GCA_025357795.1. Taxonomy (GTDB): domain Bacteria; phylum Planctomycetota; class Phycisphaerae; order UBA1845; family JANYLN01; genus JANYLN01. Next base: position 22,717 of record JANYLN010000265.1, read on the forward strand.
CTCGATGGCGTCGGCGGCATTGGAGACGACATGGCAAGCGTGGCCGGCGCGGCGGAGGCCTTCGGCAATGGCCTCACCGTGCGCCTCTTCATCCTCGACGACCAGCACGAAAGCGGTCTGGCGACTGGTGGTATCAGTACTCATAGGTAATTCTAACAACTAATGTCTTTCTCCAGCGGTAGTTCGATGCAAAAATCGCTGCCTTTTCCAACCTCGCTGCGGACCGTGAGCGACCCGCCGTGGGCCTGCACGATCCGGCGGGAGATGGGCAGTCCCAAACCGGTCCCGCCCTTCTTGGTTGAATAGTACGCCTGGAAGATCTTGTCAACCTGTTCGGGAGGAATGCCGGGGCCTGTATCGATCACCTCGATGCGGACCCGCTGGCCGTCGGGGGTGGGGCTGGCGCGCAGGATCAGCTCGCCGCCGGAGGTCATAGCCTGCTGGGCGTTGATCAGCAGGTTCAAGAGGGCCTGTTTGAACAGGACGGGGTCGAGCCGAGTGTAGAGGGGCTGTTCGCCCAGGGCGGCACGGACGGGGATCTTGTGGGCGGCGGCCTGCGGCATGAAAAAATCGAGCATTTCCGCAATCAGGCTGATGATATCGGTCCGGCAGAGCTGTGGTTGGGGGTTGGAGGCGAACCGGAGGAACTGCTCGAGTGTGCGTTCCAGTCGGCTGGCCTCACCCGCGGCCGTCGAAAAGCGGGCCAGGAGGCGGGCCTGCTGTGGACTACGGGCCTCGTCGCCTAGCAGGGTTGCGAGGTCTTCTCGGAGCAGCTGAAGGTTAAGCTTGAGGTTGCTCAGGGGGTTTCGCAGCTCGTGCGCCAACCCACTGATGACCGTAACCAGACTGAAGGGCTCGTCGGCCGATTGACTCCTCGGCGCGGGAACGGGGGCGGAGGGGGTGCCCTCAGCAACAAGCGGCTCGCCAGGCATGGCCGTCTGCGGCCGTACGAGCCCCGCCACCGGAGCGGGGGCCTGGCTGTGGTCGGAAAGCAAGCCGGCATCGGGGCCGGTCGCGGTCGTGCGTGCTGCGCGGCGGCGCCCCCGCGCGTAGCCGATCAGACCGGCGGCGACTATAAGTACCCATGCCCACATAGGCAGGTCAGCGTACAGCAGCCGCCGGGGGAACGCCAGTGGGGCGGCTAACGGCGCACGTGTGCCTGTTGCTCTTGGGGCTGCCGGGCCGGCGGCATAACGCGGGGCGCCTGGGCGACCTCCTCCTGCTCGCGGGCGATGGGCCGGACGCCGCGGGCTTGTAAGCCCTTCTCGGACTCGGCCAGTTCATAATCGACCTGCTCGCCATCGCGCAAGCTACGGAAGCCGTCGCCCAGGATGTGCGTGTAATGCACGAAGATGTCGCGACCTTCCTGCGGCCCTACGATAAAACCGTATCCCTTCTTCGCATCAAACCATTTGACAATGCCCCTAGGCATGGCACACTCCTCCAGTGCAACGTACAAATGATAGGAAGACACTCGGCGCGTCCGATTGCGCCAGTGTAGACGTGAGCGGAAGCAAAGCGCGCAGCAGTCCCCGGTTTACTGTAGACGTGAGCACACATGAAATCAGATCGACTCCGCATCAGCATCAATGCTGCAATCAATCAGACAGGCCCGTAACACACTTGATAGTTGATAGAGCCTCATACCCAATGCAGGTGTGGGACACCTGCATTGGGTAGAGACTCATATCATCACATTACTATGGCAGCACCGCCCCGACAGCCAACAGCCGCGTCTTCCGCCTCCGTTATGCGGACGGGGAGGTGGTCTGCTCTGATTCTTCCTTGAGGGCCTGCTTGCGTGAGAGCTTCACGCGGCCCTGGTCATCAATCAAAATCACTTTCACGCGAACGGTATCGCCCAACTGCACCACATCGTTGACCGTCTTGACGTAGCCGTCCGCCAGCTCGCTGATGTGGCACAAGCCATCGGTACCAGGCAAGACTTCGATGAAGGCCCCGAAGTCACGAATTCCGACGACCTTGCCGGTGTAGAGCCGGCCGATTTGCACTTCTTGGGTCACCTTCAAGACTTCGTCGCGGGCCCTCTCGGCACCCTTGCGATCGACGCAGGCAATCAAGATCGTACCATCTTCCTCGATCTCGATACTGGCACCGGTCTCCGCTTCTATCCGCTTGATGCCCTTACCACCCGGCCCGATAACCTTGCCGATTTTATCCGGATCAATTCGGATAGTCAAAATTCTAGGCGCGTACTCGCTGATGGCCGGACGCGGCTTGTCCAGCACTGACAGCATCTTACCGAGAATTGCCAGGCGGGCCTCTTTCGCCCGCTGCAGGGCCTGCACGATCGTGTCGTGGCGCAGTCCGCGGATCTTCATGTCGACCTGGATGCCGGTGATGCCGTTCTTGGTACCGGCGACCTTGAAGTCCATGTCGCCGAAGTGGTCCTCCTCTCCGAGGATGTCGGTGATGAGGATCTCCTTCTGGTCATTGTGCATCATGCCGATGCTGATGCCGGCGACCGGCTCGCTGATCGGAACGCCTGCATCCATCAGGCTTAACGTGCCGGCACAGACCGTGGCCATGCTCGAGGAACCATTGGATTCCAGGATGTCGCTGACGATCCGGATCGTGTACGGGAACTGTTCCGGACCGGGCAGCACCCGCTCCAGGCTCCGCTCGCCGATGGCGCCGTGGCCGATCTCGCGGCGGCTCGGGGCGCCGATCCGCTTGACCTCGCCGGTAGCGAACGGCGGGAAGTTATAGTGCAGCATGAACTTCTTGCTGTATTCCTCGATCAGGCCGTCGATGATCTGCTCATCGGAGACGGTGCCCAGCGTGACAACGGCCAGGGCCTGGGTCTCGCCGCGGCTGAACAGGGCCGAGCCGTGGGTCCGCGGGAGCACGCCAACTTCGCCCCAGATGTCGCGGATGTCAGTCGGGCCACGGTCGTCCACGCGCTTGCCATGGACCAGCAGCAGGTCGGTCACGACCTTCTCTTCGATCTCGGCGAGGAACTTGCCGACGACCTTGGGATCGGCCAAGCCCTCGGTCTTGGCCGGGGCGGCGCCATCCGCACTGATGCCGCAGAGTTCCTGGACGACCTGCTGATAGACGGCGTCGACAGCCGCGCCGCGCTGCTGCTTGACGGTGGTCTGCTTGGCGGCCAGCAGCGGCTGGTAGGCCTTCCCGTAGACCTTCTTGTAGAGGGCCTCGTCGCGGGTCGGGGGCGTCCAGACCTTTTCCTTGGCGCACTTGCCGGCGAGTTCGTCAATCAGCTCGCAGACGTGCTGGATGACACCGTGCCCTTGGCGGATCGCCTCGGCGAGATCTTCTTCGCTGATCTGGTTGGAGCCGAGTTCGATCATGTTGATCGACTCTTTGTGGCCGGTCAGGATCAGGTCCATGTCGCTGTATTCCATCTGGGCGTGGGTAGGATTGAGGACGACTTGGCCCTCGACCCGGCCGACGCGGACCGCCCCGATCGGGCCGTCCCACGGCAGGCTGGAGATCCGCAGCGCCGCCGAGGCGGCAATCATGGCGACGATGTCCGGATCGTTCTCGGCGTCGGCGGACATCACGAAGACCTGAATCTGGACCTCGTTGATAAAGTCCGGCGGGAAAAGCGGCCGGCAGGGCCGGTCGATCATCCGCATCGTCAGGATTTCCTTGGTGCTGGGCCGGCCCTCGCGCTTGAAGAAGCCGCCGGGGATCTTGCCGGCGGCGGAGGGCTTTTCGCGATAATCCACGGTCAGCGGGAAGAAGTCGATCCCTTCGCGGGGACCGGCCCGTACGACAGTGGCCAGGACGACGGTATCGCCGTACTGGACCCAAGTGGCAGCGTCGGCCTGCTTGGCGACCTTTCCGGTTTCGATGCTAAGCTTACGACCTGCGATTTCCCGTTCAACTCTCAGAGGCGTCATATCTTTCTCACCTTCCAAATACTGCACTCTTATGTGTTTTTCTGCTTGTTATTGTATTCTCGGGGTCCGACTGAGCCGGATCGGCCTGCAATGCGATCTTACCGGGGGCCGCAATGCCGGGCGCGGCCAGAGCTGGCTTCCGGACGACAGATCCGGGCAATCCAGGTTGTACTGGGTCGGCTCGCACGACGGGTCCAAGCCCCAAAGGGCCGCCTGCCAGCGTAGGCGCAAAAAGCCAAGAACAGCCCGGCCAGCGGATGCAACAACCGGATAGCAGCGACATTGTATACTCAAATGTTGCCGTGCAACAGTCCCGAAGACAAAGATCCATGCGCAGCAAGGCCGTGCGGCCGGGATCGGTCGCACGGCATTCCTGCCAGGATCGTCGGATCGAATGCCGGGATTACTTCCGCAGCCCCAGGGCGCCCAGAATGGCCTGGTAACGGGCATAATCATTCTTGGCCAGATAGCGCAGCAAACGGTTGCGCCTACTAACCATCATGATCAGACCCCGGCGGGAGTGGTGGTCCTTGGTGAACTTGCGGAGATGCTCTGTCAGCTGCTCAATCCGCTTGGTCAGGACCGCGATCTGCACATCCGCGGAGCCGGTGTCCTTCTCGTTGATCCGGAATTTCTCGACGAGTTCATTCTTTTGCTGCTGGGTCACGGCCATTGTCGAAAGCAACTCCTTGTCCGTCGCCCGCGTTCGCCACGGGCTGCCTGTATCTCAATATTCCTGTTTTGCCTTGAATTGTCTAGTAGAGCATATTTCAGGCGCGTCGTCCAGCCCGAGAGAATTTGGGCGGGCTAGGCCTGCTGCTCGCCGACGCCCAGCAAGGCCTCGGCTTCCCTGATCAGCCGCTCCATGCGGACAGGCTTATTCATGTACTTTTCCACACCGAGGCTCTCGGCATAGGCCTGATGGCGTTTGCCGGGGTTTCCGGTGACCATGATCACGTACGGCTTGATGCCACTCTTGCGCTGGGGCTTGATCTTCTCGAGGACGAGAAAGCCGCTTCGCTTGGGGAGCATCATGTCCAGCACCACAAGATCCGGGGGGTTCTGGCTCGCCAACTCGACGGCCTTGTTGCCGTCCGAGGCGGTCATAACCTGCGCACCGGTCTCATTGAACGCGGCCGACATCGCCATCAGGATGTCGCCATCGTCGTCTACCAGAAGAATCTTCTTGCCAACCAACGTGTTTTCAGCCATCTATCTGTCTTCCTTACTCCAGGCGTTGCAATACAGTAGAGTGTACTCGAAACTCGCATGGATTTCAATGACAAACGCACTTCGCTGTCCCCGGCGGACAGGGCCGTGGCCTCCGCTCGGCCCAGGCGCACATTGTAGGCGGCCCGGCGCTGTACGGCTTGGAGATCTTTGCACTACAATCCTTTCAGCCGGCTAGAGGAGCGAATGCATGACGCGTATCCGGGTTCGGGATGCCCACGGCGACGAACGCCAGCAGGCCCTGCGCATCGCCTTGAGCGAACCGGGCGTTGCGGCCGAGCAGGCCCAGAAAATCTGCCAGCTGACGGAGAATTTCCTGCATCGCTGCGGGGGCTCGATCGGCGGTCTGCACCTGGCAGAGGCGGAAGGCCAGGTGGTGGCAGCCTGCGCGGTCCTGGATCTGCCTGGGGGGGTGAGCCTGCTGATGCTGCCAACCTGGGAACTGGGGCGCAGCGTTGAGGGCTTGGCGGAGCTGCTGGCGGCGGCCAGTCGGGGGGCCCGGGAGCGAAACAGCCGCTTCGCACAGGTCATGCTTGAGCCCGACACCGCCGAGCAGGTCCGCCCGTCGCTCGAGCAGGCGGGTCTTTCTTACCTGGCCAGCCTGCAGTACATGCAACGAAATGCATTCGACCCGTCGCCGATCCGACCTGTCGCGGACACCAACTGGCTGACCCTGGCGGACACCGACGAGCAGACCTTCGCCGAGGTGATCCGCCACACGTACGCCGAGAGCCTGGACTGCCCGGAGCTGACCGGCGTGCGGAGCATGCAGGACGTGCTCGACAGCCACCGCAGCGCTGGCGAGTTCGATCCGCTAGGCTGGTACCTGCTGGAGCATCGCGGCCAGCCAGCTGGGGCGCTGATCACCGCACGGCCCCCCTTTTGCACGAACCTCGAAGTCGTATATGTAGGATTGCTACCGCAGGCGCGGGGCCAGGGGCTCGGGCGGGTCTGCGTGCACCGCGCGATCCAGCGGGCTCGCGACCTGGTCCTGACCGGCGTGACGCTGGCGGTCGACGCCGCCAACACGCCGGCCTGCCGTATGTACACCGCCATGGGCTTTTCGGCGTACGCCACGAAAGACGTCTGGATCCAGGTCTTTCGCCGGGCGGATGCCGAGGGATTGTTTGCATTGCCAGCATAGGCAGTGTGGACAGTCTGTGGATAGGTGTGCAGAACTCGTGCAGCCGAAAAAAAAATCGTCCGCAAATCACGCTGCTAACAGCACTGGCGCGCTGTTGGCAACTTTGCGGCAACTGCCCGATTGACGCTTCCCCTGCATGCGTTATCATCAGGCCCATCAACACGGTAAAGAACGCTGGCGCGTGACATGTCTTTGCCGTACATGCTGTGAGCTTCACCCTACGTTCTATTTTGAATAGCTAATGATCGTCGGATGGCTACCCTCCGGCGGCAAGGAGTCTCTTCGTGCAAGTTGCCATAAGCGATCCGGTGTCTCGCATTGTCGAAAGGATCGAAGAGAAGATCGGCCCGCGGCGATTTCGTGTCTGGTTCAAGGATGTCACCCGCTTCGACGTGACCGACAGCTGTCTGCGGATCGATGTGCCCAGTTCGTTTGTCGGCACCTGGATCGAGAACCACTTTGCCGACGAGATCGTCACGGCCGCCCGCGAAGTTCTCGGCAACAGCGACGTGCAGCTGGGCTTTACCGTCGATCCGACGCTGGCCGGCAAGGTCTGCCAGCCGCAACTGAACCGCCAGGCCGAGTCCGTGCGGCAGACGACCCAGCAGCCCACACAAGCCTCCGCGGTGCGATTGAAGGCCGATAACGACACCCGGCCGCTGCGGGGCCGGCTAAACGACTTCGTCGTCGGGCCCAGCAACCAGATGGCCTACCAGGCCGCCCAGGAGATCGTCCGTCACCCGGCGGGCATCTACAACCCGCTGTTCGTGCACGGCGGCTGCGGCCTGGGCAAGACGCACATCCTGCAGGGCATCTGCAACGCCTTCAATGAACAGCGGCCGGACATCCGCTGGATGTACGTCAGCGGCGAGGAGTTCACCAACGACTACATTCACGCCATTCGCACGGCGCAACTCGATAAGTTCCGCACCCGTTACAGGAACCTGGACGTGCTGGTCATCGATGACGTCCACTTCCTGGCCAACAAGAAGGCGACGCAGGAGGAGTTCCTGCACACCTTCAACGCCATCGACGCCGGCAGCAAACAGATCGTGCTGGCGTCCGATGCGCACCCCAAGCTGATCGGGCAGTTCAGCGAGTCCCTGGTCAGCCGCTTCATGGCCGGCATGGTCGTCTGCATCGAGCCGCCGACCTTCCCGACCCGCTGCGAGATCCTGCATCGTCGCGCGGTCAAGCTCAACCGGATCATCCCGCAGGAGGTGATCGAGTACATCGCCGAGAACGTGACGGGCAGCGTCCGCGAGCTGGAGGGCGCCCTGCTGAAGCTGATCGCCTTCAACTCGGTCGCCCAGCTGCCCGTGACGGTCGCGACGGCCCAGAAGGCGCTGGCCGACTACCTCAGCCGGACCCGCCCCCTGGCGACCATCAGCGACCTGGAGAACGCGGTGGCGACGTTCTTCGGCCTCTCGCCGGCCGACCTGCACTCGACGCGCAAGACCCAGCACGTAGCCCTGGCCCGCAACATCGCAATGCATCTAGCCCGAAAGCACACCACGCTGAGCTACCCGCAGATCGGCCGGTACATGGGCAACAAGAATCACGCCACGGTGATCCTGGCCTGTCGGCGGATCAACAAGATCATCGCCGAGGACGAGGTGGTTCGCTGGCCCACCCCGACCTGCCGCAAGAGCATGAAGCTGCGCGAGGTCCTCGAGCAGCTGGAGGCCCAGATCCGGGCCTAGATCGATACGGAGAGTTCTCCGCGGGCACGGATGCCCGCGGCGCTTCCTCCCTCGCTTCCCCCCTTTCCTGCCGTATCCCCCGCTGCGAGATTCTCGAACGAGTCGCCAGGTTCATGGGACGGGCCCCGGACGCCAGGCTGATCCGCCCGACTATCCGCAGGATCGGAAAGCCCAGCCCCGGCTTCTGGGCCTTCTGCTGGGGATACTCCTTCTGGTTGGCGGGGGTGTCGGGCATGCTAGCGGTGGTGCCTTTCCGCATAGAAGCAGGCGCTGCGCGTATATAGCTGGGGCAATTCGGATACGGGGTGGGTGCCACCAACGGCGCCACCAAACAGGTCTGGGCCAGTCGGTGGCAGCGTGAAGCTGGGCTGGATGGGCGAGCTGGGCGGGAGCGACGAGGGGAATTCCGGACACGGCGTGGGTGCCACCAACGGCGCCACTTGACGGACGCGAGGCGGTGCCGGGCTGACTGTGGGCGGGTGGTGGCGGACCGGGGAGTGGGAATTCCGATACGGGGCGGGTGCCACTAACGGTGCAACGGAACAGATCCCAGGAGCACATTGCTCACCGGATCGTGCTGGACATGCAGCGCGAAGCTCCAAAAACCAGGCCGGGAGCGGCCCACGGCGACACTACACCTCGCCAGGGTGGTTGCTCTGTAACGTTGCTACAGTCTCCTCACGTAATGACTATTGAAGCTCTGACCCCCTGTCCCTCCACCCCCAAGCACACGACGCTTGGGGGTGGCACCCAAGACTGAGGCACGAGTTTCAAGTGTTGTAATGCGTATCAGCCGCCGTGTCCGCTATTTCATTTTCATCCCATCCATTCCGCCAGGCTGACCACCTTGCATCTTCTCTTCCATGGATGGCTTGTTGGGCTGCATCATTTTCTTGCACATGGGGCACTGCATCTCGCCTTCCTTGGTTTCGGACTGCATCTGTTCCTGCATGTTCTGCATCTTCTGTTTCATTTCCTCCATCTTGGCCTGCATGGGCTTGGTCTGCTCGGACTTGCCCATTTCCTCCTGCATGTTCTGCATTTCCTGCGTCATGGCCTGCATGTTCTGCATCCGCTGCTTCATCTTCTGCATCATCTGGGGCATGTGCTGATGCATCGCCTGATGATTCTGTTCCAGGAGTTTGAGGGCCTCGTCAATC
>JANYLN010000288.1 GCA_025357795.1 Planctomycetota bacterium
ACGACTTGATGGTCCAGGCCCGTAAGGTTGGTCTCGAAGGTCGCTCCAAGATGAGTAAGGGCGAACTGATCAAGGCGTTGCGCGATCATTGAGAACGGCAGTGGCCAGTAGTACAGGCGTGCCAGAGCAGCATGAGCAGTACGACAGGTGGCAAAATAGACAAGGCCAAGGGCCGCGTGAAACAGGCCGCAGGTGACCTGCTGGACGAGCCACACCTCAAGCGAGAAGGCAAGAAAGACGTCGCCAAGGGTACCGTCAAGGAAAAGATCGACCAGGTCGCTGATAAGGCCGAGAAGGCTGCCGACAAGATTGCCCACGGTCGCAAGCGGACGATCAACCGCGACAACATGTGACCTGTTGCATCGGCGACTGACACCGGACCCGTCCAGGAGATCGACTTCACGGGTTCACGCCAGTCGCCCAAGCTGACGCCGTAGCGACCTCTCCAGCTCGCTGAACCAGAAGGCGAAGCCTGCGCCAATCAGTCGGTCCGGTGCAGCCCGTTGGCTTGCCAGGAGCGTTTCGTCCGCAAACTGCCCCAGCATCAGGCGGGCTAAAGGGCCAGGCATGCCCAGAAGCATTGGCCGACCCAAGACACGCGCTAATGTTTCGCTGAAGTGCCGGTTGGTCACGGCGTTGGGCGAGACCATGTTTATGGCCCCGCTAAGCGTGTCGGTGAACATAGTGTGGTGTAGTGCGCTCAGCAGGTCGTCGATGTCGATCCAACTGATGTACTGGCCGCCGGCACCGACGGGCCCGCCAGCGCCGATGCGAAAGAGCGGCAGCAGCGCCCGCAGTAGTCCGCCCTGGCCGCTGAGTACGACGCCGATCCGCGGATGCACGACACGGACGCCAGCCTGGCGGGCCGGATCGGCCGCGGCTTCCCACGCCTGGCAGACATCCGCCAGGAAGCCTGCACCGAGTGCGCTGCCCTCACGAAGGATCTCTGTGCCACGATCCCCATAGTAGCCGATCGCAGATGCACTGATCAGCACCCGGGGTTTGCGCGCGAGGCGGGCCAGGCTTTCGCTGAGCAGGCGTGTGCCTTGCGTGCGGCTTTCGAGGATGGCGCGCTTCTTCGCGCCAGTCCAGCGACCTGCAACGTTCTCACCGGCCAGGTGTACCACGATGTCGGCGCCCTCCAACGCGGGGGCATCGATCTCCGCGCGCGACGGGTTCCAGCGGATGTCGGTCGTGCCGGGCAGGGGCATGTGGCGGACCAGCCTGTCAACGCGGTGCCCGCCGCTGGTCAGGAAGCGACACAGTGCCGATCCAATCAGCCCGCTGGTCCCGCTGACGACGATCCGCTGCGGAGGCAAATCCGCTGTCAGGCGGTGGCGCGCCAGTTCGTGTTGCAGCTGCTGGTGGCGATAGCGGAAGAGCTGCGTGAGCATCTGTTTGACTCGCTGGCCGGCGATCGAGTCGGCCACGTGTCCCAGCGGCAGTTCGTAGTCGATGTGGTCGGTGAGGATGCAGCCGTCGCCGTTGCCCTCGGGTGCGAAGCGGTGCACGTGTCGCCAACGGCGAAAGGGCCCGTGGACCTGCTCGTCGACAAACTGCCGGCCGGGCTCGATGTCTTTGTGTTGCAGGGTCCACGTAAAGCAGACCCCCTTGCAGATGCGCAGTGTGACCCGCCCGCCGTCAAGCACGCTGCCTTGCCGATCGACCACGCGCACCGTTTCCCAAGGCGGGTTGAGCCGCTCGAAGGCTCCGGGCCGCACGTGCCACCGGAAGGCCTCGGCCGGCGAGGCCGCCAGGCGGCTGCTGTACTCGAACGTGGGCATGGCTTGGCTCCTGTAAGTGAACCCCAGTGCTCGGATCAGGGCAGGGCATCCGGCCAGTTCAGGTTCCTGTAGATTGCTTCCCATCGCTGCCGCATGCCTTCGCCGTACAGCAGCGGTTCGTACCCCAGGGTCAGGTAGACCTTCAGCGCCGGCAGTCGGAAGTCATCGGTCCGCAGAAAGATGTCCTGGTAGCCGCCGCGGATCAGCCGGGCGGTTGCGGCGGCGGTGACCGCTGCACCCAGGCCTTTGCCCTTGTATTCGGAGTCCGCGGCCACCCAGCCCACCTCGCCACCGTATGCATGATGCTCGATGGCAGAGTGCGTGGCCATGGCCGTCGCCACGATCTTGCCGCTGGCCTTGTCCTCGACGACGAAGAAACCCTCCGGGACGATCTTACGCAGCGTGCGGGTGATCCGCTGCTCGTCCCAGATCCCAAAGCCGACCTTGTGGACTAACTCGATCCAGCCGGCGCAATCGTCCGGCCGCCAGCAGCGCAGTTCGTAGCCGGTCAGCACCTGCGGTACGGGCGGTACATTCAGGCGGTGCTTCGGCCAGACCATCTGCAGTTGCACATAGGGTCCCTCTTCGGTCCACTTGCGCGAGTCA
>JANYLN010000301.1 GCA_025357795.1 Planctomycetota bacterium
CCCGCCGGGAGCCAGGGCAAGCCAGCCAAGACTGTTGCCCCCCGTTATGCTTGTTACGGCCCCGCGATTAGCGGAGCAGGCTCAGGACCGACTGCGACTGGTTGTTCGCGATCCCGAGTAGGCCCATGGCGGCCTGCATCAAGACCTGTTGGCGGTTCAGCTCCGAGGTCGCCTGGGTGTAGTCAACGTCCTCGATACTGCCCTTGGCGTCCTGGCGCGACTCTTTCGTGGCCTCCAGTGCCTTGATCGACGTCTTGATCTGGAACTTCTGGAAGCCCCAGATACGCCCCTGGGCCATTGCCACATCCTGGACGGCCTTCTTGATGATCGAGACCGCACGGGACGGGTCCTCGGTCAGCGAGTGGGCGCCGCCGCTTTTCAGCGAGGACAGATAACCGAGGTCCGCGCTGCCGAGCCGATCCGTGGACAGCCCCGCCATGCCGATCGTTGCCCGCGTGCTGGCATCCGTGCCCAACTGGAAGGTCGCACCGCCGTCGGTAACGTTGAATGACTCGGCGCCCTTGCTCGCCGATTGCGTTTGTTCCCTGGCTCTTGCCTGTCAGGGAGGAACTTCGAATATATTCTTGCACCAGGCAAATCCCTTCTGCGGATTTTTTCCCCGCTTGCCAGTATTGGCAGGGGCGATCCGGTGGGGCATTGACTTGCGGACCGGGCTGTATAGGACTATGTTGCTGGCGTACGATTCCGAGCATTCCAGGCGGCCCTGACGCCAAGGCCGCCTCAACCAGTTGCCGTAAGGAGGCCCTTGCCATGCGCAGCTGCAAGTCCCTGCTGATTGCCGCCGTTGCCGCCATCCTGTTTGTCTGTCCCGCTGCCTGGGCCCAGGTGCAGGTGATCCACCTTAGCGGGCCTGACAAGGTCGCTCCCGGCGAGACCATCGCCGGGGAGATCCTGCTGGGGGCGAAGGTGACCAAGGCCACGCCGCTGGTCGTGCTCTGGCGTGACACCTTCGGCCGCGTCGGCGGCAGCGTGGAGATGACCATCCCAGCCGGGCAGGACCGCGCGACCTACTCGATCGCGATCAACCATCCGATCGTCCGGCGCGCGAGCCTCGAGGTGCTCGTAAACGGCAAGACTGTCTCGCGGACTCGGGACTTCGCGGTGGTCTTTCCGCCCAAGGCTTGGGATGACTACCACGCGTTCGTCTGGGCGCACTACCCGCCAGGCGAGATGTTCAATATCCTCCGCCAGTACGGCATCGATGGCGCGATGATCTATAGGGACGAGCCCGGCGAGCCGGTCAAGGCCGCCGGCTTCGACTTCTACGTCGACCAGATGTGCTGGGAGGTCTACGCCTGGTACCACAAGGCTCACTACGACTGGAAGGCCGTCCGCGATGCCTACGCCGCCAACCCGCGCGACCAGTACACGGTTTGGCGCAGGCCCTGCCTGCACCAGGAGGGCACCTACGCTAAGGTCGAGGAGAACTACAGCAAAATTGTGACGGCCCAGCGCGACGACCGCCCGATGTTCTACAACCTCGCCGACGAGATCGGCCTGGGCGACCAATCCGGCCCGATGGACTTCTGCTGGACCCCGGAGGCCCGCGAGGGTTGGATCGCCTTCCTGAAGGCCCGCTACGCCACCGTCGAGGCCGTCAGCCGCGAGTGGGGCATCCCCCTGAACAAGTGGTCCACCGTGCGGGCGCTGCAGCCTACAACCTATCGCCAGTACGGCCGACTCTGGCGCGACGTCTACCTGCCGCAGGCGTTTGGCAAGTCGAACGACGCGAACGTCAAGCAGCAGTTCAAGAGCGGTTTTGAATCGTTCGACAAGATGGTGGATCTGTACTTGGCGATGGTGACCAGTGAACCGGTCGACCTCAAGTACGTCGAGAACTGGATCAAGGGGATCGACCCCAGCGCCACCCCGGCCGGATCGGCCGGTGAAATGGTTGCCCCCGAAGTTAAGGCCAAGGCCGAGGTCGATTGGGTCAACCGCCAATACGGCGCGAGTTTCACCAGCCTGCAGGACGTCGTCGAGTTCTACAAGGCATTCGAGAACTGGTACGCTACACTGGAACTCGATCTCGTCGCGGTCAAGCCCCAGCAGATGGCCGGCTGGAACCTCGCCCAGTGGTGCGACTTCCGCGAGTTCATGGACCAGACCCTCGCCGATGCCCTTGCCCGTGGCGTGGAGATAGGCCGCAAGTATGACCCGACCGGCCGCTTCGGCTTCACCGGTACGCACCACCCCGGCGTGCACAGCGGCGTGAACTACGCGAAGCTCTGCCAGGCGGTCGATCTGATCGTGCCCTACAACATCGGCAACGCCCCCGAGATCATCCGTTCGCTCTACCCCGAGCGCTGCATCCAGATGACGCCCTCCTGGTTCAGTGGTGACCGGGCGGTCTGGGACGTCTGGACACGGTTCCTCGATGGCGACAAAGGCATCATCTTCTGGGACAACGAAGAGCCCAAGAACAAGTTCCTCGACCAGGCGGACGGCACGCCGACCGAACGGGCCAAGAGCGTCGGCCCCACGCTGCGGACGATCGAGTCGGGCCTGGCGAAACTGCTCTACGCGGGCGCGTACGACAGCAGCGGCATCGCGCTATACTACTCGCAGCCCTCGATCCGCGTGGCCTGGTGGCGCCAGTACGTCGGCCTGGGCCGCAAGTGGGTTGAACTCCAGAGCTGGAACGAGTACGGCGACTCCTACCGCAACCTGCTGCGCAACAGTTGGTGCCGCCTGCTGGAGGACTGCAATGTCCAGTTCGACTTCGTCTCGCACGAGCAGGTCATCAATGAGAACAAACTGTCCGATTACCGCGTGCTGATCCTGCCCGAGACCTTCGCGCTGTCGGACGTCGAGGCCGACAAGATCCGCGACTTCATCGCCACTGGCGGCATCGTAATCGCCGACAACTCGCCCGGCGTGATGGACGAGCACGGCAAGTGGCGGGACCAGCCGGTCCTGGGAAATGTCTGGGACGACGAACACGCCTTCCTGCTGAACACCTCTCTCATGATGTACTCGCGTCTGCGGCTGCAGCCAGGCCAGGAGCGCCAGATGCGCGCACTCGTAGAGAAGATCCTGTTTGATGTCGTCCAGATCGTGCCCACGGTCCGTGTCATCGGCTCCGATGGCCAGACCCTGACCGCGGCCGAGGTCCATACCTACCACATCGGCCCGGGCGTGCGGGTGATCAGTGTAGGCCGCTCGATGCAGCGCGGCAGCGAAGGCCCGGACCGTAAGAAGTACGAGGATAACTCGGCGTTCCAGAAGGTCGAGACGGTGACGCTCGACCTCGACCGCGAGTGCCACGTCTACGATGTGCTGGCCGGCAAGTACCTGGGCAAGGCCCAGAAGATGGAAGCCGTGAAACTCGACCCGTACGTCCCGACGATCTGGACCCTCTCGGACGAGGAACTGCCAGCCCTGCAGAGCAGACTCGCCCAACCCGAACCGAACGTCGCGGACGTCGAAGTCGCTTCGATGCCGCCGACCGTCCTCCGTGCCGCCCGCGTCGAGGTCCTCACCCCCGCCGGCGCCCTCGCCGAGCACTACTGCGGCAATGTGTTGGTTCGCAACGGCCATGGCTCGCACCGGATCCCGTTCGCCCTGAACGACGCCAAGGGCAAGTGGATCGTCCGTATCAAGGACGTCGCCACAGGCCAGACCAGCGAACTGGCGGTCGAACGTTGACC
This sequence comes from Planctomycetota bacterium, assembly GCA_025357795.1. Taxonomy (GTDB): domain Bacteria; phylum Planctomycetota; class Phycisphaerae; order UBA1845; family JANYLN01; genus JANYLN01. The sequence goes on from JANYLN010000301.1 coordinate 3,672, forward strand.
CGTCTCAGTCTTGTATCTCCGCTCTGAACGCACCGCGGCCAGCAGGACGATGCAGAGTCCTGCTGGCCGCGTCATTTGTTGAGCACCTGCATGGTCCCGCTCTCAGGCATGGCCATGGTCGTTCGATGTCAAGATTAGCCCGTTCTCCACGCTGCGATCGAGTGGCCCAGACCTGTTTGGTGGCGCCGTTGGTGGCACCCGCCCCGTGTCCGGAATTCCCCTCGCCGCTCCCGCCCAGCTCCCGCATTCAGCCCATCTTCACGCTGCCACCGCGTGGCCCAGACCTGTTTGGTGGCGCCGTTGGTGGCACCCACACGTTGTCTGAATTCCTCTCAGCCGCTCCCGCCCAGCTCGCCCATCCCGCCCAGCTTCACGCTGCGACCGCGTGGCCCAGACCTGTTTAGTGGCGCCGTTGGTGGCACCCACCCCGTGTCCGAATTGCCCCAGCCATGGGCGCGCAGCGCCTACTTCTATGTGGAAAGGCACCACTACGAACACAAACGGAGGACCCCGAAGTGGCATCCGGCCCTGCTCAGACGCTCGGGTCGAGTTTGCTTGCCCCAACGCCGGCCAGTCGCCGAGCCTGCTGTATTCACCGGCCCCTCGCGACACATGGTCCAGAGTCGGCCGCGGTCTTGGGAGGATGAGAGTTCCTTGCCTAGAGCAGCAGCCCCGGCGCGATGCCCGCGATAATCCGTCGGGCGTGATGGCCGTTGCCGTTCCTCTGCATAGGGTCCTGCGGAATCGTCAGCAGCAGGGCCCGCAGGGTCTCTGAGACGCTCCAGGCCTGGGCGACGCAGCCACGCGGCTTGTGCGGGGCGTCCCCGTCGAAGATCTCGTTGATGCTGCCCAGGCAGGCATCACATTCGAGATGATGGAGCAGGGAATCCAGCCAGGTGCGGGCCTGCTCGCGGGCCGCCTGATTGAAGTCGTTGAGACGCAGGTACGCCTCGAGGAACGGGCCGATCAGCCACGGCCAGACCGTACCCTGGTGATACGCCTCGTCGCGCTCGCCCCAACTGCCCTCGTACCGGCCGCGGTAGTCCGGGTGGTCCGGCGAGAGCGTCCGCAGGCCATACGGCGTGAGCAGCTTGTCCTGGATCGCCTGGAGGGCCCGTTTCTGCTGCTCGATCGGCAGTGGGCAATCCGGTAGGGCCAGGGCGATCGCCTGATTCGGCCGCAGGCTCGCATCGAAGAAGTTGTCGCGGACGACGTCGTACAGGTAGCCGCCCTCTTCGTACCAGAAGAGTTTAGCGAAGTGTTGACGGGCCTTGCGAGCAAGCACGCTCCACTCGTTGGTCTTGTCCCCGGCGCCGCCCGCCGCGTGCCTGGCGGCGACATGGAGGGCGTGGATCCAGAGGGCGTTGATCTCGACCGGCAGGCCGTGCCGCGGGGTGATTGCCCGGTTGTTGAACTTGGCGTCCATCCAGGTCAGTTGCGTGTCAGGGTTGCCGCACCACAGCAGGCCGCTCTCCTGGGCGCGGATGTCGTAGTTAGTGCCGGTGATGAACGACTCGATTACCTGCCGCACGGCCTTGCCGAGCTTGCCCTGCCAGATCGCGGTGTCACCTGTGGCTTCCGCGAGCAGTTCGACCACGCGGACGAACCAGAGGCTGGCATCGACGCTGTTGTACGCGCAGCCCGATCCGCGGTCGTCGAACACGTTCGGGATAAGCCCGTTCTGCTGATGATCCGCGAAGGTCGAGAGCACGTCGCGGGCCTCTTCAAACCGCCCCGTGCTCAGCAGGATGCCCGGGATGGCGATGGCGGTATCCCGGCCCCAGTCGCCGAACCAGTGGTAGCCCGCCAGGATCGTCTGCATGCTGTGACCCGTCGTGGTTTTGCGCTCCACGAGGAACTGCTGGGCGGCCCGGCTGAGCTGCTTGACCTCGCGAGGACCGCTGATACGCCAGGACTCGGTCGGTTGCTCGCGAGGGGCCATCCAGGCGCGGCGGACGCCGTCGATTACGTCCTCGACGCCAGGTACCGCGGTGATCTGCAGGACCAGCGGGCCTTCGCCCTGGACGGTGAACCATCCGGGGGCGTAGAGGTCCTCGCCGCAGTCCATCTGCCGCTCGGCCTCCTTGCGGTACAGGAAGTTGTACCACCAGTCCTGGGCCTCGCCGAACTGGGTCTGCTGGGCCATCGGGCCGGTGGCCGCCAGGGCAAGGCTGATCGATTTGTCCGTCATGCACTGCACATGCACGGCGTTCGGCAAGGTCTGCAGCGCAAAGGGGCAGCCGTTGGGCTTGCGGCGGAGGTAGTGGAGGTCCCGCATGGCCAGCATCGGCTTGACCATGAAGCGGTGCACGCCGCTTGCCCCGGGCAGGATCTCGTACGTGATGGTGCAGTGCGGCTCCTGGTGGAACAGCTTGATGCGCTTGATGATTTTGGTGTCGCCCACCATCCAGGTGAAGCGGACCCAGGGCTCAGGGGGGGCGGTCTCGTAGTCGAACTCCTGCAGGAGCTGATAACCCTGCGGGTAGATCGCGCCGTTGAACTCGAAGGTCGACAGGTCCATGGTCTGATTATCGGGCGTGGTCAACCGCTCGAGCATGGTCGAGAGCATCACGAACCGCTGCAGTGGGGGCATGCGCGACCAGACCAGCGTGCCGTGGTATCGGCGGGTCGGACAGCCTATTACCGTGCCGCTGGCGTAGCCGCCCAGGCCGTTGGTAATAAGCCATTCCTTTTCCAGAAGGTCGGCGATGTCACCCTGCAGGTGCTTGCAGGGCTGCTTGGGGCCTTGCTCAGAACTGCTGGCATTCGGACTCATTTGCACCATCTGTCGAGATCTCCTTGCCGCTACTGTCAGCTGTTGTGTGCGTGTTGCGCCAGAGCGATGCCCCGCGCCCATTCGGGCAGCCTCTGTTGTACCAACATCGGCTGTAGGACGTCAGTATCTACTGTGTGGATCTCTGTTTGCTTGAGGCCTCGCTATGACGCTGGAATTGTGTCCCCGCGATCCGGGCTGCTGGATACCAGTATTGCCAGGACCGGTGCCGCTCTATCATGATATACCGCAAGTTGCTGGCAGTGTTGGCAGTGGCGAGAAAAAACGACAACCGACGGCGCGGAGGCCTCTATGAGCGCGGCAAGAGACCTGTTTTCGGCGGACTTCTGGCGAGAGTACATGCTAAAGACCTTCCTGCAGTACTGGCAGCGGCACTGCCTGGACCGTGAGCATGGGGGCTATCTGGCGGATTTTGATCGTCAGTGGCATTTTATCGGGCCGGGGCATAAGTCGCTGGTCTCGCAGGCCAGGTTGATCTACACGTTTTCGGCTGGGTACAGGCACACGGAGGCGACGGATCCGGCTGCGGCCGGACGATTTGCCCAGGCAGCCGAGCATGGGGTGCGATTCCTGCAAGATACGATGGCGGATGAAGATGCGGGCGGGTGGATCTGGCGGGTCCAGCGTGACGGCGCGGCGCTGGAACCGGTCAAGCACACCTATGGGCATGCGTTCGTGATCTTCGGGTTATCGGAATATGCGAGGGCGATGGGGAGAATCGAGCCGGCGAGGCTTGCCCAGCGGACGCTGGAAGTCTTGCAGGAGCGGGCACTTGGGCCAGGCGGGGGGTTCTGGACGCTGATGGACCGCCACTGGCAGCCTATCGACCGGCGGCGAGGCCAGAACCCGCACATGCACCTGCTGGAGGCCTGCATGAGCCTGTACGATGCCACGGGTGGCGCCACTTTACAGAATGGGGCCGTACAGTTGGCGGACCTGGCCAGTACGCGATTCGTCCATCCGCGGTACGGCTGCCTGGAGGAATACTTCGAAGAAGACTGGTCCAGGCTGTCGGACGAAGAGGCGGCGCCGATCCAGGTGGGTCACCAGTTCGAGTGGTGCTGGCTCCTGAATCGTCTGGCGGACCGGACCGGGCAGGAGCACTGGCGGGACCTCGGTGACAAACTCCTGGAGTGGGGCCTGCGTTATGGGACGGACCGCCAGCATGGCGGGTTCTTCAACACATGCAGCCGGGAGGGGGACCCGATCGACACGAGCAAGTCGCACTGGGTGACCAGCGAGGCGTTGCGGGCGCTGCTGTACCTGATCGTGGCCCGGCGCAGGGCGGGGCTGCGAGAGACGTTCGAGGAGGCGGCCCGCTTTGCGTTGGACAACTGCCAAGACAGCGAATACGGCGGCTGGTACTGCTCCGTGAAGGCGGACGGCACCCCGGAGAACGATCGAAAAGGCAGCGAGTGGAAGCTCGATTATCACATGACCTCGCTGTGCGAGGAGGCGGTGTGGCTGTTGGAGTCATAATCCCACGGGATGGGGAGGCTGGAAACGCCATCCGATATCGCATACCATAAACAATAGGCAGCAATATGCTTCGCCGGCGGCGCGGCCGGCGAAGATGATCGGAGACGGCTGCCTGTCACCCTCACACGACACAACGATCTCAGTTTGTGGATCTCTTTGCGAGGCCAACAGCCATGACCAACGAGTTCATTTCGCCCAACTGGCACGTGGTGCTCCTGCATTCGCCGTTGGGGCTGCTGACAGTGGGTGTTCTGATCGAGATCATCAGCTGCGTCTGCCCCAAGGGGGGCTTTCGGGCGGCAGGGCGCTGGATGATGTTGCTGGGGGCATTGCTGGCGATCCCGACAGCGACGCTGGGGATCTATGCCTTCCGCGACGTGGTCACGCCGGCGCCTGTGACGGTCGGGCCGCACTGGCAGCAGATCGTCCAGCAGAGCAAGTGGTCCGACGTGCAGTGGGAGTTCATGGAAGACCACATCTGGATGAATAGCGTGGCCGTGGTGCTGGT
>JANYLN010000330.1 GCA_025357795.1 Planctomycetota bacterium
CAGCATGGCGTCGGCCTCACGCAGCTTGGCAACGATCTGCTCGGGGCTGTGCCGTTTCCTCTTCATTAGAGCCTCCTGCCCGACTGTGCCGGGCCTTAGAGACTCTCATAACCGATGGATCAACTTTTGGGGAGCAGGCCAAAGGTGTCCCCATCGCCTCTGGTATAGTACCATGTCCCCCAACACTTCCGTTTCTTGATGGCGTCCATGCGATTCTTGATCTGGTTAACAAAACCAACGGCCTGCGCGTGGTATGTGGGATCGGTCAAATGGGCGTAGTCAGTAGTAACATTGCTTTCGATCATGTACTCCAGGTAGGACCCGATTGCGAGGCCCCATTGGAACTTAAACCCCGATTGGCCTGCAGCCGTTCGTGTAATACCGTCATGCTCGTTTGAGTGGAACAGGCCTGACGGGTCAACACGTGCCACGGGGTCACTGCCAACGTACTGGTACAGGTTCGCCCCATCCAGGTACCCAACACGATCCCGCTGCATCCACCTGTCCCCTCCGAGCTTCCGGTGCCGTACATCGTAGTGCCCTGTCTCATTATCCTGGAAGTACCCGGCATACAGCACCGGATTTCCCGGCAGGCTGGCGTCCAGCCACTTGAGGCTCGCACCGGCCACGGTTCGCTGCTCCGGGGTACTCGACGAATTGCTGCCGCGGTAGATCCGCACGGTACCGTACGGATCGTACTCGTACCGCTCCACCACGGACGTGCCTTCTCGCAGGCCCGTCACGTTCCAGTTGGCGTCCTGCATGTAGTAGAACCGCCGCGAGCCACCGCTGTCGGTGCAATCGCCATCGTTGTCGGTATCCACGTCCATGCAGACCGCTTCGTCGATGTAGTTGCTGCCCCAGACGAACTGCTGGCGGGCCACGTTGCTGGCGTTGTCGATTTCCAGCAACTGCCACCCGGCGTTGTAGTAGTAGTACTCCTCGCGGTCCATGTCGCCGCTGTGCTCCACCTTCTTATAGATCCGATGACCAAGCCCATCGTAACCGTACGTGGCGATCGTCTGCGGGGCGGATGCCGGGCCCAGCCGGGTCACCTCGATCAGACGGTTCCAGGCGTCGTAACTGTACTTGTAGACGCCATCATCGGTCAGGTTGCCGGCGGCATCGTAACCGGGAGTAACGCTGGCGGCAAAGGTCTCGCTCACCCATGCCGTGGTGGAGGCGTCCAAGGTATGCCCCGTGGTGCTGCCCACCCGCAGCAGGCTGCAGGTGGCGGTATCGCTTGGGCCGGCGGTCAGGCCAACCAGCCCCCCCGGCGAGTCAGCCAGCGCGTCCTGGCCATCGGAGGTCGGATCGATCAGCAACTGCCAATCGCCATCGATGTAGCCCCAGACCGCCAGGCAGCGGCATGAGCAACAGCACGGGCGCCGGCGCGGTCAATGCCTTGACCCTCTACAACGGGCAGCTCATCGCCGCCGGCAGCTTCACCTCGGCCGGGGGCGTCGCCTGCAGCAACGTCGCCAGTTGGAATGGCTCGACCTGGCAGCCTCTGGATGGCGGCATTACCGGCGGCACGGCCTCGACACTGACGGTCTATAACAACCAGTTGTTCGCCGGCGGCGTCTTCACCACGGCCGGCGGCGTGACCTGCAGCCACATCGCCCGTTGGAACGGCTCGGCCTGGCAGGCGGTCAGCGGCGGGATCACCAACAGCACCGGCGTCTACGGCCTGGGCGTCTACAACGGGCAACTGATCGCCAGCGGCAGCTTCGCCACCGCCGGCGGCGTCCCCGCCCGGTACATCGCCCGCTGGGACGAGTCCGGCTGGCAGTCCATGGGCACCTGGGCGATAGGAACCAACTACTACGTGGACTCACAGGCGGTCTACAACGGCCAGCTGATCGTCGGCGGCAACTTCCTCAGCGCCGGGGGCGTCGCCTGCAACTTCATCGCCCGTTGGGACGGGGCCAACTGGCGGGCCCTTGACAGCGGCATGAACAGCAACGTCCGCGCCCTCCTCGCCCACAACGACCAGTTGGTCGCGGGCGGCAACTTCACCACGGCCGGCGGCAAGGTCTGCAACTACATCGCCAGCCGGAACAAGACCTCCACCTGGCAGCCCATGGGCAGCGGCATGAACGGCACCGTCTATGCCCTGGCTCTCTACAACGACCAGGTGATCGCCGCGGGCGCCTTCACCACCGCCGGGGGCGCGACCTGCAACCGCATCGCCCGCTGGGACGGATCGGCCTGGCAACCCCTGGGGACCGGACTGGGCAACACCGTCTACGCCCTGACCCTCTATAACAACCAGCTCGTCGCGGCCGGCGGCTTCACCACCGCCGGGGGCGTCGCCGCCAAGTATATCGCCAGTTGGAACGGGTCCGCCTGGCAGCCCCTCGATGGTGGGATGAACAACTCCGTGGCGGCCCTGACGGTCTACAACAACCAGCTCGTCGCCGGCGGCAGCTTCACCACCGCCGGGAGTGTCGCCGCCAAGTACATCGCCAGTTGGAACGGGACCGCCTGGCAGCCCCTCGATGGTGGGATGAACAACTCCGTGACGGCCCTGACGGCCTGGAACGGCCAACTCGTCGCCGGCGGCAGTTTCAGCACTGCGGGCAGCACCACGTGCTACTCCGTCGCTCGCTGGGACGGGACGGCCTGGCAACCGCTGGACGGCGGAACGAACGGCTCGGTCTCGGCCCTGGTGGTCTACAACGGCCAACTCGTTGCAGCCGGTCCTTTCGGCGGAGCCGGCGGCATCACCGCCAGAACCGTCTCCACCTGGGACGGCACGGCCTGGCAGCCCATGGCCGGCGGGCTGGACACCGCGTCCTATGCCCTGGCAGTCTACAACGGCCACCTCGTCGTGGGCGGCGCCTTCCAGGGTTCGTACGATGGCAAGGTCTCGGCCTACTGGGCCCGCTGGGGTCCGGTGATGCCGACGATCCTGCAGCAGCCCGTCTCGCAGACCGTCGTGCTGGGCAACCCGGCCACGTTCTCGATCGAGGCCATCGGCTCGGGTACGCTAAGCTACCAGTGGCGTAAGGACGGCACGGACCTCTCCGGCGACACATCCGCCATCCTCACGATCGATGCCGTAGCGGTCCAGGACGATGGCATCTACGAATGCGTCGTCACCAACGCAGCCGGCTCGACCACCAGCAACGCCGCCATCCTGACGGTCAAGATCCCGGCTACCATCGTCACCCAGCCGACCAGCCAGGCCGTGCAGGCGGGCCAGTCCGTGACGTTCACCGTCGAGGCCATCGGGTCGGACACGCTGTCCTACCAGTGGCGCAAGGCGGGCGTGCCGCTGGTCGATGACGCTCGCCTCTCCGGCAGCACCTCCAGCACACTGACCATCGCCGCCGTCGAGGTCGCCGATACCGACGCCTACGACGTGGTCGTCACCAATCCGTGGGGGACCGCCACCAGCGAGGCCGCCACGATCACCGTCCTGCCCACGATCCTCCAGCAGCCCGCCTCGCAGGCGATCCTGCTGGGCCAGCCGGTCACGCTGTCGGTCTCGGCCGTTGGATCGGGCACGCTCTCTTACCAGTGGCGCAAGAATGGTGTGGATATCACCGGGGCCAATGCGGCTACCTTCAGCATCGATACCGTGACGGCCTCTGATGATGCCAGCTACGACGTCGTCGTCACCAGCGAGTACGGCACCATCACCAGCGATGCCGCGACGGTGGTAGTCAACCTGCCGCCGACGATCATCACCCAGCCGGTCAGCCAGGCGATCCTCCTCGGCCAGCCCGTGACGTTGTCCGTCATCGCCACCGGTTCGGGCACCCTCTCCTACCAGTGGAGCAAGGGCGGCGTGGCCCTCAACGATGACGGCCGCATCCTCGGCAGCACGACCAATACCCTGACAATCAACCCGAGCCAGGCCGATGATACCGGCAGCTACGATGTCGTCGTCACCAGCGAGTACGGCACCATCACCAGCGATACCGTCGTCGTCACCATCAATCTGCCGCCGACCATCGCCGCACAACCGACCAGCCAGGCGGTGCAGCTCGGTAACCCGCTGACCCTGTCGGTCACGGCTGCCGGGTCCGGCACGCTCACCTACCAGTGGCGCAAGGACGGCGTGGACATTGCCGGAGCCAACACGGCCAGTCTTACCATCGAAGCCGTGACGGCCTCTGATGGTGCCAGCTACGACGTCGTCGTCATCAGTGAGTACGGCACCATCACCAGCGATGCCGCCGTCGTCACCATCAATCTGCCGCCGACGATCGCCACCCAGCCGGTCAACCAGGCGATCCTCCTCGGCCAGCCAGCGACGTTGTCCGTCATCGCCAGTGGTTCGGGCACCCTCGCCTACCAGTGGCGCAAGGACGGGAACCCCATCAGCGGTGCCACGTCCACCCCCCTCACGATCGATGCCGTGACAACCGCTGATGCCGGCGCCTACGATGTCGTCGTCACCAGCGAGTACGGCACCGTTACCAGCAACGCCGCAACGGTGGTAGTCAATCTGCCGGCGACGATCGTCACCCAGCCGGTCAGCCAGTCCGTCGGCGCCGGTGGCACCGTCACGCTCTCGGTCGAGGCCAGCGGCTCGGGCACCCTCGCCTACCAGTGGCGCAAGGGTGGCGTGGACATCCTCGGCGCGACCAGCAGCATGCTGGTCTTGAACGCGGTCACCTCGGCTGACGCGGGCACCTACGACATCGTCGTCACCAGCCAGTACGGCACGGTCACCAGCCAGGCCGCGACGATCACCGTCGCCGACCTCAATACGGCCCCGGTCGTCACGATCACAGGTCCGACCACCGGCCACGTCCAGGCGGTCAACACGAACCTGACGCTGGCCGCAACGGTCAGCGACTCGGATGCCAACGACACCCACACAGCCACCTGGACCCTCCATGATGACTACTTGGGCGATCGCGTGATCGCCGGGACCATCAGCGGCACCAACGTCCAGAATGTCATCCAGTTGGCCGATGCCGGCATCTACCACATCAGCCTCACGGTAACCGACTCGGCTGGTGCAGCCGTGACTGCCACCATCGTCAACAACGACCCGACCATGCCGGCCTTCGTGGTGATCTACGACCCGAGCTGCGGGCACGTCACCGGCGGCGGCTGGATCATCTCGCCGGCCGGTGCCCTGAAGTGGATCCCAGGCGGCGTGGCCTTAAACGCCGAGGGCAAGGCTACCTTCGGCTTCAACGCCAAGTACAAGAAGGGCGCGACCGTGCCCGCCGGCAACACCGAGTTCCAGTTCAAGGGCGGCAACTTCAAGTTCAAGAGCACCGACTACGAGTGGCTCGTGGTGACTGGCAACAAGGCCCAGTACAAGGGCTGGGGCGAGATTCACGGCCTGCCCGGTACGTACGCCTTCACGCTGACAGCCGTGGACAGTAACGGCGGCGACCGGTTCCGGATCAAGATCTGGGACGAGGCCACCGACCACGTCATCTACGACAACAAGCGCGGCCAGAACGACGACGCCGACCCGACGCTCATCGACGGCGGCAGCATCCAGATTCACCAGTAGGCCTCGAAGAGCCTACTGGTAGTAACACCACAGGCCGATCCCGGTAACCCCGGGATCGGCCTGTTCATTTTGTCGCGATGCCGCTCTGTACGCTGTAAAGGCTGTCTCCGCAGGCGTCAGCCGCCGTGCCTGTTGCCGCAGCTGTTCTCGTTCCCTGGCAACTGGCTACTTGCCCGCTGGCCTACACGCACACCGCCGCGTCCACCTCCACACCCATGCCCGGCTCCGCATGCGTCACCCGCCCCGCGCACACCGTCAGCACCGCCTTGCCGGTCAGGTCCCACCCCTGGTACGGGCAGTTGCGACTCCGCGAACGGAACGTGTTCGCATCGACTGTCCAGCGCAGCGACGGGTCGATCACGACGACGTCCGCCGGCCGGCCCGCCGAGAGCGTGCCGCGGTCAATGCCGATCACCCGTGCCGGGTTGATCGTCATCTTGGCGATCATCTGCGGCCAGCTCAGCAGCTTCGGCGTGATGAGCGCCTTGGCGAACGTGCCCAGCGCCGTCTCCAGCCCGATCATCCCCGGCGGGGCCGCCAGGAACTCCAGTTCCTTCTCTTCCTTGGCGTGGGGGGCGTGGTCCGTCGACAGGCAGTCGATCGTCCCGTCGATCACGCCTTCCAGGCAGCCCTGCACGTCCCGCTTGCTCCGCAGCGGCGGGCTGACCTTGAACATCGGGTCGTACGTGTCGCACGCCTCTTCGGTCAGCAGCAGGTGATGCGGGCACACCTCAGCCGTCACCTTCACGCCCCGCTGCTTCGCCTGGCGAACCACCTCGGTCGAATGCCGCGTCGAAATGTGCGCGACGTGGAACCGGCAGCCCGTGTATTCCGCCAGCGTGATGTCCCGCTGCACGACCAGGTCCTCCGCGATCGAGGGCGCCCCCGGCAGGCCCAGCCGGACCGACGTCACCCCGCCGTTCATCGCCGCGCCCTTGACCAGCCCTGGTTCCTCGCAGTGCTCGATGATGACCTTGTCGAACATGCTCGTGTACTGCATCGCCCGCAGCAGCACCACCGCCGAGGCCACGCTCTCCCCATCGTCGCTGAAGCCGATCGCCCCGGCCCGGACCATCTGGCCGATCTCCGCCAGTTCGGTCCCCAGCCGCCCCTTGGTGATCGCCCCGATCGGCCAGACGTTGCAGCAGTTCGCCCGACTCGCCTGGCGCAGCACAAACTCGACGGCCGCCTCGTTGTCCAGCGGCGGCGTGGTATTGGGCATGCAGGCCACCGAGGTGAACCCGCCCGCGGCCGCAGCGGCACTGCCCGTGGCGATGGTCTCTTCCTCTTCCATGCCCGGCTCGCGCAGGTGCACGTGCATGTCGATCAGCCCCGGCGCGACGATCTTGTCGCGGCAATCGATGACCAGGTCGGCGCGATCCGCCAGACCGCTGCCCACCGCCTTGATCCGCCCGCCCTCGATCAGCACGTCAGCGGTCTTGTCGATGTTGTTGGCGGGGTCAATCACCCGCCCACCCTTGAGCAGGATCGTCCTGCCATCATGCTGCGTAGACTTCATCGCATCTCCCGTTCGTGATCGTCAGTCTTGCCCGGCCCCTCGACCAACCCTGCGCGCCAGCGGCCTACACCAACGCCGGCACAGTCGCCCCCGCCGCCGCCTGGCTGCACAGGTACAGCACCGCCATCCGGATCGCCAGGCCGTTGGATACCTGCCGCAGGATCGCGCTGTTCAGGCCATCGGCGACCTCGCTGGTTAGTTCCACGCCTCTGTTAATCGGCCCCGGATGCATGACCAGCACGTCGGGCTTGGCCTTGGCCAGCCGCTGCGACGTCAGACCGAACAACCTCGTGTATTCCTGCACGCTCGGAAAGACGTTGCTGGTGATCCGCTCCTTCTGGATCCGCAGCATGTTGATCACGTCCACCTCGGGCAGCACCTCGTCGAGGTTGTGGCAGATCCGCGCCCCCAGCTGGGCGAAGGCTTTCGGCACCAGCGTCGTCGGGCCGACCATGATCACCTCCGCCCCGAGTTTCTTCAGACCCCAGAGGTTCGAGCGGGCCACGCGCGAGTGCGCAATGTCCCCCACGATCGCCACCTTGAGCCCCTTGAGATTCTTCTTCGTCTCGCGGATCGTGAAGATGTCCGAGAGGCCCTGCGTCGGATGCTCGTGACTGCCGTCGCCCGCGTTGACCACGCAGGAATTGATGCACCGCGTCAGATAGAGCGGCGTCCCGGCTGCCCCGTGCCGGATGATCACGATGTCCACGCCCATCGCCTCGATGTTGCGGGCCGTATCGCGCAGGGTCTCGCCCTTGCTCACCGAACTGCCCGAGGCGGTGAACTCCAGCACGTCGGCCGATAGTCGCTGCGCCGCCAGCGTGAAGCTCGTCCGCGTGCGGGTGGAGTCCTCCATGAACAGGTTGACCACCACCCGACCGCGCAGGGCCGGCACCTTCTTCACGCTGCGGGTCGAGACTTCCTTGAAGCTCTGTGCGGTGTCGAGGATGTAACAAATCTCCTCGGCCGAGAGCGACTCCAGGTCCAACAGATGTTTTCGCGTCCAGGTAGCCATAATCAGTCCATTTCGACCCTGTCCTGCCCATCGGTTTCGTGCAGAAAGACGCGGACGTTCTCGTTGACCCGCGTCAGCTTCACCCCGGCGTAGTCCGCCTGGATCGGCATCTGCCGCCCGGGTCGCTCCACCAGCACCGCCAGCCGGATCGCCAGCGGCCGCCCCAGGTCCGTCAGGGCGTCCAACGCCGCCCGGCTGGTCCGCCCGGTATACAGCACGTCGTCGACCAGCACGATGTACCGGCCCGTCACGTCGAAGGGGATCTCCGTGCTGCGAACGACCGCCTCGGGTCCCTTCTGCGCCAGGTCATCCCGGTAGAGCGTGATGTCCAGGGCGCCGATCCCGATCTCCAGCCCCGCCAGCCGAAGCCGCTCCGCCAGCCGCCGGGCCAAGGCATCGCCCCGCCGCAGGATGCCCACCACGGCCACGGGCTTGCCGGGTGGGATGTCGTTGCGGATCCGCTCCGCCAGGTCATTCAGTGTTTGCTCAAACTGTTGTTGTTCCAACAGAACCTGCATGGGCCACCTCCAAGACACTAAACATACAGGCCCAAGGTACTGCGCGGCAAGCCTGCCGAAAACGCAGCCCCGACTCCATCCGATCCGCCCGCCTGTGAATATCCGCCGGCTGTGACCATAGATGGCTATGAAAAGGCCAGTTACATGCACAGACGCACCAGCATGCGAGACGATAGGCGGCAACACATAACAGGAATACAACGACGCCGGTGCAGCTTGGAAGGCACAGGCGTCCGTGAAAGCTTGTGCTGGGCAAGTCTCAAGGGCGGCTTCAGCCACAGCTTGTCACCACAGGCAAGGGGACTGCCCCTTCCCCGCCTACGTTATGGATAGCCTGAAACCGCTCCAGACTCAGCGGACAGGCGGAGGGGGAGGAGGCCGCCGGTCGCGATCGTCCTCCGGGCCAGGCCCGTCCATCTGCATGCGGCGACAGTGGTGCTCTTTGACGGCCTTGGCGTTTTCGCTGACCACCCCGGCCAGCTGCTGGATCGCGGCGTCACGATCGCCGGACTTCTCATAGAGTTCCTTGAGGCCGAAATGGATCGCGGTCCGGGCGGGCAACACATCCGTCTGGTCCAGCACCGATTGCAGGGCCTGGATCCCCTGCTGGGGATTATCCTTGGACGTCTCGACGATACCATGGACCGCGATGACCGTGCATTGCAGCGGGTTGGACACGAGCTGCTGCAGATCGCTGGCGAAGTCCACGAACCCCTTCATCGCATTCATCCTCGGTCCGGCCTCGGCGGGCGGACGCATTTCTCTCGGTCCCCGGCGGTCGGGACCGCGCTCGGGCGGCCTGCCAGCACTGGACCCAGGACGCTGTAACAGGGCCGGAGCCAGAGCCTCATCCAGTTGCCGGGAGAGCCGGTGGAGCGACTCCGGGTCGGGCTTCTCCTCGCCGGCCAGCTCGCGGAGCTGCTCCTGGATGCGGCGCAGCCGATCCAGCCGTTGCTGCAGGTCGGGATGCCGGGGTTCCCCGGGCGGCGGCGGAGCAAGCCGGTCCGGGCCTCCGTCGGGCGGCGCCTGGGCGAGCCAGTCGGCGTCGAGCGCATCCTGCCTGGGACCCGCCCGGCTGATCGAACTGTACGCGGCCCAGCCGACCAGTACCATGGCTAGAGCCATCACTAAGATCGAGTATCTGGCGAACACGATGTGAGCCTCCTTCTGCAAGTCGGACCTGGCGGCGGACGTGGATCACGCCACACTCGGCCACGATGTCCGGACGATCCCCGCGGGATCTCTACAGGAACAACGCCGCCGACAGCCCCGCCATTGCACGCCCGGACAACTACCGGTCCCGCAAGGATAAGCAGCCAGTCGCGGCCAAATCCCATGTCCTGCAATACTCCAAGATGCTATCCGCCCGTCCGTCGCACTTCAAATGCGCCCCGCAGGCGGTTATGCTGCACTATGATTGGCATACGTGCCCCAACCAGCCAACCCCTGCGGATGTCGGAAAGGTTCGACGATGACCATACGTGAGTTCCAGCAGTTGATCGACAAGATGTACAGCGACAAGGACCGCAAACGCGGCAGCGCCGCCACCTTCATCTGGCTGATGGAGGAAGTGGGCGAACTCGCCGGGGCCGTCCGCGAAGGCACCTCTCAGGAAAAGGCCCACGAGTTCGCCGACGTCTTCGCCTGGCTGGTCACCCTCGCCAACGTGGAAGGCATCGACCTGCAAGACGCCTGCGCCGCCAAATACGGCACCGGCTGCCCGGGCTGCGGCAAACGCGTCTGCACGTGCAACAGCAAGCCGTAACACGCACGCCCCAGGCACGACCAGTCGGTTGTTGTCGTTGCCTGTTGCCGTCGGCCTGTTTAGCGACCGGTACTCTTTGGTCGCTTGCCACGGCGTAGCCGTCGTTGGGCGAAGCAAGGTCGCCGGCTGCCCCGCCGCCCAGGCCGTAGTTGTTGTCCCCCGGAACCCGGACCCCAGCCGTCCTACTCCACCACCTTCGGGATCCGCGCTGGCTTGCGGACCTCATGCTTGCGCGTCGCCAGCGTCTGCAGCGCACCCTGCACGCTGCGCAGCGCCTTCGCCTCGAACTTCAGGTCATTGATCGGGCCGCTGCCATGCACCTCGATCAACTCCCGCAGGGCCCCCTCCAGCAGTTCGGTAAACACCGGGACCTTCGGCCAGGTCCGCGGCCGTGCCGCGATCACCGTCAAACTCGCCTGGCGGGTCGGGATGTCAATCGCCCCGTTGCCCAGCATCAGGAACGAACCGTCGCGCAGCTCCAGGCTCTCCAGGATCGCCTGGTCGCCGATCAGCGTCAGCTTCGTCGACAGCTGCTGCGTATCGCGGGCTTCGCTCGCCAGCGGGATGTTCAGCACGTTGGCGATCTGCAGCAGCACCGGCAGGCGGTACAGCCCCTGCCCGACCAGTTTCACCTCGGCCGCACCGCTGCGCGTCTCGGGCTGATCCACCAGCCCCCGCAGCCGCATCTGCATCTGGATCGTGCCGGCCACCCCGTTCATCTGGCCGTGCGTGAGGATCTCCGCCAACTGGCTCGGATCGGCATGGTCCAGCGAGAGCACCACGCCGTAGCGCTCCCCCTGCCGCGTCGGCTCGATCTCGAAA
>JANYLN010000029.1 GCA_025357795.1 Planctomycetota bacterium
GGCTGTGCCGCCGGGACCAACGATACCGCCCAACTGGCGGAGTTTCTCCGCGTGCTGCTGGATATCGGCTTTTTCAACACCCGCCAGCGGCCCGTGATGAGCTTCGAGATCAAGCCGCCCGGGGCCCAGCCCGCCGAACTGATCCTCGCCGGCGCCAAGCGCTCCTTGCGGGCCGCCTGGCTGGACGTGTAAACAGGAATGAGTATCTTCTTATTGGTTCGCTTGTTGTTGTTGTTGAGTCCCGCCAGGGACGGTTGAAATACCCGGCGGCAGCGCTATTGTTGCACGGACCCTTACAAGTAACGATGATCAAGTACCAGTGAACAGTGAACAGCTGACAGGAACGACTGACAACTTGGGTACCAGCTGAATACCGTTGGGATGACAGCATGCGCCAATACATCGGTCTCGAACAACTCAACCACGACGACGACGACCTCCGCGGCGCCGCCCTGACCATCGGTAACTTCGATGGCGTCCACCTCGGCCACCAGCGCATCCTCGAGCAGACCGTCCAGGCCGCCCGCCGCACCGCCGGACCCGCCGTCGCCATCACCTTCGACCCCTCGCCCGCCGCCGTCCTCCACCCCGACCAGGCGGCCGGCCGCCTCACCCCCCTCAACGAACGCCTCCGCCTCATCGCCCGCTGCGGCATCGACGCCACCGTCGTCGTCCGACCCGACCCGACTTTCCTCTCCATGGCCCCCGAGGTCTTCGTCGAACGCGTCATCCACGAGCAGTTCCACGCCGCCCACGTCGTCGAAGGTCCCGACTGGCGCTTCGGCAAGGCCCGCGCAGGCGACATCGCCCTCCTCGCCCGCCTCAGCCCTCGCTACGATTACAAAGTCGTCCTCGTCCGGCCCCTCCACACCAAACTCGACGACGGCAAGCCCGTCCCCCTCAGCAGCACCCTCATCCGCTGGCTCCTCGCCGCCGGCCGCCTCGACGACGTCAACCGCCTGCTGGGCCGCCCCTACACCCTCTTCGGCCCCGTCGCCAAGGGCTCCGCCATCGGCACCAAAATGGGCTTCCCCACGATCAACGTCCAGTCCGTCGACCTCGTCCTGCCCGCCGACGGTATCTACGCCGGCCGCTGCAAGATCAAGGGCTCCTGGCTCACCGCCGCCGTCCACGTCGGACCCGCCCCCACCATCGGCCGCCAAAGCCGCGCCGTCGAGGCCCACCTGCTCGCCGACAACGTCGGTGACCTCTACGGCCAGCCGGTGGCACTCGAGATCAAGGCTCGCCTCCGCGATGTCGTCCAGTTCCCTGGCGTCGACGATCTCGTCGCCCAGATGCGCCGCGATGTCCAGCAGGTAAAGGAAATCGCCAAGACCTGGTAACGCCCTCACAGGCACACACACGGGAGATGCCCTCTTGTCCAGACGTTCTGACCTACCCTCGCCACGGACCAGTCCCATTGACTCCGCCGTGCTGGACCGCGCCAGCCACGCCGTCGCCGCCGCCACCCGCATCCTCGTGACCTCCCACTGGCGCCCCGACGGCGATGCCCTCGGCTCCGTCGTCGCCCTCCGCGAGGTCCTCCGCGCCCTCGGCAAAGAGGTCCTCGCCGGCGTGCCCGACGATGTCCCCGGCCGTTACAGTTTCCTGGCACAGGACGAACCCATCCCCCACCTCGTCCGCCAGACCGCCCGCATCGAGGCCCTCCAGCCCGACCTGGTCATCATCGCCGATACCTCCGCCAAGGCTCAACTCGAGCCCATCTGGCCCTTCCTGCAAACCTGCCCGGCCCCCCGACTGATCGTCGATCACCACGTCACGCACGACGTCCCGGCCGCTGCCGAACTCTACGACACCACCGCCGGCGCCACCGGCCTGGTCCTGCTCGATTGGTTCCTCGCCGCAGGCTGGGACATCAACCCCGCCGCCGCCCAGGCCCTCTTCGTCGCCATGGCCACCGATACAGGCTGGTTCCGCTTCAGCAGCGCTGACGCCCGCATGTACCACGCCGCCGGCCTGCTGATCGACCGCTTCGGCGTCAGCCCCGACGCCCTCTACCAGCACCTCTACATGAACGAGTCGCCCCAGCGCGCCCGTCTGCTCGGCGCCATGCTGTCCTCCCTGGACATGCACGCCGACAACCAGCTCGCCGTTTGCGCCATCACCCGCGAGATGTTCACCCGCAGCGGCGCCCAGTACTGGGAAACCGAGGACCTCATCAACGAACCGATGCGCATCGGCACCGTCCGCGTCACGGCCCTGCTCATCGAGGAACCCGATGGCAAGGTCCGCCTGAGCCTGCGCAGCAAGGACAGCATCGACGTCGCCGCCATCACCAATACCTTCGGCGGCGGCGGCCACCAACGCGCCGCCGGCGCCCGCACCCCCGGCCCCCTGGAAACCACCAAGGCCCAGGTCATCGCCGCGGTAACCAGCGAGCTGACCGCCCACCCCGTGCTATAATCTCCGAGGGAGACCCGATATGAATTACAGAAGACTGGGACGCACCGCCCTGAAACTTGGCGAACCCGGCCTGGGCAGTTGGTGGTCCTACCGCAAGAAGATCGAGCAGGACGAGTCCGTCCGCTGCCCCGCGTAATACCCGCCACGAGGTTCGCCCATGGCCAAGTACTGCTATGACTACCCCCGACCCGCCGTCACGGTCGATATCGCCGTTTTCCGCAAGCGCCCGCCTCGCCTCCAGATCCTGCTGATCCAGCGGGCTCATGACCCCTTCGCAGGCCAATGGGCCCTGCCAGGCGGCTTTCTCGACAGGGACGAGACCCTGGAAACCGCCGCCCACCGCGAACTCCAGGAGGAAACGGCCCTGTCCGGCCTGCCGCTACAGCAGCTCGGCATCTTCGATGCGCCCCACCGCGACCCGCGAGGCCGCACAATCTCCGTCGTTTACCTCGTAGCGATCCCCGCCGATCAGCAGGTCACCCCGCACCCGGGCGATGACGCCAGCCGCGCCGAATGGTTCGACGCGGACTCCCTCCCTACCCTGGCCTTCGACCACGCCGCCATCATCCAAGCCGCCCGCCAGCGCCTGGCCCCCGACTACTGCACGTGAAACCGCAACGACTCGAGCTTGCCTTCCAGCGACGCCGCATCCCCCGCCACCTTCACACCATAATTCCACGCCTCGCGCCGCACCGGATACTCCTTGCGCAGCTTGTCGAAATACGCACCCTGCTGCCCCGCCGGCATCTCCGCCAGCCTCCGCAACCGCGCATCATCCGCCTCGATGTCATAGATCCGCCGCAGGAGATTGCGCAGATCCTTCTGGTCGTCCCCACTGGCCGTAAACGGAATCTCCCGATCCTCCGCGGGCGCCACCAGCGTCGTCCAGTTGACGAACTTATCAGAAATCTTGAATTGCCGGCACACCGCGTCAAAGAGCATCTGCGTGCCCGCCACCTTGCCGTCGAAACTGTAGCCCGCGATGTGCGGCGTCCCGATCGCCACCCGCTCCAGCAGCGCTGCGTCGATCCCCGGCTCGTTCTCCCACACATCCAGCACCGCCGCGCCGACTCGCCCCGCCGCCAGCGCCGCCTGCAGATCCGCCCCCACCACCACCAACCCCCGCGCCGAATTCAGCAGGATCGCCCCCGGCTTCATCTTCGCCAGCTGCGCCCCATCAATCAGCCGATGCGTCCGGTCCGGCCCCTCCTTCGTCAGCGGCACGTGGAACGTCACCGCATCCGACTCCGCCAGCACCTGCTCCAGCCCCACGAACTCCACCGGCACCCCCGCCCGCTGCAAAGGCGGGTCGTTGATCAACACCCGCATCCCCAGCACCCCCGAGCCGTACCGCACCACCTTCGTGCCCACGTTCCCGTACCCCACCACCCCCAGCGTCTTGCCTTCCAGCCGCACCTCGGACCGCTCCGCCAGCACCAGCAGCGCCGCCGTGATGTACTCCGCCACGCTGTTGGCGTTCGAGCCGCTCGCCGTCGCAAACGCGATCCCTTGCCGTTCCAGATACGCCGTATCCACATGGTCGAAGCCGATCGTCGCCGTCCCCACAAACCGCACCGGCGTCCCCGCCAGCAACGCCTCGTTGACCGGCGTGATCGAGCGAACCAGCAACACATCCGCCTCCGCCAACGCCTCCCGGGTCATCTTCCGCCCCGCCATCGTCTTGACCACACCTAGCGGCCCGAACGCATCCGCCACGTACGGAATATTTTCATCGGCGACAATTCGCATCGTCTTTCTGCTCCTATAGCAGCCGTAGCCTCCCCGCGCCGCGGCCGTCCTGGCTGTTGCACCTTGTTACCTCGTCTCCTGTTCCCGTCGGCGCCATAATACTGCGCTGCTCTACCCAGGCAACGCCGCCCCCGCCGCTGGCAGAATGGCCACGTGGCCGCTACTATGTTCTGTCTGCCCAAAGAAACAGGGGGCAGCGGTTCCAACCCCCCTTACTGGGACTATCAGCGGGCCAGGGTGCATCCTGGCCCTGTTACTTGGCCAGCTGCGCCACAAGGCGATTCAGACGACAAGGAGTATATCGATGCCGCAGCAGTTCGGACTGATCGGCCTGGCCGTCATGGGCCAGAACCTGGTCCTTAATGTCGAAAACAAGGGCTTCTCCGTCGCGGTCTACAACCGCACCGCCGACAAAACCCGCCAGTTCGCCGAAACCAAGGCCGCTGGCAAGAACATCAAACCCTGCTACACCATCCAGGAGTTCGCCGCCAGCCTCGACCGACCCCGCAAGGTCATGCTCATGGTCAAAGCCGGCAAGCCCGTCGACGACATGCTCGAGCAGATCCTCCCCCACCTCGAGCCAGGCGACATCGTCATAGACGGCGGCAACTCCTACTTCCTCGACACCGCCCGCCGCTGCGACGCCCTCGCCGAAAAAGGAATTCATTACCTCGGCACCGGCGTATCCGGTGGCGAGGAAGGCGCCCTCCACGGCCCCTCGATCATGCCAGGCGGCCCCAAAGAGGCCTACGACCAGGTCGCCCCAATCTTTAATGCCATCGCCGCCAGGACCGACGACGGCCCCTGCGTCACCTACATCGGCCCAGGCGCCGCGGGCCACTTCGTCAAGATGGTCCACAACGGCATCGAGTACGGCGACATGCAGCTGATCGCCGAAGGCTACGACATGCTCCGCTCCGCCATCCGCATCGATGCTGCCGAACTCGCTGACATCTTCGCCCGCTGGAACCGCGGCGTCCTGAACAGCTTCTTGATCGAAATCACCGCCCGCATCTTCGCCAAGGTCGATCCCGAAACCAACAAACCCCTCGTCGAACTCATCCAGGACAAGGCAGGCCAGAAGGGCACCGGCAAGTGGACCAGCCAGGTCGCCATGGACCTCGGCATCGCTACCCCCACCATCAACACCGCCGTCGAACAACGCATCCTCTCCGCCTACAAGGACGAACGCCTCAAGGCCAGCCGCCTCCTCAAAGGCCCCCGCCTCCGCTATCGCGGCGGCCGCCAGGAACTCATCGACGGCGTCCACGATGGCCTCTACGCCTCCAAGATCTGCTCCTACGCCCAGGGCATGGCCATGCTCCGCGCCGCCTCCCAGGAATACAACTGGAATCTGAATCTCAGCGAGATCGCCCGCATCTGGAAGGGCGGCTGCATCATCCGCGCCGCCTTCCTCGACAAGATCAAGAACGCCTACCACCGCGACCCCAACCTGCCCAGCCTGCTCATGGACCGCGAGTTCGCCGAGGGAATCATGAGCCGCCAGGGCCGCTGGCGCATGGTCGTCCAGACCGCCGCCCGCATGGGCGTCGCCGTCCCGGCCTTTGCCTCCTCCCTGGGCTATTTCGACAGCTATCGCCGCGACCGCCTCCCAGCCAACCTCATCCAGGCCCAGCGCGACCTCTTCGGCGCCCACACCTACGAACGCATCGACAAGCCCGGTACCTTCCACACCGAGTGGTAACCGCCAGCCGACAACAAACATAGTTAACTAGACCAAGGGGCGAGTCTCAACTCGCCCCTCTTCTTTTGGTCATAACCACTCAGGTCCGCTCCAGACTCCCCACCGGCTCTGGCCCAGTGCCCCACACCTGCCGTCACCCCCGACAACTGGCACACCCTTCCCCAATGCGTTAGCATGCTGCCCTGTAGGGTGAATCCCGCTCATACGAATACGAGGTGATCCCATGGCACAGCCAGCACTGATCCCCGCTGACAAACTCCGCACCTGGGGCTCGGCAATCTTCCAGGCAACCGGCATGGCCACAAACGAGGCCGACGTCTGCGCCGACGTCCTCGTCGATTCCAACCTCCGCGGCATCGACACCCACGGCATCTACCTCGCCAACCTCTACGCCCGCCGCCTCAAGATCGGCCTGATGAACCCCAAGCCGAATCTCACATTCGAGAAACGCCGCGCCGCCATCGGCGTCCTCGACGGCGACTTTGGCCTCGGCCAGTGGATCACCTATGAGGCCACCCGCCACGCCATGGAACTCGCCAAGGACGCCGGCATCGGCGTCGTAGCCGTCAAGAACTCCAACCACTTCGGCGCCGCCGCCTACTACACCCAGATGATGGCCCGCCACGACATGATCGGTCTGGTCATGTCCGATGGCGAGTGCGACGTCGTCCCCTTCGGCGGCCGCGAGAAGTTCTGCGGCACCGACCCGATCAGCCTCTGCGTCCCCGCCGACAAGCAGCCCTGGTTCTGCATGGACATGGCCACCAGCGAGGTCGCCTTCGGCAAGGTCCGCGCCGCCGCCGAGGCCGGCAAGACCATCCCCCCCAACTGGGCCGTCGATCGTAACGGCAACCCCGTCACCGACGCCAAACAGGCCTACGCCGTCGTCCCCATGAGCGGCGCCAAAGGCTACGCCCTCGGCATCATGATCGAAATCCTCTCCAGCCAGTTGACCGGCATGCCCTTCGGACCCCACATCATCCGCAAGTTCGATGATTGGGATAACAAGAGTTTCCTCGGCCACTACGTCCAGGCCATCGATATCTCCGCCTTCTGCGACCCCGCCGACTTCCGCAAACGCATCGACCGCATGTTCACCGAACTCAAGGCCATCCCCACCGCCCCCGGCTTCAATGAGATCATGGTCCCAGGCGAGCCCGAGGAACGCCGCAAGGCCGAACGTTCCAAAACCGGCTGCCCCATCCGCGCCGAAGACGTCGCCCTCCTCACCAGGCTGGGCGCCGACCTCGCCGTGCCATTCCCGGCCTAGCCGCTCGCCGTTACAATAGCAGCCGCGGGATCCGCATCCCGCACAAGGCATGAGGGTATTGCACGCATGCTGCGAATCGGTCCGCTTCAGATCCACCAGCCCGTCATCGTGGCCTCCGGCCCCCTGACGCGCAAACTCACCCTCCTCCAAGACGCCCAGCGCGCAGGCTGCGACGCCGTCATGCTCAAACTCACCTTCGTGGACGTCCCGTTCCCCGGCCAGATGCGATCCTTCTCCGTCCCAGGCCAAACCATCCTCAGCCCCATCGACAAACGCCTCAATGTCGACCAGGGATGCGAACTCGCCCGCCAGGCCCGCGCGGAAACCACCCTCAAGGTCTTCGCCAACCTCGGCGCCCGCGGCGACCAGGACGCCCACTGGCAAATCCTCGCCGACCGCTTCGCCGCCGCGGGCGTCCACGGCCTCGAACTCAACTTCTGCTGCCCCAACCTCGACACGACCTCCCTCGCCGCCACAAAGACCGAGCACGGCGGCGCCCAGATCGGCGAGAACCCCGACGCCTGCTACAAGATTGTGCAACTGGTCAAACAGACCGTCGACCTGCCGATCGTCTGCAAGTTCCTGCCCAACGCCCCCGACGTCCGCGCGGTGGGCCGCGCCTGCCAGGACGCCGGCGCCGCCGCCGTCCACGTCGTCGGCCTGCCGACCGCCGGCCTGCCCCCCATCGACCCGACCCGACCCGGCATCCCTGACATGCCCCTGGTCGACAACGTCGCCTTCGGTGCCACCAACGGCTCGATCTGCAAGTATTCTACTTTCATGGCCATCGCCCGACTCGCCCGCGCCATCGACATCCCCATCATCGCCTCCGGCGGCCTCGAGAACTGGCGCGACTTCGTCTCCGCCGTCATGTGGGGCGCCAGCGGCGTCAGCCTCTGCTCCTCGATCATGTGGTACGGCTGGCGCGTCGTCTCCGAACTCAACCAGGACCTCGCCGACTACATGGCCCAGCACGGCTACACCAACTGGCAGGACTTCCGCGGCCTGGCCCTAGACAAACTGACCAGCCCCGACAAGATCGTCGTCCGCCCCGGCGTCTGCTGCATTGACCGCGACCGCTGCATAGGCTGCGGCCGCTGCACCCTGCCAGGCCACTGCGACGCCATTACATTGCAGGATAGCAAGGCCCGCGTCGACGACGCCCTCTGCATAGGCTGCGGCGTCTGCCAGCGCCTCTGCCCCGTCGGCGCGATTACGTACGACGCTATGTAGCAGCCAACGACCGTGCCGGAAGCCGCCGTTGCCGTGCGTCCCCTAGAGACAGAATGATAGTAGCCCCGGACTTCAGTCCTGGGGACACGGACGTCCAGAAGATACGGTTTTTTTCTGTTGTTGAGTCCCGTAGGGACGACTGAAACATCGACAACCGACAACCAATTTGGGAGACCAGCGAGATGTCGAACTACGGCGTAATGGTGATCGGCCCCGGCTGGGTCGCAGGCGAACACATTAAGGGCTACTGCAAGGACCCACGCACCGAAATCCGCGCCATCGTCGGCATGGTCCCCGAGGACCGCGCCCGCGCTGAGCAATACATGAAGCAGTTCAACTTCAAGGCCGACTACTATGACTGCCTCGACGCCGCCCTGAAGCGCGACGACATCCAGCTCGTCAGCGTCTGCACCATCAACTTCCTCCACTACGAGCAGACCGTCGCCTGCCTCCAGGCCGGTAAGCACGTCATGGTCGAAAAGCCCCTCTGCTTCACCCAGCAGCAGAACCGCCACCTCCGCGACCTCGCCCGCCAGACCGGCCTCCAAACCCAGGTGGGCCACGTCTGCCGCTTCTACCCCGCCATCGTCGGCCTCAAGAACTTCATCGACGCCGGCCACATCGGCGAGGTCTTCTACGTCGAGGCCGACTACTGGCACGAGATCAAGGGCGCCTGGAAGGGCAAGAAAAGCACCGGCGGCAGCGCCCTGCTGATGGGCGGCTGCCACGCCGTCGATCTCGTCCGCTGGATGGCCGGCGAGACTAACGAGATCGTCGAGGTCTCCGCCATGTCCGCACCCGCTCGCTGGCGCAGCGACTTCGAGTACGACCCCACGATCGTCCTGACCGCCCGCTTCGCCAATGGCACCATCGGCAAGTGCGCCACCAGCCTCGAATGCAACATGCCCTACGTCTTCCACCTCCAGGTCAATGGCTCCAAGGGCACCATCCGTAACAACGGCATCTACAGCGAGACCCTCTTCCCCGGCAGCCGCGACTTCGTCAAACTCTCCAGCACCTACCCCGATGATTGGAACGTAGGCCACCACCCGTTCCCCGAGGAGATCACCGCCTTCGTTGACTCGATCGACCGAGGCGCCGAGAGCATGCTGAGCATCCCGAACACGTACAAGACCTACGAACTGATCTTCGCCGCGGAGAAATCCGCCGAAACGCACGAACCGATAAAGTTGCCGTTGTAGACCACGCGCGCCGCACCATTTAGCCGGCTCGCTTGCGTGCCGCGTGTTGTTGCCGTTGCCTTGGTTCGCAGTCCCGGCTTCCGCCGGCGTTTGTTCGAGTTCCCGCTTTAGCGGGTCTGTGGCCGTTGCTGTTGTTATCTGTGTGAATCTGTGGCTGTCGTTGCCGTTACTGAATGCCGTTGGCCTCTACTGTCCCGCAGGGACGACTGAATCACCGGGTGTCATGGCCGCCTCGCCTGCCGCCATGCAATCCCGCAAATGGACTGGTTGCTACTGATGAAACGTGACCCCCTACAACCCCGACCGCTCCTCCAACCCGCCGAGGCCCTCGCCGAGGCCCACCGCTGCAACGGCTGCGTCGACGCCCCCTGCCAGAAGGGTTGCCCCCTCGCCGTCGATGTCGGCGCCTTTATCCGACGCATCCAGACAGCCCACTGGGCCGGCGCCCTGCGCGTCCTCTACGAGCGCAACCCGCTGCCCGAGACCTGCTCGCTCATCTGCCCCGTCGAAACCCTCTGCCAGGGCCACTGCAACAACGGCCAGAGCGCCTACCCCATCCGCATCGCCGAACTCCAGCAGGCCGCCGCCCACTACGGCACCGCATCCTTCCTCCGCACCGTCAAGACCCTCGCCGACTCTCCCGGCGCCATCGCCATCGTAGGCGGCGGCCCCGCCGGCCTCGCTTGCGCCGCCCGCCTGCGGATCGAAGGCTTCGAGGTCCACCTCTTCGAAAAGACCGACACGCTAGGCGGCGCCCTCGCCTCCGCCATCCCCGCCTACCGCCTGCCCCGCACCACACTCCAGGCCGAAATCCAACGCATCATCGACCTCGGCGTGACCGTCCACACCCGCCACGCCCTCGGCCAAAATATCACCCTCGACGACCTCCGCACCCGCTTTCGCGCCGTCTTCCTCGCCCTCGGCCTCGGCGCCGATCGCCCCATCCGCATCCCGGGCCGCACCGGCCCCGGCGTCCTCGACGCCCTGCGAATGCTCGAATCGGCAAACGCACGCCAACTCGCCAACCTGCCCGAGCCCGTCGTCATAATCGGCGGCGGCAACACCGCCATCGACGCCGCCGTCACCGCCCGCTACCTCGGCGCCAGCGACGTCTACCTCGTCTACCGCCGCAGCTTCACCCAGATGCCTGCCTGGCCAGGCGAGCGCCACCGCGCCATCGACCTCGGCATCCACGTGCTCATCCTCATCCGCCCAATCGAGTACCTCCGCGACCCTCAAGGCCACCTGATCGGCGTTCGTTGCCTGCGGACCCGCCTCCAGCCAGGCCCCCAAGGCCACCGCGACCTCCCCACCGACATCCCCGGCAGCGAATTCGTCCTCGAAGCCCGCACCGTCATCCAAGCCGCCGGCCAGCAACCCGACGAACTGACCCGCCAGGCCCTTGCGTCCCTGACCTGGCGAGACGATAGTACCCTCGCCGTCGACCCGCGCACTAGCCAGGCCAGCCTGCCCGGCGTCTACGCCGCCGGCGACCTCGTCAACGGCGGCCAGACTGCCGCCCAGGCCATCGCCGAGGCCTTACGCGCCGCCGACGCGATCCAACAATACGTGCGACAGCAGCACCGTCGCTGAACTACAATCGACGTGGGCTCGCTCCCCATGCGACCCGTGAGAGCCAGATGGATACCAACCAGACACCCATGCAGACAACCCCCAACTGGCGCCCAGTCCTCGACCGCTCCGCCGCCATCGCCACCCTCATCGGCATCCCCTTCACCATCCTGCTGATGTACTGCGCTTGGCTGCCCGTCTTGATGGGGATGTACTTCTTCATCCTCGGCGGCATGCTCGTCGGATCGATCTGGTTCCGCCTCGCCTCCCACGTCCGCCCCGTGCCCGCCGCCGCGGTCCGCTTGCGCCTGCTGACGATGCTCGTCCTGCTGACCGGCCTCTATCTCGTCTCGGAGTACTACGTCAAGGTGGGTCACCTCACCCGCGATCTGACCAACCTGACCCTTCAATACCACCCCGTCGCCACCCTCACCGAGCGCCAGGCCCGCGACCACGAGGCCGCCGCACACGTCCAGCAGACCCTCCGGCGCTATGGCCCCGGCCCCCTGGGCTATCTCGCCTGGGCCGTCACGGACGGCCAACTCCCCCCCATGGACAAGTACACCGCCAAGACCATCACCCTGCCGCAACGCCAGGCCTTCTACATCCTGCGCGTGGTCGTGTCTGTTACACTCTTGTGGTACGGCCTCCACCTGATGTCCAAGGACCTGACCAAACGCGACGACCCCGCGCCCACCGACGCCCACGACACCTCCGCACCCCCCATTTAACCGGCCCGCTTGCCAGCCGCGTGTTGTGGCCTTGAGGTCTGCGTAAGAACAACACCGCAGTTGTTGTTGCCGTTCGTCCCAAAGGACAGTTAATGCAGGGTGTGCCCCACCCACCCCCCATTTAGCCGGCTCGCTTGCGAGCCGCGCGTTGTGGCCGTTCGTCCCGGAAGGACGGTGTGAATTTAGCCCAGGACTTCAGTCCTGCAACCGCCTTTTGTTGTTGTTGAGTCCCGCCAGGGACGGCTGAAATGCTCGGCGGCGGAGTGATTGTCGCACGAACCCTTGGTTCGCAGTCCAGCCGTGGCGCCATTCACACGCCGACCCCACCCCCTCACCGCGGCGGCGCCTGTCCCCATTTCAGTTTTGTGACAAGCGTGTGCCACGGCGCGTACGCCGGGTTCTCTACCAGCAGGAAGTCC
>JANYLN010000040.1 GCA_025357795.1 Planctomycetota bacterium
TACCACCTCCGCATGGTGCAGGAACCGGTCCAGGATCGCCGTGGCCGAGGGCACATCCCCCAGCAGTTTGCCCCAGTCCTGCAGCGGGCGGTTGGACGTCATCATCGTCGAGCGGGTTTCGTACCGCCGCAGGACGATCTCGAACAGGTACTCCCCCGACCGCTTGGGCAACGGCAACAACACGCGGCTCGCAAGCGAGTCGGCTAAATGGAGGGCGGGGCGCACCCTGCATTGGCTTTCCTCTGGGACGAACGGCAACAACACTGCCGGCGCAATGGGTTAGGGATAATCCAGAGGTTGTCTGGCTGAGATCGGGTGTTTTCCTTATAATCGAGGCTTCGATGGCGGAAGGAGATTGGGTCGGTTGAAGGTCATCGCCCTGGCGGATCTGCATTACAACATTCCGCGCTGCCGAGAGCATGTGCAGGAGCAGGCACGCGCGGTCTGCCAGAAGGGCGGAGACGTGCTGGTGATCGCGGGGGATACGGCCTCGACCGAGATTCATTTCTTCGAGGATGCGCTGAGGCTATTCCAGGATTTTCCCGGGCGGAAACTTCTGGTCAGCGGCAACCATGACGTCTGGGTGCTGGCGGCGGAGGATTCGCGCAAGCGGTACGAGCAGACCCTGCCGGACATCTGCCGCGGGCACGGGTTTGAGTACCTGGATGCGGGGCCGGTGGTGATCGACGGGACGGCGTTCGTGGGGACGATGGGCTGGTATGACTACAGCTTCCGGGATGAGTCGCTGGCGGTGCCGCTGCGGTTCTACGAGGCGAAGGTGGGGCCGGGGGCGGCGGAGGCGCTGCGGCGGCATCAATACCTGGTCAACGGGCACGGCGATGTGACGGAGGCGATGAAGCAGATCACGGCGATCTGGCGGGATGGTCAGCACGTGCGGCTGGGCGCGACGGATGCGGAGTTTACAGCGGAGCAGGCGGGCAAGCTGCAGCGGCATCTCGATGAGGTGGCCCCGCAGGTTCAGCAGATCGTGGCGGTGGTGCACCATCTGCCGATTTGGGGGATGGCGCCGCAGGCGGAGGAGCCGAACTGGCGGTTTGCGCGGGCGTTTCTGGGCAGTTGCTGCTTTGGGGAGATGCTCGATCGGCAGCCGAAGGTCCGGTATGTGCTGGCGGGGCACAGTCACTGGCCGCACCGGGGGCGTGGGGTGCATGCGGAGTATATCAATGTGGGGAGCGGGTATCATCGGAAGCATGAGGTGGAGGTGGAGCTGTAGGTGGATCCAGCATCAGGTGCTGAAGCCGGCGGTTGCGATTGGTTGTCAGCAGGGAAGAGCGGCACATCCTGGAGATCCCGCTGGTGCAGTTCCTGCAACCCAGCAGGAAAGAAGACGCCCTGAGGCGGCCAAGCCCCAGGGCGTGAAGTCGTCAGCGAGATTGATGAGAGGCAAGCGAGACTACCTTGCCAGCACCGGCTTTCCCGTCGGCCGGAGGTCGGGCAGGTTCTTGCCCCAGACCTGCTTGGCCAAGTTGATGTAGTGGAGGTAGTTTTCCAGGGAGACATCCAGCGGCACGCGATGGTCGCAGAAGGGGATGAAGCCGCCTTCTTCGACCAGGGGGGCCAAGCGGTGGACTTCCTTGGTGATGGCGTCCTTGCTCTTGGCGAGGATGTGCTTGTCGAAGCCGCCCATGATTCGCATGGTCTTGCCGAAGCGTTTGCGGTAGGCGACGGGGTCGGTGCCCCAGGTGCCGATTTCCAGCGGGAACATGACGTTCACGCCGGCCTCGAGCCAGATCGGGATGAGTTCGTCGATCTTGCCGTCGCAGTCGAGCACGATGAAGTTGCAGCCGTAGGAGCGGAGCAGTTCGTTGATGCGGCAATAGTGCGGCTTCATGAGCTTCTCGACGTACTTGGGGCCCATGATGGGGCCCTGGTTGAAGCACATGTCTTCCCACATGCTGGCGAAGTCGAAGGTTACACCGTTGACCTTGGCGAGTTTCAGGGAGCGTTCGAGCATGGTGACGGACAGGTCGGCCATGGTGCGGATCATCTCTTCCAGCAGGTCTGGGTCGTCGTAGACCAGCAGGGCGATGTTCTCGAAGCCCATCCAGTCGCGGAGTTTGCCGAAGAGACTGCCTGCGCCGATGGACAGGGGCCAGGTGCGGGCCGCGTCGGCGTGGGCCTTGCACTTGTCGGCGAAGTTGGCGGCGAGCCGGCCTGGGGTGTTGGGGTCGAGGCGGTGTTTGTAGTGCGTTTCCCAGGTAGCGCGGTCCTTGAGGGTCCAGTTGATGTAGTGGGGGATGGTCTTGAGGGTTTTGCGCTGCAGGGCGATCACGCCGTCGGACTGCTGAACGACTTCGGTATCGCCGCGGTCTTCCAGGATCTTGGATTCGAAGGCCGGCAGCAGGCCGAGGTTGGCGCTGATGGCCTTGTTCTGGATGTCCATGCCGAAGAAGTCGTCGGAGTGGACGTCCTTGGGCATGCCCTGCTCCTGCCAGGCGGGGAGGGTCTCCTCCCAGAA
The DNA here is from genome assembly GCA_025357795.1 of Planctomycetota bacterium. GTDB lineage: Bacteria > Planctomycetota > Phycisphaerae > UBA1845 > JANYLN01 > JANYLN01. Next base: position 2,480 of record JANYLN010000040.1, read on the forward strand.
GCCGAAGTCCCAGATCGGACAGCGGTCGACGGGCTGGTAGTTCATGGTATTCAAAAAGCGTTGGCGTTGGTTCATGACGGCACGAAGCCTCCTGTGGGTTTTGTCAGGCTGCGTATTATTCCTTAGTGCGGTCCCCGTTACAATAGGTTGGGGCCTGTTGGCGGCTTGCGGGTGGCGGTTCGTGGCAGATTGGCGATGGGACACATGGCGCAGCCAAGCACAGTGAAAACAACATTTTCGGACGATCGATACTACTTGGTCTGCCTGTGTTGCCGCAGTCGACTGGAGGTCACGGCGGCCATGGCGGGCAGGATGCGCCAGTGTCCGACGTGCGGCATCGGCTTTTGTGTGCCGGATGAGGCCCGGTTGCGGCAGGCGGGGGGCGAGCCGGTGCCGGTCGGGCAGGTACCGGATGAGTGGGTGGCGTTGCATGCGTATGCCGCGGCGGGCGATATGGCCCCGGAGGTCATCGAAGAGATTCCGGGAAAAGCGATGATTCGCTGCCGGCGTTGTGGTACAATAAGCGAAATTGACGCGAATACTTGTCGCTCATGTGGCATGCCGTTTACAATAGAGGCGGGGTCCGTAGCGCCGACCTTGCCGGTGGATGGTTGGGCCATCGCCTCGGTTTTGTTGGGCGTGACTTCGCTGGCGGCGTACTACCAGCCGGTAGTGGCAGCGGCCGCCGTTGGAGCTGGGCTGGTTGGTTTGCGGCGCCAATATCTGCGAGAGGGATGTGCCCAGAGAGTGGCTGCCTGGTCAGGGGTGGTACTGGGCGGGCTTTCGACGGCCAGCTACGTGGTGCGGCTCATAAGTAGTTCCAAGTGGTAGAGTTGTATAGCTGGGCAATGTCAGGCCTAACCCAGCGTCCCCGCGAGTGGGGCAGAGGCCTTGTTGATCGCAGGTGTTGCCCGAGGACGGGTCCGCCGGGTTTGATTGCACAGAATGGGCTTGGCGGTGGGGTCGTTGTTTTCGCGGCATGCGGAGGCAGCGGCGCCTGCGTTTGGGCTGGCTGGCTGGCCATGGGGTCTTCCGGCGGAGCGGGCGTGAGAAAAGAGTCGCATCGTCTGTGTGCAGATGCGTGAAGAGGTATGCGGAATGGTGGGACAGACCACAGGGGTCACGGATTGTGGCCCGACGGGGCAGGCGGATTCGCAAGGCGCCCTGTCTGCGAAGAAGAACTGGTTTCTGGCACCTGGATTTCACCGGGACCTGGAGCGCAAGCTGGTACAGCGTCCGGAGTGCGAGGACATCGCCACGGGCATTTTCTATGCCTTTGATTACCGCACGCGGCTGGGGCCATTTGTGTACGTGGACCGCAGGCTGCCTCCGGCGGGTGTACTGACGCTGGGGGCGAGCATGGTCGCCAGCGGTTTCAAGCGGACGCGGGTTGTGCTGCAGCAATGGTCGCCGAAGGTGCGTCCCAGCCAAGGCATGATCGACGGGCGCAAGCTGGAGATGGTGCTCGTCTCGGGCATGCAGATGCACAGCGCGCCGATGTACAGTCTGATGGCCGACAGCCACACGATGGGCGGCGATCGGCCGCTGATCCTGGCGGGCGGCCCCAAGGCGATGCACCAACCGTGGGACATGTTCCGCCCGGAGGGCGGCGCGGACCTGGTGGTCACGGGCGAAGTCAGCGTGTTCCTGCAGATGGTGGACCGGCTGTTGGACTACCGCGGGCGCAGCGGGACCATGCGAAGCGCCTTCGAGCGGGCCAAGCGGGACAATGCCCTGCTGGACATTCCGGGGCTGGTGTACCGCGTGGACGATGGCGGCAGCCAGATCGAACTGTTGAGCACGGGCAAGCAGCTGTTGCTGCGCGACCTGGATGAGCTGCCCGATGCGCTGCTGGGCTACACGGTCCTGGAGCCGGCGCACAAGAAGCCGTACATGGCGCCGCGGCCCATGCCGCTGGACGAGGTGCGCAAGCACGCGACGTTCCTGCCGGTGCTGACGACGCAGGGGTGCCGGTTTGTCTGCCCGTACTGCCCGATCCCGGACAATAATCACCGTTCGTTCCGGCACAAGAGCCCGGAACGGCTGCGCCTTGAGATTCAGCGGTTCGCCGAGCAGTTGGGCATCAAGAACTTCTTCGGCGTCGACGACAACATGTTCAACAGCGAGCAGGCGATCCTCGACATCTTCCGCGAGCTTGCCAGGGGCAAGGTGAACGGCAAGCCGTTCAGTAAGTCGATCTTCTATGGCACGGAAGCGACGTTGCACGACGTGTACCGCTCGAAGGAGATCCTGCCGATCTGCCGCAAGGGCGGGCTGCGAGCGATCTGGTTCGGCATCGAGGACATGACGGGCGACCTGGTCAAGAAGGGGCAGTCGGCCGAGAAGGTCGCCGAGCTGTTCCCGCTGATGCGGCGCTGGGGCATCTGGCCGATGCCGATGCTGATGCACTACGAAGGACAGCCGTTCTACACGCGCGGCTCGCTCAAGGGCCTCTCCAACCAAGTGGCGTATTTGCATAAGCAGGGGGCCGGCAGCGTGCAGATTACGTTCCTGACGCCGGCGGTCGGCACGAAGATGTACGATGAGCCGTTCAACAAGGGGCAGGTCGCCAAGCAGGTGGGGCGCGTGTCGGTGGACGACTACCTGTACGACGGCCAGCATGTAGTGGCCTGCACGCCGAAGGTGGCCTTCAAGCACCAGATGAACCTGCTGGGGGCATACGCGGCGTTCTACAATCCCATCAACTTCCTGAAGAAGGCGGTGCGGTTCCGCGACCCGCTGACGTTCTACGACGCCGCGCTGCAGTACTTCGGCATGGCCGGATGGGTGCGGAGCGTCTGGGCGATGCGGCAGTGGCTGTGGAACCTGGCGCTGCGGCCGATGACGGTCCACGAGGCCCCGCCGTGCTCGGCGTGGAAGATCTGGACGGTCGAGGAATACAGTGCCAAGATCGGCCTGAATGCCCAGCCGTCGTGCCTGCAGGCGACGGCGTAGGGGGGGGCGAACTCCCCAGCCCCGTTCGAGGGGCGACGAGCATCGGCCCGCGAAGGCCGGGATGAATCGCTCCGCCATGCACGGCAGGGGCATGGAGCGCATAGGGGACAGGCCGGCGGCCGGTCCTGCCGGTAGGGCTATGCCCGCGACGGGGCGGCCTGGGACCATGTGCGCTTTACCTTATACCTCTTGACCTTAAGACCATTCCACCCAAACGAACGACTGGCTTGAATTTCGCGGAGCCGGGCTGCCGGGACAGTTGTGGGATGGAAGCAGTCGGGCTCCGGTTGACTCTATGGAAATCGCCGGACGCTTACAGTCGCGTGCGGCGGACAATGGCGTTGTCAAGGAGGATCGGCATCGGTGTAGCCGAGGCGGCCGGGGACGCTGTCGGCGCGGGGGCCTGCCCATGCGACGTTGCGGACTTGGCAGCGTCCGCCAGGGCCGGAGCGGGTGCCGGCTGGGGTGTAGGGGGGCTCGTGTTGGCCTGTGCCTTCGCCAGGGCCGGTTCCCCCGATGGGATGCGCGGCGTGTGGACGATGTAGCGAGGTTCATCGACGGGCAGGGCGTGGGCGATCGAGGTTGCGGCCCCCTCGAGGGCGACCGGCACGGCGTACATTGCTTCGACCATGCAACCGGTATTGCAGGCGAGTGCCAGAAGGGCCGCCGTGGCCGCCAGACTCCACTTCAACAGATCCCCCCGCGTTGCATGCCGGGCGCTATTTACGTTTGACTCCTGTGACGACTGCAAGGTTATCCTCCACATTATCGGGCGGTGTTCGCTTCTTACCCAGGTTTGCCATCTTTCCTGGCCTGGCTAACCGTAAAATATGGGGCGTAGAAGGCAAATCGTAGGTTTACCTACGTTTCGCAAACGACACGGCCGGAGGCGGCAGGGGGGATGCGGCTCGTTGTTGGGCTCTTTCTCGCTGGCCGTGTATAATCGCCACGAACCCGTCGTTCATGATTGGAGATTCGAGATGCCTCCGATGGACAATGAAGATCGTTACTTCCTGGAGAAAGAGGCGAAGGCTCGCGAGCAGCTGCGGGCAGAGCTGGAGGCGCAGGCGGCGGCGAAGCGCCAGGCCCTGGCCAGTCAGGTGGGTGGGAATGAGCCGCTGGCGCAGCGGCTGCACGATCTGGGCTTTGATGCCGAG
>JANYLN010000064.1 GCA_025357795.1 Planctomycetota bacterium
GCCGTTCCCGTCTCCTGGCCTGCCGTTGTGGGTCACCCCTCGCCTTGTCAGCTCTTCAGCGGCACACGGGGCATGCGCGCGGTGCATTCCAGCACGACGATGTGACGCGGATGGTGCTGGAGATTCGGTAGGACGGGGCAATCGTCGAGTCAGCCGGTAACGGCCAGCGGTCAATGTCCTCCCTGAGCCCTTGGTTGACAATATGTCTGGGTGTTCCTACCATTCGGGGAGTCCGATTCTCTTCTCCGTGTGTGGAGATCGCCCATGGCACAGCTGAAACCCGGAGACGTGGCGCCGTCGTTCGAACTGCTGGACCAGGACGGCCAGCCGGTCAAACTCGCCGATTACCAGGGTCGCAAGGTCCTGCTGTATTTCTACCCCAAGGCGGACACGCCTGGCTGTACGACGCAGTCGTGCAGCGTGCGGGATGCGCGGCCGGACCTGACGAAGGCGGGCGCCGCAGCGCTGGGGATCAGCCCGGACACTCCCGATAAGCAGAAGCAGTTCGACGAGAAGTACGACCTGGGATTCCCGCTGCTGGCGGATGTCGGTCACACGGTGGCCGAGGCGTACGGCGTGTGGGGGGAAAAGGTCTCGATGGGCAAGACGACCGTCGGCATCATCCGCTCGAGTTTTCTGATCGATGAAAAGGGCAAGGTCGCGCAGGCCTGGTACAAGGTCAGTCCCGACGAGACGGTGCCCAAGGCGCAGGAGGCCTTGGCGCGGCTGTCGTAGTTGGGCCGCGTGCCGGCCAACCCCCGAGCTTACCAGCCCATGGAACCACTACAGGACAATCCCTTACGACGGGAGGACCTTCTGGCCCACCCGATCGACCAGTTTGCGCGATGGTTCGAGCAGGCCAAGACGTTTCCGGGGATGACGCGGCCGGAGCCGATGTGTTTGTCGACGGTCGGGCCGGACGGGTTTCCGGACAGTCGGATGGTACTGCTGAAGACGTTTGGCTACGATGGCTTCGTCTTTTACACGAACATGCACTCCCCGAAGGCGCGGTCGCTGGTGGCGCTGCCACGGGCGGCGTTGTGCTTTTACTGGGAGCCGCCGAAGCGGCAGGTGCGGATTCAGGGGACGGTCGAGCGGGTGAGCGAGGCGGAGGCGGACGCGTATTGGGAGACGCGGCCGCGGGAGAGCCAGATCGGCGTGTGGGTCAGCGACCAGAGTATGGTGGTCGCGGACCGGGGGCTGTTCGAGCGGCGCGCGGCGGAGTTGACGGCGGCCTTTGAGGGGCGAGCGGTGCCGCGGCCGGTGTACTGGAGCGGCTTTCGGGTGGTGCCACGGCGGATAGAGTTCTGGCAGGAGCGGCCCGGGCGGCTGCACGACCGGTTCGTGTATGTCCGGGCGGGCGGCGAGGAGTGGGAAATTCAGCAGCTGTATCCGTGAGCAGGAATGGGGACAACGGCAACGACAGCCACGGATTTACACGGATGGACACGGAGAACAGCAACAACGACCACAGCCGAGGACGGCTGTGCCACAATAACAACAACAGCAACGGTTAGCGGCAACAACAACGGCAACGGTCAGGCGGGGAGCAAGCGGGAGACGACGATATGACTGATGGGGAGCTGTCCGTATTTCTATCGCGGATGCAGTTCGGGTTCACGATCGCATTCCATTACATATTCCCGCCGCTGAACATCGGGCTGGGTCTGCTGCTGGTGGCGATGGAAGGGTTCTGGATCAAGACGGGCAAGCCCGTGTACAAGGAGTTGGCGCGGTTCTGGGCGCTGGCGTTCGGGCTGATGTTTGCGATCGGGGTGGCCAGCGGGCTGGTGATGGAGTTCCAGTTCGGGACGAACTGGTCGAACTACTCGCGGTTTGTGGGGGACGTCTTTGGCAGCGCCCTGGCGGCGGAGGGGATCTTCGCGTTCTTCCTGGAGTCGGGGTTCCTGGGGGTGGTGCTGTTCGGCTGGGACCGGGTGCGACCCAAGGTACACTTTGCGGCGACGGTGCTGGTGGCGCTGGGGGCGCACTTCAGCGCGATCTGGATCGTGGTGGCGAATTCGTGGCAGCAGACGCCGTCGGGGTTTCACCTGGTGGAGAAGGACCACATCACGCGGGCGGAGGTGACGAATTTCTGGGAGGTGGTGTTCAACCCGTCGAGCCTGGACCGGATCAGCCATGTGTATAGCGCGGCGTGGCTGGCGGGGGCGTTCTTCGTTTTGAGCGTGTCGGCGTACTACCTGCTGCGCAACCGGCATGTGGAGTTCGCCAAGGCGGGTATGAAGATCGCTTTGATTGTCGCGGCGGGCGGGGCGCTGCTGCAATTGGCGACGGGGCATAAGAGCGGGGTGACCGTGTCGCGCTACCAGCCGATCAAGCTGGCGGCGTACGAGGCGCACTTCGAGAAGGAGGCGCCGGCGGGCATGTGGCTGTTCGGCTTCCCGGACATGGAGAAGCAGGAGGTCAAGTACGGGATTCAGATCCCGGGCATGCTGAGTTTCCTGGCGTACAACGACAGGAGCGCGCCGGTCAAGGGACTTCTCAGTGCGCCGAAGGAGGACTGGCCTGCCGTGCCGGTGGTATTCCAGACGTACCACGCGATGGTGGGCATCGGGATGGCTCTGATTGCGCTGTCGTGGCTGGGGGTATTCTTCTGGTGGCGGGGGACGCTGTTTGAGAAGCGCTGGCTGCTGTGGATCTTCGTATTCGCGGTGCTGGGGCCGGAGTTGGCGAACCAATTGGGGTGGTTCAGCGCGGAGATGGGGCGGCAGCCCTGGGTGGTGCAGGGGCTCTTGCGGACGGCGGCGGCTGGGTCGCCCTCGGTGCCGGCGCGTGATGTCATCATTTCGTTGATCGGCTTTGGGCTGGTGTATGCGCTGCTGTTCGCGCTATTTGTCTACCTGCTGAATGAGAAGATCCAGCACGGGCCGGGCGAGCCGGCCGTGCGCGAACAGGAACACAAGGCGGGCATTATCAAGGAGGGGCACCGGGCATGATCCTGGCGGAAGCGATACCTCTGCTGAATATCACGTGGTACGTGCTGGTCATCGTGCTGTTAGCTGGGTACGTGGTGCTGGACGGGTTCGACCTGGGGGTCGGCTCGTTGCACCTGTTTGCGCGGGGGGACGAGAACCGGCGGATCATGCTCAATTCGATCGGGCCGGTGTGGGACGGCAACGAGGTGTGGCTGGTGACGGCGGGCGGGGCGCTGTTCGCGGCGTTTCCGGAGATGTATGCGACGGCGTTCTCGGGCTTTTACCTGGCGTTCATGCTGCTGCTGTATGCGCTGATCTTCCGGGCGGTGGCGATCGAGTTTCGTTCGAAGCGTTCCTCAAGCAGGTGGCGGGGCACGTGGGATGTGGTGTTCGCGATCAGCAGCTTTATCGGGGCGCTGCTGATCGGGGTGGCGCTGGGCAACTTCGCGTGGGGCATCCCTCTCACACGGACGCATGAGTACGCGGGGGGCTTCTGGGATCTGCTGCGGCCGTACCCGGTGCTGGTGGGCATAACGGGGGTGGCGCTGTTCACGATGCACGGGGCGCTGTACGTTGTCCTCAAGACCGAGGGGCAGTTGCAGGAGCGGGCGCGGGGCTGGGCGCAGAACGCGACGATTGCGTTTGTCATTGCGTACGTGATGACGACGATGGCGACGCTGTTGTACGTGGAACGGATGACGGCGGTGTTCAAGGAGCGGCCGTACCTGTTCTTGATTCCGATGTTGAACCTGCTGGCGATCGCGAACATCCCGCGGGCGCTGTACTACAAGAAGGATTGGGAGGGGTTCCTGTCGAGCGCGAGCGCGATCGTGCTGCTGATGGCGCTGTTCGCGGTGGGCATGTTCCCGTACTTGATCTACTCGCCGGTGGACCCGGCGGAGAACAGCCTGACGCTGGTGAACGCGGCGTCGTCACAACTTACGCTGTGGATCATGTTCCTCATCGCTCTGCTGGGGATGCCGTTTGTGATAGCGTATACATTCGGCGTGCATTGGGTGTTCCGCGGGAAGGTGCGGCTGGAGCATACGAGTTATTGAGTGGCTGGGTTTCCGGGGTGGCGGGTTCCGGGGAACAACGGAAGTGGTGTTCGCGTCAGCCCGGGGCGTGGGCGAGGGCTTCGGGGGCGGATGCGGCGGGCTGGCGGGCGGCCCTTGCAGGGTTCAGGTCGACGATGCGTTTGTTCAGTGCGAGGGCGAAGGTGGTCCAGGCGAGGTAGGGCACGAGCAGCAGGCCGGCCTTGCGGTTGACGCGGAAGGTGGTGAGCGTGGTGGCGAGCAGGGCGGCCCAGAGGCCGGTCAGTTCGTAGAAGGCGGCGCGGGGTTTGCGGAGGCCGAAGAAGATGGGGGTCCAGGCGCTGTTGAGGGCGAGCTGCGTGCCGTAGAGCGTGAGGGCGGCGCGGGCGCCGGAGCGGTCGCGGTCTCGCCAGAGGAGCCAGACGGCGATGCCCATGAGCGTGTAGAGCAGGGACCAGACCGGGCCGAAGACCTTGGCTGGCGGGCTCCAGGTGGGCTTACGCAGCTGGCGGTAGAATTCCGGTTGTTGGTGACGAGCCAGCAGGAGGCCGATGAGGCCGGCGCTATGCGAGATGGCCAGGCAGACGGCCAGGCTCAGCAGCGATTTGCGGTTCATCCGTCTATCCCTCGAATGCGGCTCCCGTTGGACAGCCTGACGACGGCTGGCGAAAGAGACACACGAGTATAGGCGGGGGATCTTCACAAAACCAAAGCCTTTGGGGGTGTTAACGTATCAGAACACGCCGTAGGTGTTCCAGGCGTCGGTAGCGCGCATGCTGCGAAGGCATGGCGCGGGGCTCTGCCGCAACCGAATAACCACACCCACACCAACAACAACGGCAACGACAGCCACGGCCCCGCTGAAGCGGGAACTCGAACAGCCTTTGGTCAAACAAAGGCACGGCGCAGGCGCCAAGGCTGCACTCCGAACTACGGCCACGACTGCAACGACCCCGGCAACGACTATGGCCCGGCCTGAGACCTGCGGTGAGACTGCAAGCCAGAGTGTCCAAGAACTTCTGGCTACCCGGTTAGAGGATGCGGATTGTCCCCAGCCCGTCGATCTGGCCGACCACCTCGACGTGGCGGTTCGTGAGTTTCTGGATCACCTGGGCGTTGGTCAGCACATGATTGCCCAGCGGCCAGGTCGTCCACTCGCTGCTGGCGGGGACGAGGGCCAGCGGCAGGAGCAGCTGGTCGGCCGCGTGATGATCGACGGCGGGCAGCCGTTCGTTGGCGTGGAATTTGGCGGCTTTTTCGCCGGCCTCGCCGCCGACGGCCTCGGAGGGCTTGCCGCGGGCACCGAGGGCATAAAAGCCGGCCATGCCCTGCTCGTACTCGAGGCAGACGAAGCAGGTCGTACCGTTCTGGACGGATTCCAGCACCCCGATGGTAATATTCGCCTGCTTGTCCAGGCCGGCCTTGCGCAGGTCGCGCAGGGCGGCCTCGCGCTGGCGCTGGGCGATATTGAGCGGCAGGTTGGCCACGGCGCTTACGCCGGTGACGGAGCGGAGTTGCCCGCGCGGGTTCAACAGCAGAGGCTTGAGGTCGGTTGTACGGCAGCCGCCCTTAATGCGGGCGACGAGGTGGCCGCCGCCCTTGGGGGCGAAACCGGCGGCGACCATCTGCAGGTCGATCTGGATACCAATGCGGGCCAGCCAGGCGGCCCAGACGTACCGGAGGTATTCGAAGCTGGGGGCGAGCGGGTTGTGGGTGCCGCCGACGACCTCGACGATACTCTCGGCCGAGGCGAAGGCCAGCGGCAGGGCGACCGTCTGGAGCACCAGGGAGGTCGAGCCGGCGGTGCCGACATCGAAGAGGTATGTGCCGGCCTGGACGGGCCCGGGCACGAAGTGCAGGACCTGCGAGCCGAGCTGGGCGCCCTGGACCTTTCCGTTGGTGACCCGACGGATCGCCTCGACGGCAGCGAGGTGCTGGGCTCGCAGGCCGGCCGGTTCGCGATTGGCGCGCATGTTGATCAGCCGGATGGGCTGGCGCGTCAGCGCGGCCAGCGTGAGGCTCGTGCGGACGATCTGCCCGCCGCCTTCTCCGTGGGAACCATCAATCTCGATCCAGTCGGCTGCCATAACCTCGCGGTCTCCGTGCAATAGTATACCTGGAGTTTACTTTGCGGGCCGGACTGGCGGCTGCTGAAGGCGGACTGCTACAACAGCGACGTCAGCCGGCTGAGCATCCAGGCCAGTTGGCAGGAAGATGTCGATGCGCGCGTCATGCCGGCCGGGTGGACGGAGATCCCCTTCGACGATCGTGGATGGCGGCCGGCCGGCTCGCGAGTGTCGATCGGCCTGCCACCGTGGCATGAACTGGAGCCGTCGGGCATCCCGCTGCAACGGGAGCAGGCGCAGACGTTCGCGCGGGTCGTATCGGTCCTGACGGGCCGGTGTGCGGAGGGCTATGCCAGCGTGGACAACCTGGGCCTGCTGCACTTCCGGGAACAGCGCAAGGCCGCGCGGCAGCCGGAGACGCTGGTGCGCGACGTCGAGGCCCTGCTGCGGCCGGGCGAGGCGGCCGCGGTGATCCGGCCCATCCGGGGCGGGGAGTTCACCGCGCTGCTGCTGGACGCGGGGCGGGAGACGGCGGGGTATATCCGGCTGGACCTGTCGGCCCGGGGCGGAGAGATCGTGGATTTGCTCTACAGCGAGCACATCGACGACGATGGGCAGATCGTGCTGCTGGACCCGCTGACGCACAGCCAAGTCTCGATGGCCGATCGCTATCGCTGCCGGGCGGGGCGGCAGCAGCACGAGTTCTTCTGGTGGAAGGGCTTTCGCTACGCACTGGTAGTCTTCCGGGACGTTCGCCAGCCGGTGCGGGTCCACCACGTGGGGGTGAATTTCACCTCGTACCCGGTCGAAGAGAAGGGGCACTTCGCCTGCAGCGACCCGGTGCTCAACGAGATCTGGAAGATGGGCCGCTACACGCTGCAGTTGTGCATGCACGACTCGTACATGGATTGCCCCTGGCGGGAGCAGGCCCAGTGGCTGGGGGATGCGCGCGTGCAGTGGCAGGTCAACGCGTACACCTTCGGGGACCACGCGCTCATGCGGCGCATGCTGCGCCAGGGGGCGCAGTCGCAGACGCCGCAGGGGCTGATCTACGGCGTGTTCCCGTCGCGGCACCACTCGTGCATCCTGCCAGACTTTGGCCTGCAGTGGGCGGCCGCCCTGTGGGAGTACTACTGGTACAGCGGGGACGACACGGTCTTTGCCGAGACGTACGGGGCGTTGCAGCGGCTGCTGGGCTACTTCGCGGCATCGAGCAAGCCGGGCGTGCTGCCGGGTGCTGCGCCGGCGGGACTGTGGCTGTTCCTGGATTGGAGTCCGATCTACAAGGACGACCTGAGCGCGACGTACGCGATGCAGTACCTGGAGGCGCTGCGCGGGGTGCGGATCGCCCGGCACCTGCGGCAGCCCAAGGATGTGCGCGCCTGGCAGGCCCGGGCCCGGGCGGTCGAGCGGGCGATCGTCGAGACGTTCTGGGACCCGAAGCGCCGGGCGTTCTGCGAGGGGTATGACCGGCAGCGCGGCAAGCGGATCGACCAAGTGGGTCAGCACGCCAACGCCTTGGCCGTGCAGTTGGATTTGCAGCCGGAGCATAACGGATCGATCGTCGAGAAGGTCCTCTGGCGGATCGCACGGCAGCACGATCGGCTGGCTGGGAGCGAACTGCTCAACGAGTACTCGGCCCGGACCAAGTCGCCGGTGGCCTCGCCGTACTTCTATGCCTTCGTACTGGGGGCGATGTTCAAGGAGGGGTACGACCGGCAGGCGATCGAAACGATTCGGCGGCTCTGGGGCCGGATGCTGCAGCAGGGATACACGACGTTCTATGAGAGTTGGGACCAGCCTCGCGGGCGGGGGCACACGAGCGCATGTCACGCATGGAGCGCCAGCCCGACGGCGCTGCTGTCGGCGTACGTCGGAGGGATTCGCCCGATGGCACCGGGCTTTGCGGAGGTAATGGTCGATCCGCGTGCAAACGGACTGGAGCATGCGGAGGTCGCAGTCCCAACACCGCATGGCACGATTCGATGCCAATGGCGGGAAGACGAGCCCGGCACGCTCCAGGGGGGATCGACCTGCCTGCAGCCATCACGGCCACGGTGCCTTCGGCAACCGGCGCCGTAAGGCTACAGGCAGGCCGTCACAATGTCATGATCCGGTTGGCGTAAGCCCCGAACCTTAGTTCATCTGGGCGGCCGGGGCCGGGGCCGGGGTCGCTGCCTGATCCTTGAGCAGATCGGCGATCGTCACGCGCTGGAGTTCCTGGCGGAGCAGGTCGAACGCGCGATGCATGGCAACGTTCATGGACTTGATGATCGGGTCAGCCGCTTCGGACTTATCCATCGAATCCTTCGGAGCGATCTGGCCGTTGACTACGCTAACGATGTCCAACAGGGTGATCTGCTCGGGCTGGCGCTGCAGTTTGAAGCCGCCGCGGGGGCCGCGGCCGGACTGGAAGATGCCGGCGCGAGCCAGTTGGCTCATCACCTTGGCGCAGTAGGCCACCGGCAAGCTGAACGTCTTGGCAATATCATGTGCCTGCACGCCGTTGCTGCTGGTCTGCTGCCGCTTGGTCACTTCAACTACCGCGAGAACCCCGTACATCGCCGCCTTGGACTGTACCATGTTACGTGCACCTCACTACTATTTGACGCACAAAACAAACCACAACGGATTGATAGTCAAGGTTCAGCACATCGTTAGTTAGTATACCTCGGCTGTCGTTGCTTAACGGCTGCCGAATATTTACATCCGTATCTAACTCCCCGATAGCAAAAAAAATGGAAGGGCGGAGACGGTAGCGCCGGGGGGGAAACGCCAGCCATCCCGCTGCCCTTCCGTGGCTCACTGTGAAGGACTAATCGTGAAGTCAAAATGGTCCGCCAGGGCCTCACCGGCCTCGAATGCCTCGCCGGAATCCCCGGAACCGTCGGCGGCGGAATCCGCATGAACGCCGGCGGCAAGTTCGGCAGCCTCGGCGACAGCATCGCCAGCGTCAGCGTCATGGACACCGCCGGAACCGTCTTCGACCGCACCCGCGACGACCTCATCTTCGCCTACCGCACCACCAACATCCAGGCCCGCTTCATCCTCGAAGCCACCCTCGAACTCGACCAGGACGACCCCCACCGCATCATGCAGCGCACCAAGGAAATCTGGA
>JANYLN010000066.1 GCA_025357795.1 Planctomycetota bacterium
AAATGTAGCGCCCGGCCGCCAGCCGCGACCACGTTCACCAGCAGTCCCTCTGGGTCAGCCACGGCGACGTCAACGGCGTCGATTTCTGGTCCCTGGTCGACAGCCACGGCGTGCAACGCACCCGACAAGTCAGTATGATCAAGGGCCCGGCATGTGCCCAGAGGAATGCCCGGATCGACTGGCTCGACGCGGCAGGCCAGCGACAGTTGTCCGAACGACGCAAAACCGTCTTCTGAGACGAGATCGACTCCAAGCGGTTCATCGACGTGACCAGCCGCCTGGAGATGACCGACGGGCCGATCCGCTTCGGCGACACCAAGGAAGGCGGGATGTGCAGCGTTCGAGTCGCCTCCTCAATAGAGGGGGGCCGCGGTTCGGGCCGCATCGCCAATGGTATTGGCGCCCAAGGCGAAGAGGCCTGCTGGGGCAAGCCCGCCCCTTGGTGCGATTACACCGGTCCCGTGCAGGGCAGGGCGGTCGGCGTGGCGATCCTGGATCACCCGTCGAATTTCCGTTACCCTGTGACTTGGCACGTGCGGGCATACGGCCTCATGGCGGCCAACCCGTTCGGCTTGTCGTGCTTTACGAATGACAAGGCCCGGGATGGCTCGCACACCTGGCAGGCAGGCGACATAGTAGAGTATCGTTACCGTGTGGTGCTGCACTCCGGCGATGCAGCCGCCGCGGGAATTGACAGGCAGTGGAATCTATTCGCCGGTGGATTGACCGCAAGGATAACCTGACGCCTTGGCTACGTGCATGGCAGAAGACAATCGGCAGACCGTGAAGGCTCACCCCAACGCCCCGGCCCTATGGTTCTGGGCCCCGGTCATAATCGGTGTGCTGCTGATCCTGATCGCAGCCGCGGAGCTCTATAGTATCCACTACCTCCGCGCCAAGATCATCCGCGCCAACTCCTGGGCCGGATTTGCCGCCGCCTTCGTCCGCGGAGACGAGCAAAAACGACTCTTCACCGCCATCGGCGTCAGTGAAGCCACCCTTTGGATCTGGAGTCGCGCCGCCTGGACAGCCGCCGTGCTCCTGGGGCTCTCCGGCCTCTGGTCAGCCCTCCGCCGCCGCTTCGGCTGGCGAATGCTCTGGACCGCCGGCTTCGCCACGGTCTTCGCGGCCGGCCTCACGGTCATGGGCCGCTGGGTCCTCCAGCGATACTCCAACTTCGACCCGATGCCCCTGGGCACCTATATCGCCGTCTACCTGGCCCATTCCCTGCCAGGCTGGCTGATCCTGGCGGCTTGGCTGATCCGTCGGCGCCGCCTGCTCGCCGCCGTGCCGACTTGCCCCGCGGTCGCTGACGTGAATGCTCCCGGCGCATCCGACCACAAAGACGATGGCCCCGCCTCACCGCTCTAGAAGTGCCCGTTAGGCCGCTCCTCATCGACGTCGTCCCACTGGAGCACCTCCTCGTAGGAGGTCGTGCCCGACACCTCGAACTCCGCCGTGTTCTTCGCCAGCCGTTCGGCGTCCCTATCGCACAGCAGTGCCATTTCGGCCCCCGCCGTCTGCTTGCACTGCTTCGCCCGCACGTACCCCATCCCCAGCCCGACGATCACAAACCGTAAAAGAAACGCTCTCTTTCGCAGCCCGTCCTGGGTTATTGCCCGTCCCAGGCCGGATGGAAAGAGAGCGCCTTGTCTCCTTGCCCCGAATCTCGCACTACTGCCTGTAGATCGGGTCCGTCGCGTGCTTGGCCGTGTCCTGGCCCTGCGTGCTCAGCTGCGCCATCCGCAGGCTCGCATGCTCCACGTTCGCCTTGTTGAAGGTCTCTTCCTTGAGTACCCGGCGGTACATCTCCAGGGCCTTGTTGCGGTCGTGCAGCCTCACATCGTAGATCTTGGCGCTGTTGAACCTCGCCGGCATCTGGATCTTCGGGTTGGTCTCCCACGCCCGCTTGTACCACGCCAGCGCGATCTGCGTGTCGCCCGGGAAGTATTGGTCGTGGATCAGCCCGACGTAGTAGCATGCCTTGTCCATGCTGTCGCTGGTCGGATAGCGATTCGCCAGGTCCTTGAACTTCGCCAGCGACTGCTTGAGCAGGTCAGCTTCGACCTTGTTCTTCTTGGTCGCCGCTTCCAGCAGGCTGAGACCCTGGTTGTACAGCTCGTCCGCCTCGGGCACGCTTGTCGCGGCCTTGACCGGCCCCGTCGGCACCTCGGCCTCGATCATGTAGCGGTACGGCTTGATCTGCCACACCTGGCTCAGTTCCTCTTCCGCCCACAGCCGCTTGGGCTCATTTCCTTGTGTTCTGTAATAGTCGCGCAGGGCCCGCAAGCTCTTGGCGTACATCGCCCGGTAGAACACTACCCGCTCAACCAGGTCCGGTTCGCTCGCCCCGCCCGGGATCGCCGCCAGCTTCACCCCCTCCGGCAACTCCAGGCTCGTCACCGGACCCTCCGGCGCCGGGGCAGGCTGCTTCTTCTGCTGGACGCAGCCCGCCAGCCCCGCGATGACCAGCGCGCAGTACGCAACGTATATCAACCGATGTGCCATCATAGGAACCTCCTCCTTGAGGATGGAAAATTGTCACACAATCAATCGAAGGGCGATTAAACCCCCCCAGGCAGGACCCGTCAAGAACGACACACCCTGACGGCGACCGCGCCAGGCCCTCGCCGTTGCTGTTGTCGTTATTGCCGCCAGCAAATAACGAATAACCAACAACAGCGGCTCCTGGACTCCTGCCGTTGCCGTTACTCACTCCTCCGCCCTTCGCCTTACCACTGCGCCTCCTCAAACGCCCCCAGCCCTTTGGCCTTGAGGCGCGGACGGCTCTTGAGAATCGCATCCGCCAGCCGCAGATCGCTAGACGACGTGATTTTCAGGTTCGACAGGTCCGATTCCACCACCGTCACCCTCTGGCCGAACAGCTCTACCAGCTGCGCATCATCGGTGATCGCCTCGCCCGCCTGCTCCCGTTTGGCGTACGCCTCGGCCAGCAGGCTCTTTCGGAAGACCTGCGGGGTCTGCGCCTCCCAGAGCCCCTCCCGGCTGACGGTGTGCTCGACCAGGTTCGCCGTGCCCACCCGCTTGAGCGTGCCCCGCACCGGGGCCGCCAGGATCGCCGCCCCGCTCTTTTGCGCCTGGGCGAACACCGCGTCGATCATCTCCTCGGTCACGCAAGGCCGGACCGCGTCGTGTACCGCCACGAACTCGGCCTCTTCCTTGACCTGCGCCAGCGCCTTGGCGACCGTCTCATGCCGTTCCCGGCCCCCCTCGACCAGTTTGACGCCCATGAAGCTCAGGTTTGCCCCGAACTTCCGCTTGACCTCTTCCGCATCCTCCGGCGCAATCACCAGGATCGTCTGCACGACGTCCTGCCGGTTGATGAACAGCTCCAGCGTCCGCAGCACCACAGGCCGGCCGTCCAGGTTGACAAACGGCTTCTTCTGCTTGCCCCCAAACCGCGAGGACTGACCGGCTGCCGGAACGATCACTGCAATCTTGGCCACGACACCTCTCCTACGCTGCGATGAACTTGCGATTTCCCGTCCGGGGCCGCCGCCCTGCAGCCGCCCCCGCGTTTCGTCCCCTAATCTTACCGCCAAACCCCCGCCCCGTGCACCCCCGCCAGACCGCGGCCCACAAGGTCGCGGTATCCGTAGTCGTGGCCTTGGTTCGTCGTCCAGGCCTGGTGCCCGCGCCGTGGGTTTGTTTGACGAAGGACTGTTCGAGTTCCCGCTTCAGCGGGGCCGTTGGCGGCTCTTGGTAGTTGTTGCCGTTTTTGTGCCCTCTGTGGCTACTCTTGCCGTTGCTGTTGCTGTCTTTGTCCCGGGCTCCCGGCCTCCGCCATCATCTCACTCCGGCCCAGTCTTCGCATCATCAGTCGGCTCCGCCGGCCCCCCGTTGTCGTCCGCATCCGCCATCGACCGCCCCCCGCTCCGCGCACCCTCTCGCCGGCCACGCCCCCCCCGAACGGCCCCGGGCCCCTCGACCCGCCCGAACAGCATCCGCCCCGCCGACGTCTGCAATCCGCTGGTCACCACGATCGTTATATCCTGGCCGACTCTGTCCCGCGCGCCCTCGATGACCACCATCGTCCCGTCCGGCAGGTACCCCACCCCCTGGTTCTGCTCCTCGCCCGGCTTGACGACCTTCACCTCCAGCGTCTCGCCTGGCAGCACCGCCGGCTTGAGGGCGTTGCCCACGTCGTTGAGGTTGATCACCTCCACCCCACGCAACTGCGACACCTTCGCCAGGTTGAAATCGCTCGTGATGATCCGCCCGTCCAGATCCTGCGCCAT
>JANYLN010000084.1 GCA_025357795.1 Planctomycetota bacterium
TGCGGGCTGTTGTCGCCCAGCACGAAGTACTCCTTCTCACGCAGCAGCAGCGGGTTCTCCCGCGTCGCCCAGCCCGGTTTGTCGCTGTACGCGTTGTACAGCCGCCGCCCTTCGCCCTTGCTGTTCATGACCACCGTGATGATCGGCGCCCAGTCCTGGTAGTAAACGTCCCGGCTGACCAGCAGATGGCTCAGCTCCGCCTTGCACCCGCTCGCCCCGATCCGCACGATCGGCGACGCCGTCTCATACCCCTGCAAACGGGCCTGCCCCGCCGTCATCCCGAACCCATGCTGCCAGACGACTCGATCGTTCAGCCGTACCTCCAGCTGCCGATCGACGTTCGCCACGCTCACCCGCACAGGCCGATCCTTCTTCCACGCCGGGAACGTCCAGGTCTGGATCTCCTGGGTCTCCTGCGGAGCGTCCCGTTTGGCCTGCAGCGCCCGCCCCGTACCCTGCCGTGGCTGCAGCTCGATCGTGTACAGCATGTCCCGCTTCGACAGGCACAGCTGGATCAACCCCTCGCTGCCCTCCTGCCAGTTGACCGTCCCCGAAAGCCGCAGGTCGCTGACGATCTGCCAGCCGCCCCCGCAGTTGTACCCGTAATTGTCCCGGAAATCCTTGCCGCTCAGCTCCAGGTACTCCGGCTGCCTCGCCGCCCCCGGCTGGCTCTCCGGCCCCGGCTTCGTCCCGTCGAACCGGAACGTCCGCCCCGCCACGCTCCAGTGCGACGCCTTGGCATCCCCCGCCGCCTTCCACGCCGGGATCAGCCCCCGCGCCGACGGCTTCGTCGCAATGAAATCGGAGTCGAAGACGATCTGCCAGAGCGCCTCCTGGGCTTGCGCCGCCTTCCGGGAGATCTGCAGCTTCGAATCCAGCTCCCCCTTTTCCTCCGTCGTCAGTGCCACAGGCAGCGGGGTGTGCAGCAGCTTCGTCCGAATCGACTCCGAAACCTCCTCGGCCCGCCCCAGGTACACGTCCCCGTCGATGATCTCCAGGATGTCCCCAGGCAGACCGATCAGTCGCTTGATGTAGTTGGTCTCGCCGTCCCGCTCCTCGGCGATGATCCGGAACGGGGCCTTGAAGACCGCCACGTCCCAACGCTGCGGCCCCAGTGCCCCGCCCAGTGCAAACGGCCAGCTCAACGTGAAAATACCGTCGCCCTGGTCCGCAATAGGCTGGCCGTTCAGCAGGTCCTCGTGGTTGCAGTTGGGACACTGTGCCCGCACTGGCAGCCGGTCCATGCCCACCGCGAACGAGTACCCGCAGCTGCTACATACATGATCTATGTGCTTGCCGTTGAGCGTCGGCGCCATCGAACCCGTCGGAATCACGAACGCCTGCCCGACAAACCCCCGAAAGACCAACGCCAGGATCAACGCAAAGATGATCGACCCAAGCGTCTCCTTGGTCTGCGCGAAGCTGCTGTGCGTCTGTTTGGCAGTCTTGCCCATAAGTAACGCCACCTCCGGCAGCCGGAGCCGATCCGTCCGGTTTATCTGCTGCGGGTGCTGACCATATGACAGGTCCACCCCGCGGTCAAGCCAACCCCTTGTTGCCGCCACCCTTTGCTGTCATTCCCCGACCCCAGCCATCCCGTTTCTACTACCGCCCTCGCCGCCCCAGGGTTCACCGCCCCCGCCGTGCAAGACTTTCGGACGCAAACTCTCCCGCTGACGACTGACCAGGGTAATTGCATGTGAACGCAAATCATTGCCCTTTGTACGGCTGGCCGATGTGCCATCCGCGTTCTTGATGGCGCCAGAGGGTGGCATGGTCCTACGCTGTTGCAGGACCATGGTCTTGCCCAACATGCAATTGCCCTGGACTACTGACTGACTGCCGCCTCCGCATGTGGAACCTCCCGCCCGCTCCTGCTACTATGTCGTGCCTCTATGCTGGCTATGGAGGCTTTATGACGCAACAATCGGAGAAGTATTATCGCCATTGTCCCGGCGAAAACCGTATTTCCATCAGCGACGCCGTCTGCAGCGGGCGACGGCGGGCAAACTTCGCCAAGTGCAAGACCTGCGAGTTCAACAAGGATCGGCGGGGCCAGGACGACATCCAGCAGGCCGTCCAGCGACGGGCTGGCGCCGAGGAGCAACGCGGAATGTCCGACGACAAGATTGCAAAGGTCTTTAAGGCATACGATGTTCGGGCCGTCTACCCCGACCCTCTGAATGAGGAGGTCGCCTGGCGCATTGGTTACGCCACCAGCCAGTTCCTCCGTAGCCAGCTCTCCGGCGTCGACCGCGCCGACCGTAAGGCCAACACCATGGCCGTCGGCCGCGATATGCGCCTCTCCAGCCCCTCGCTGGCCAAGGCCTTCATCGACGGCGCCCTCTCCACCGGCTCCGACGTCATCGACCTCGGCATGATCGATACCTCCCAGATCTACTTCGCCATCAACTATCTGGCCACCTGCGGCGGCGTCCAGGTCACTGCCAGCCACAACCCCGCCCAATACAACGGCCTGAAGGTCACCGGCGCCAAGGGCAAGGCCATCGGCCAGGACAGCGGTCTCGAAGAGATCAAACGCCTCGCCGTCTCCGTCCCCAAGCACGACTCCAGCCAGAAGGGCGAACTCCGCCAGGCCGACCTCGCCGCCCCCTACAAGGAATTCGTTCGCAAGTTCCTCAAGACCCCCAAGCCGATGAAGGTCGCCGTCGATGCCTCCAACGGCATGGCCGGAAAATGGTTCCCCATCCTCTTCGACGACGTCCCCGGCCTCCGCCTCTCCAAGATCAATTTCGACCTGCTCGACAAGGTAGGCCGCTTCGCCCACGAGCCCAACCCCCTCGTCGAGGCCAACCTCCGCCAACTCCAGCAGGCCGTCCGCCAGAATAAGGCCGACTTCGGCGCCTGCTTCGATGGCGACGCCGACCGTTGCGTCTTCGTCGATGAAACCGGCGCCCCCGTCCGCAGCGACTTCATGACCGCCCTGCTGGCCAAATACTTCCTCAAGGACAACCCCGGCAGCACCATCGTCTACGACCTGCGCAGCAGCTGGGTCCTCAAGGAAGAGATCGAACGGGCCGGCGGCATCCCCAAGCGCCAACGCGTCGGCCACGTCTTCATAAAACGCACCATGGCCGATACCAACGCCGTCTTCGGCGGCGAACTCAGCGGCCACTTCTACTTCCGCGATAACTGGTACTGCGACAGCGGCGTCCTGGCCTTCGTCGCCGTCATGAACCTCCTGACCGAAGAGGGCAAGCCCCTCTCCAAGCTGATCGCCCCGCTGGCCCGCTATGCCACCAGCGGCGAGATGAACTTCCACAACGAGGACAAGGACGCCACCATCGACAAGCTGCTCAAAAAGTACGCCGATGGCCAGATCGACACCCTCGACGGCGTGACCGTCCAGTACCCCGACTGGTGGTTCAACGTCCGCAAGAGCAACACCGAGCCCTTGCTCCGCCTCAACCTCGAGGCCAAGACCAAAGAGCTGATGGACCAGAAGCTCGCCGAGATCGCCCCCCTGATGGGCACCCTCGAGACGCATCACTAGAACGGATTCGGTTTGTGTGTAGTGTCACGCATTTGGGTGCCATGGCCCCGCGCCGTTGCAGGACCATGCTGTCGCTAGAGATAATCGGAACACGCGCTGGAACGATATAGATTGACAGATAACAGCCGACAGTCGCCGCCGCAAAAAAGGAGCCGCATCATGGACCCCAGCGGGCTGTACTACAACATCCTGCCGTGCGGTGTCGAGCTGGGCGGCCAGTACATGCCCGACCGCCGCGTCATCGCCGTCAACTTTACCTTCTTTTGCGGCCTCGCCGCCGAGCCCGAAGACCAGCTCGGCGTCGCCCAACTCGCCGAGGACCTCCTCGACAAGGGCACCGACAGCTACACCGCCGAGCAACTCGCCGACGCCTTCGATGCCATCGGCGTCCGCCGCAACAGTACCACCGGCCGCGAGACCATCAGCTTCGGCTGCCTCGCGATGGCCGAGTTCTTCGAACGCGTCGTCGAACTCCACGCCGAGATGTTCTGCCGCGCCACCTTCCCCCTCGAGCAGTGTGACGTCTCGCGCGACCTCTCCCTCCAGGAACTCGACGCCCTCGAAGACGAGCCCATGGAACTCCTCCAAAAGGCCGCCCGCCGCCAGGCCCTCGGCCCCGTGCTCGGCCGCCACGCCCTCGGCGAGAAGGCCACCCTCGAAAAACTCGGCCGCGACCAGATCGTCGAGTACGCGCAGCGCTGCCTCACCGCCCGCCGCCTCCAGGTGACCCTCGCCGGCTCCATCGAGCCCGCCCGCGCCGCCGAGGTCATAGAAAAGCACCTCGGCGCCCTGCAGCGAGGCAGCCCCCGCCTGCTCGAGCCCCTCGAGATCCAGTTCACCCCCCAACGCACTCACTATGACAAGAAACTGGAACAGCAGTACATGGCCCTGACCTGGCCAGGCTGCCGCCGCCAGTCCGCCGACTGGCCCGCCGAAGCCGTCGCCCTGGGCGTCCTCTCCGGCGGCATGAGTAGCCGCCTCTTTACAGAGGTCCGCGAAAAGCAGGGCCTCGTCTACTGGGTCAGCGCCTGGCCCGAGTACCTCCGCAGCGGCGGCCTGCTCTACATGGGCGCCAGCACCACCCCCCAACGCAGTGAGCGCTGCTTCGCCACCCTGCTGCGCGAGATGGAGCGCCTTAGCGAGGATCTCACCGAAGAGGAGCTCGCCCGCGCGAAAGTCCTCATCACCGCCCGCCGCCAGACCCGCGGCGAACTCACCCGCGTCCGCGCCAGCGAGATCGCCGAAGACCTCTTCTACTTCGGCCAGCCCCGCGAACGCGCCGAGGAAACCGCCCGCATCGAACAGGTCACCACCGACGACATCCGCCAGTACCTCGCGGCCCACCCCCGCCAGCCCGAAACCCTGAGCGT
>JANYLN010000100.1 GCA_025357795.1 Planctomycetota bacterium
GAACTCCATCACCTCCTGGACCTCGGTGTGAACTACTTCGATGTCCAATGGGACCCCGAGGAACTCGCCACCGCCGAGGTTCTCAAGACCCGCGGCCGCGAGTTTGTCGTCGCCTGGCCCCTCCATTCGATGAACAAACAGGACCCCGGGGACACGAAGCAGTACGTGATCGACTACTGCAACGACCACCGCCGCCGCTACGGCATCGAGCGAGTAGACATCCTGCTATGGGTCGCCCTCATGTTCGAGGATGAGGCCGCCCCCCAACGAATTGCCGCCGCCCATGAGGCCTTCCTCGCCCTGCGGGCCGAAGGTTTCTGCGACCACTTCGCCTTCTCCTGCCATCACAGCCCGCAGACGGCCCTGCGCGCCATCACGGAGTTCGATGTCTTCGAGACGATGATGGTGCCCTACTCGCCGCTGCACCCGGCGGCCGGTCGCGAACTGCTCCCTGCCGCCCGGCAGCGCCGCGTCGGCACCGTCGCCATGAAGCCCTTCGGCGGCGGTGGGGGCTTCCTCAACCACGTCTGGTCGGGCAAGATCCAGCATCCAGCCGTCGCACACCTCAAGGACAGCCCCCTGCCCTACCAGGCAGCCCTTCGCTGGGTCCTCGCCGACCCCAACGTGGACACCACGGTCCCCGGCGCCCACTCCATCCAGCAGATCGACGAGTTGTGCCAGACCGTCGCCTCGCCCCGCAACCAGGAGGATTGCGAACTCCTCGAAACGCTGCGCCTCGCCATGAACGAAACCGCCGCCGACGTCCAGCTCCGCAGCAAGATGGTCGCCGGCCTCGGCGCCTGGGACTGACAGAACCCCCAGCGGCACAGGCTCCACCACCGAATGTTTCAAATCTGGATCATCTCCCAGCCGAGCCCCTCCAGCCACTAGCGGGCCGTCACAATTCATCCTCTGCGTGCCACGCCTGCGTCCTTTGCAGGCGTCCAGGACCTTCGGACCGGGACCACCCTGCCAACGACGGTTGACGCTCCCGTAGTCCTGCCGGATCTTCCCGAGAGATTCTCGCGCCGACTCCCGCGTCGGGGTTCTGCTGAGAATGCATGAAATGCCGAGCCGTGCCCCACAACTCGCACGAGCTGCAAGGCACGGCTATCCCGTCAGATCGGCGGCAGAAGAACAGCCGACCGAGTCTTCATAAGCGATCGCCTGGCCTACGTCCGCCGGCGAACCAGCGCCAGGCCGCCACACGCCAGCAGCACCAGCGAAGCCGGCTCCGGAACCATCACGAAGTTGTCCAACGCCAACTCCACCCCGGGATGGCCCAAACAGACGTCGCCCATGATGCTCATGCCCGTCACGTTGGCCATCAGACCATCCCACGTCCCTTGTGATACCGTCCAGCTCGCCTGCTTCAGATCCACCGTCGCATGCGACCACGTCAGGCCCGGCAAGGCGCTCCGGTAGATCGCCCGCTCGCCCGAACCCTGCAGCGTGATCACCAGACCCACCGCCGCCGTCCGCCCCGCGAGCATGTCCCACTCGAACCGGCTGTTGCCTACCAGCGGCCGCATGTCGCCCAAGTAGCGCGCCGGCGCATGCAGTTCATCCGCCGCATAGGTCGAATTCAGGTCGTAGAACCGCACGTACCCGCCAGGGTTGCCGCCGGTCGTCGGAACCTCCCAGCGACCCCACGAGCCGTTGGCACTGGTCCAGCCGTTCAGCGTCCCGTCATCCCATAACGAAACCACTGGCACAGCCCGCGCAGGCGCCGAGCAAAACAGCGACGCTCCCGCCACAACCACGACCGCCAGACACATTCCGATGCCTCTGCTTTTCATTGCCGTTCCTCGCCATGAAGACAACATCCCCGTTAGGGCATTACACAAATGCCACCAAAAAATAACGCGTCTGCTGAAATTGGACCATCAGGCGAGAAGAACATACCGCTCAAGCAGAGCCGGCGGCGAAGCCGGCTTGCACCCCTCGCTCTCCCGAACGATAGGGCGTAGCATAAGAGTTACTCTATCAGGATCTTCCGCTTCGTCAAGACAATTTCGCCTCCTGCCCTCGGCGAATTATACGCTCCATGATTGAACTTTGCGTGCAGTTTGGTACCTGTTAGGGTTGCGCCCGAGCGAAGGCTGTGGCATGCTGGTTTTTACAAGGAGGTGAACCATGCATGTGGCAGAGCATCACAGCCTCGAGGAACTCCAGCGTCTGGTCCGTCAGCAGAGAGAGGCCCGTCTGTTGTTACGCGTACAGATAATCTGGC